>NZ_JAVWWA010000047.1:19900-36718 GCF_036666375.1 Comamonas sp. | reverse complement strand
GGTAGTAGCCCTTGAGCTCTTCGGGGAAGTAGCTCTTCTTGAAGCGCTCGGGGTCGTTCCAGATGTTGCGGATCATGCTGGGCCAGGGGCGCTTGATGACCAGGATGCCGCCCGTGCCGTCGGGAATGTCGTTGCCCAGTTCGTCGACGATGGCCGCGGTGATGCCCGGCAGCGGCAGCGTGCACGAGCCCGGCACCAGCGGCGTGGCGCCCGGCAGCGGCGTGATCACATGGCCGCCGGTCTCGGTCTGCCAGAAGGTGTCGACAATGGGGCAGCGCTCGCCGCCCACATGGCGGTGGTACCACATCCAGGCTTCGGGGTTGATGGGCTCGCCCACGCTGCCCAGCAGGCGCAGGCTCGACAGGTCGCTGCGATCCGGGTGCACCGCGGCATCGGCTTCGGCGGCCTTGATCAGCGAGCGTATGGCCGTGGGCGCGGTGTAGAAGATGGAGCAGCGGTGGCGCTCTATCATCTGCCAGAAGCGGCCCGCGTCGGGGAAGGTGGGCACGCCTTCGAACACGATCTGCGTCGCGCCGGCCGCCAGCGGGCCGTAGGCGACATAGGTGTGACCCGTGATCCAGCCGATGTCGGCCGTGCACCAGAACACGTCGTCGGGGCGCAGGTCGAAAGTCCAGTCCATGGTCAGCTTGGCCCACAGCGCATAGCCGCCGGTGCTGTGCTGCACGCCCTTGGGCTTGCCCGTGGAGCCGCTGGTGTAGAGGATGAACAGCGGGTGCTCGGCGCCGAATGCCACGGCAGCGCATTCCTTGGACTGGCCGGCCAGTGCCTCGGCAAACGTCTTGTCGCGGCCGGGCTGCATGGCGCAGGGCGTGGCCGTGCGTTCGTAGACCAGCACCTGGCGCACGCTGGTGCATTCGCCCGAGGCCAGTGCGTCGTCGACGATGGCCTTGAGCGGCAGCTCCTTGCCGCCGCGCAGCTGGTAGTTGGCGGTGATCACCACCACGGCGCCGGCGTCGATGATGCGCTCCTGCACGGCCTTGGCCGAGAAGCCGCCGAACACCACGCTGTGCGTCGCGCCTATGCGCGCGCAGGCCTGCATCGCGACCACGCCTTCGATGGTCATCGGCATGTAGATCAGCACGCGATCGCCCTTTTGCACGCCCTGGGCCTTGAGCGCATTGGCGAACTGGCTCACGCGCTCGAGCAGCTCGCGGTAGCTGACGCGCGTCACAGCGCCGTCGTCGGCTTCGAAGATGATCGCCGTCTTGTGCTCGACGGCCGTGCCCATGTGGCGGTCCAGGCAGTTGGCGCTGGCATTGAGTTCGCCGTCGGCAAACCAGCGGTAGAACGGCGCATTGGAGGTATCGAGCGTCTGGCTGAACGGCCGGCTCCAATCAAGATGCTCGCGCGCCAGCCGCGACCAGAAGCCTTCGTAGTCCGCTTCGGCTTCGGCGCACAGCGCCTCGTAGGCGGGCATGCCCGAAATGCGGGCCGACTGGGCAAAGGCCGCAGGCGGGGGAAAGACGCGGTTTTCAACCAGCACGGATTCGATCGCAGATGACGACGCACTCATGATATTTCTGTCTCCTTGGCTAACTTTTGCATTGTGCCGCGACTGTCGCCCGCGGGTCTTACACGTCACTGACTGGTCGGCGCAAAACCGTGCGCCGTGGTCAAGCATGGCGTTCAACCCCTCAGTAATGCCGCCGTCATCGCGCACCGATACAATCGCGCACCCTATTTCTCGCCCCCACACCCCATGGACACCCCCACACCCTCCGGCAAGCCAGCGGCTGCCAAAATGAACCCGCTGGCCACCTTCATCTTCGCCAGCCGCTGGCTGCAGGTTCCGCTGTACCTCGGCCTGATCCTCGCGCAAGGCGTCTATGTCTGGCATTTCCTGCTCGAGCTGTTGCACCTTGTGGAGGCCGCGTTCGGCAGCCAGACCGCACTCCAGGCGCTGGTCACCAGCATCGGCTACAAGCCCGACGCCCCGCTGACCAGCCTCAACGAGACGGTCATCATGCTGGTCGTGCTGGCGCTGATCGACGTGGTGATGATCTCCAACCTGTTGATCATGGTGATCATCGGCGGCTACGAGACCTTCGTCAGCCGGCTCAACATCGAAGGCCATCCCGATCAGCCCGAATGGCTGAGCCACGTGGACGCGACCGTGCTCAAGGTCAAGCTGGGCCTGTCCATCATCGGCATCAGCTCCATCCATCTGCTCAAGACCTTCATCAACGCCGCCAACTACGACTCCAAGGTGCTGATTGCGCAGACCGCGATCCATATCGCCTTCCTGCTGAGCGCATTGGCCATCGCCTACACCGACCGCCTGCTGCGCAGCCCCGCACGCAGCCACTGAAAGCCGCGCGCCACGCGCCCGCAGAACCCGCCCCGCAATCCGCGGCGCGGGTTTTTTTTCGCCTGGCGCGCAAAAAACGCGCGCGTGATAACACAGTCAAAAATAACCATTTGTTGACACAAAAGCACTCAATTAATAGAATTGAACGCTTATTTACAACCTGCCATGCAGGTAATCCAAGCGTTTTCACGCTTCGATCCACTTCAGGCGGCGTTGCCTCGGCAGCCCCGTCATCGGGCCGATCGCGGTCCTGATGCCCAGTTGCGCGGCTTTCGCCGCGCCCTGGATCGCCAGCCGGCAGACAGGTTTTCCACCATGTCGCGCGCTGGCGTCTTGCCTGGCTCTTGCGTGCCCCTCGCGGCACCATTCGAGCCTGCGTTGTCCATACGCATTTCCGGTCGCCGCCGGTCCCGTCGCGGGATCCCGGCGACCCTTGCATCAGGTTCTGCCTTCGGCCTTGCACGCCAGCCTTTCACAAGCGCTGGACTGTATTCAATCCAATAAAAGGGAGAGCGAAACAGTGGCCAAACAGATCACCATCGAGCATGTTTTCAAGGTCTTCGGCGATGCGCCGCAGGACGCGCTGGCGCTGGTCCAGCAGGGACTGAGCAAATCGGACATCCTGGCGCGTACCGGCCAATCGATAGGCGTGTTCGACGCCGATTTCCAGATCGAAGCCGGCGAAATCTTCGTCATCATGGGCCTGTCGGGCTCGGGCAAGTCCACGCTGGTGCGCATGCTCAACCGCCTGATCGAGCCCACGTCCGGCCGCATCCTGGTCGACGGCGCCGACATCGGCGCATTGAGCCCCAAGGACTTGCGCGCGCTGCGCCGCAAGGACATCTCCATGGTGTTCCAGTCGTTCGCGCTGCTGCCCCATGTGAATGTGCTCGACAACACGGCCTTCGGGCTGGAGCTCGCGGGCGTGGACCGCGCCGAGCGCCAGGCGCTGGCCCAGGCCGCGCTGGAGCAGGTGGGCCTCGCAGGCTGGGGCGCGAGCTACCCCGACGAACTGTCGGGCGGCATGCAGCAGCGCGTGGGCCTGGCCCGGGCGCTGGCCTCCGACCCGTCCATCCTGCTGATGGACGAAGCCTTTTCCGCGCTCGATCCCATCATCCGCACCGAGATGCAGTCGGAGCTGCTGCGCCTGCAGGAAGTCAAGCGCCGCACCATCATCTTCATTTCGCACGACCTCGACGAAGCCATGCGCATCGGCGACCGCATCGCGATCATGAAGGACGGCCAGGTGATACAGGTCGGCACACCCGACGACATCCTGCGCAATCCCGCCAACGACTATGTGCGCCACTTCATCCGCGGCGTCGATGCGGCGGCGGTGTTCAAGGCCGGCGACATCGCGCGCCGCGCGCTGACCATCGTCAATGAACACAGCGACCGCGGCTGCCGCCCGGCGCTGCGCGCCATCGAGGAATCGGACCGCGACTTCGCCTATGTGCTGAGCCCGCGCCAGCGCTATCTTGGAACGGTGTCGGCCGACTCGCTGCGCGCGGCGCTGCATGGCCATGTGGGCACGCTGGGCCTGCAGCATGCCTACCTCGACAACGTGTCGTCGATCGCGGTCGATGCCCCCGTCGCCAACCTGTTCGGCCAGGTCGCATCCGCGCCCTGCGCGCTGCCCGTGGTGCAGAGCGACGGCCGCTTCGCGGGCGTGATCAGCAAGACCATGCTGCTCAAGTTCCTGGACCGCGACACGCCGCCCGTGCCGCCCAGCCCCCCTGCGCCGCCCCAGGCCACAGCCGGGAGCGCCGCATGAACAGCAGCGCAACGCACTCCACCGCCAGCGTGCAATTGGCCCAGGTCAGCACCGACGCGCTCGATTCGACCACGATGGACATGTCGGCCATGCCCCAGCCGTTGAGCGACATCCCGGTCGACAGCGCCGCCCAGCTCGCCGATCCCGCGCTGGCCATGGACCCCTGGACGCTGGGCAACAGCGGCGGGCTGGACGCAGGCAATACCGACTGGCTCGACGGACCGCGACTGGCCAACGACGCGCTCGGCAGCGTGCCGGCCGATACGCCCGCGACGCTGTCGCAGCTGCTTGACGTGCAGCACTGGATGGCCGATTCGGCCCAGGTGCAGGACAGCATCAACCACGGCCTCGAATGGGTGGTCACGCATTTCCGGCCTTTCTTCCAGACGGTGCGCGCGCCCATCGATGCCACGCTCACCGGCGTTGAGAGCCTGCTGACCAGCGTGCCATCGATGGTCATGATCGCCGTCATGGTGCTGCTGGCCTGGCAGTTCGCGGGCCGGGCGATTGCCATCGGCACGCTGGTCTCGCTGGCCGTGGTCGCCCTGCTGGGCATCTGGCCCGAAGCCATGGTCACGCTGTCGCTGGTGCTGACATCGCTGGCATTCTGCATATTGATCGGCCTGCCCGTGGGCATTGCGCTGGCCGCCAGCGACCGCGCCCAGCGCTGGACCCGTCCTTTCCTCGACGCGATGCAGACCACGCCGGCCTTCGTCTACCTGGTTCCCGTGGTGATGCTGTTCGGCATCGGCAACGTGCCCGGCGTGATCGTCACCATCGTGTTCGCACTGCCGCCGCTGATCCGCCTGACCAACCTCGGCATACGCCAGGTGCGTCCCGACCTGATCGAAGCCAGTCGCGCCTATGGCGCCTCGCCCATGCAGATGCTGTTCAAGGTGCAGCTGCCGCTGGCCATGCCGTCCATCATGGCCGGCATCAACCAGGCGCTGATGCTGTCGCTGTCGATGGTGGTCATCGCCTCGATGATCGCGGTAGGCGGCCTGGGTCAGATGGTGCTGCGCGGCATCGGCCGCCTCGACATGGGCCTGGCCACGGTCGGCGGCCTGGGCATCGTGCTGCTGGCGATTGCGCTGGACCGCATCACCCAGGCCATGGGCAAGCCCCAGCGCGGTGGCGTGCGCTGGTCGCAGCGCGGCCCGCTGGGCTGGCTGCTGCGCAGCCGCCGCGCACCCGCGCCTGCGGCCACGACCGAGGCCGCTGCGCCTGCAGCCGCTCCCGTCGGCACCACCGCCAACGCCTGAAGACCGACGCGCGCGGCAAGCGGCGCGCGGCGAGCGGCGCGCCGCTGGCCGCGCGCCCTTGGCCTGCGGGCCACGGCCGCTGCGCGCGTCTTCCCCAGAACACAGGAAATTCCATATGTCCCATTCTTTCTCCCACCTGCGCCGCGCACTGCTTGCGGTCGGCCTGGCAAGCCTAGGCCTGATGGCCAGCGCCCAGAACACCGCGGGCAACCCAATGCCCGGCAAGGGCGTGAAGGTCTTTCCGCTCAAGAGCTCGATCGCCGAGGAAAACTTCCAGACCCAGGTCGTGGTCAAGGCCCTGCAGCAGCTGGGCTACGACGTGCAGCCTGTACAGGAAGTCGAGTACCCCACGGCCCATCTGGCGATCGCCAACGGCGATGCCACGTTCATGGCCAACCACTGGGTGCCGCTGCATGAAGACTTCTACAAGAATGCCGGCGGCGACGGCAAGCTCACGCGCCAGGGAACGTTTGCCGAAGGCGCGATCCAGGGTTACCTGATAGACAAGAAGACCGCCGACCAGTACGGCATCACCCGGATCAGCCAGCTCAAGGACCCCAAGCTCGCCGCGCTGTTCGACGCCAACGGCGACGGCAAGGCCGACCTCACGGGCTGCACGCCGGGCTGGGGCTGCGAAGCCGCAATCGAGCACCAGCTCGATGCCTTCGGCCTGCGCGCCACGGTCACGCACCAGCAGGGCACCTACTCGGCGCTGATCGCCGACACCATCTCGCGCTACCAGGCCGGCAAGCCCGTGCTGTACTACACCTGGACGCCGTTCTGGGTCAGCGCCCAGCTCAAGCCAGGCACCGACGTGATGTGGCTCGAAGTGCCGTTCAGCGCGACACCCGGCGCGCAGGGCAGCGAGGACACCCAACTGCCCAATGGCAGGAACTACGGCTTCGTGCCCAACACCCAGCACATCCTGGCCAACAAGCAATGGGCGCTGCAGAACCCGGCCGCGGGCAAGCTGTTCGAGATCATGCAGCTGCCGATCAACGACATCAACGCCCAAAACAACCGCATGTTCCTCGGCGAGAACAAGCCGGCCGATATCGAACGCCATGTCGCGGGCTGGATAGAGGCCCATCAGAAGACTTTCGACGGCTGGCTGGACCAGGCGCGCGCCGCTGCGCGATAACCACGCGCAGCACATAGCCATGCCGGGCGCCGCGCCAGTCGGCACCCTACACTGAGCCGAACGATTGCCCTGCGCCCGCGCGCGCAGGCAGTCCCGGGAAAGGATGTCCGGCATGAGCAATCTTTTGTTGGGCGGCGAAGTCGCCAGCCCCGAAACCGCGCCCCCCAGCGCGCAGGATTCCCCCCAGACGCAGCCCGTGCTGGCCGCGGACGACACCACGGCCCATTGCGATATCGCCATTGTCGGCGGCGGCGTCGCGGGCCTGCACACGGCCTTGCGCCTGGCTGCGCGCCACGGCCCGCGCATCTGCCTGTTCGAGCAGGACGAACGCCTGGGCGGGCGCGTGTCCGACATTCCCGCGTCCGACGAGCACAGCGAAGGCCCGTTCATACAGCTTGGCGCGCGCCGCATCATGGAAGGCCAGAGCGTGCTGGTGGAGTTGGCCCAGGAACTGGGCATCGCGCTGCAGAAACCCGAGATGCTCGAGGAGCTCGGATACACGCGCGGCATGTATGCGACCCACAACGACGACTTCATCCGCGTGTTTCCCGGCCTCGATGTCGACCGCGATCGCGGCGGCTATGAAGTCCAGCTCTACGACCGGCTGCTCAAGGGCCCGGAACGCGCCCATGTGGACCGCTACCCCAACCTGCGCGCCTATGCCGAGAAAGTCATTGGCGTCGAAGGCTGCGCCTTTCTGCACGACACCTACCGCTTTCGCGCCGACCACGAGTACGACCTCAACGCCAAGGCCTATCTCGACTACCTCGACGAAGAGAACGACGCCGGCGCGATCTGCCCCAGCGGCCATTGCCAGAGCCTGTATCCCGTGGGCGGCATGTCGGCCTATACGCGCGGCATGGAGCAGCGCGCGCGCGACCAGGGCGTGCAGATCCATCTGTCCGAGCCCGTGCTGTCGGTCGACAAGTCGCCGACCGGCTATCTGATCAAGACCGCGCGGCGCGCGCTGACCGCGCGCACGCTGGTGCTGGCCTTGCCGCCGGTGGCGCTGCAGCAGCTGCGCGGCGACGTGATAGAGAAAATCTGCGCCCAGCCCGAGTTCCAGGCACTGGTCGGCGTGCGCGTGACCACCATCACACAGTGGTATGCCCAGCCCTGGTGGCGCGGCATCGTCACGCCCAATGGCCGCCATGTTTGGCGCGCCTGGACCACGGGCCACTGCATCAATTCGGTGGAGATTCCGCTCGAAGCCTATGCGGCGGCGCAGAACGCGATCCGCGTGGTCTACAACGACCAGTCCGACTGCGCCAACCTGTGGGCGCGGCTGGCCCAGGGCCCGATCGAAGCGCTCGAAAAGGAAGTGGCGATCGGCCTGAACCACCTGTTCGCGAACAACGGCGTGACCCGCCCCGTGACCATAGGCCCGCCAAGCAAGACCGTGTTCCGCGAATGGCCCGATGCCTGGTATTACCTGCGCGCGGGCAACCAGTTCACCAACCACGACATCTACCGCTGGGCCGTGCAGCCGCTGCCGGGCGAAGACATCGCGCTGGTCAGCGACGGCTACAACCCGCAGCGCTCGGGCTGGGCCGATGCCGCCTACAAGTCATCGATCCACTATCTCAACCAGCGCTTCGACATGGGCCTGCCGGGGCTGGAGCGCAGCGCGCGCCGGCGCTGACCACCTCACCAGCCGGCGCAGGACGTTCGGCTCGATACCGAGACAAAGCGCTCGACCAGCAGCGCCAGTTCCGTGGCGTTCGCCGAAGGCGGCATGTCGGCGCGCGCGCGTTGCACCCAGCGCCCCTGGACCTCGACAAACACCGGCGCCCCCGGCGCAGACCGGCTGGAAGCATAGGCCGACTCCAGCAGAGCGCTGTCGCCCGCTGCGGCCACGGGCATCTCGACACCCGCGCGGCACTCGGTGAAGCGTCCGCTGTCGGCCTGCTGGCGGTAGACGCCGCGCCAGGTCTCGGTGCGGTCCGTGGGCTGGAGGATTGATGCCGCGGCGGGCGCCGCGGGAGGTGCCGCGACCACCGCAGGCTTGGCTGAGGACATCCAGCCCGGCAGTGAGGGCATAGAAGGCATGCGCAGGCCGGAGCAGCCGGCCAGCAGCGCCACAGCCGCCACAACGGTGGCGGTGCGCAAGGACAGAGAATCCATCAAAAAGTCTTTCGCTCGGGAGCGGGAACAAGGGCTGCACCTTAGCAGACGTCGCCACCCGCGCCCGCGTGCGGCAAGGCTCAGGCGCGGATGGCCCTCAAAGGTTGCCGACCATCTGCGCCGGCACGACCCAGGCATCGAACTGCTCGCCCGTGAGATGCCCGCTGGCCACGGCGGCTTCGCGCAGGCTCGAGCCTTCGCGGTGGGCCTTCTTGGCGATATAGGCGGCCTTGTCGTAGCCGATATGCGGGTTCAGCGCGGTCACCAGCATCAGCGAACGCTGCACCAGCTCGGCAATGCGGTCTTCGTTGGGCGTGATGCCCACGGCGCAGTGGTCGTTGAAGCTGCGCATGCCGTCGGCCAGCAGGCGCACGCTCTGCAGGAAGTTGTGCGCCACCATGGGGCGGAACACATTGAGCTCGAAGTTGCCCGAGGCGCCGCCGATGTTGATCGCCACGTCGTTGCCCATGACCTGGGCGGCAAGCATGGTCAGCGCTTCGCTTTGCGTCGGGTTGACCTTGCCCGGCATGATGGACGAGCCCGGCTCGTTCTCGGGGATGCTCAACTCGCCAATGCCGCTGCGCGGACCGCTGGCCAGCCAGCGCACGTCGTTGGCGATCTTCGTCAGGCTTGCGGCCAGGGTCTTGAGCGCGCCATGCGCATGCACCAGGGCATCGACGCTGGCCAGGGCCTCGAACTTGTTGGGTGCGGTGACAAACGGCAGGCCCGTGAGGCGCGCGAGTTCGGCCGCGACCGCGACCGCATAGCCCGCGGGAGCGTTCAGGCCCGTGCCCACGGCCGTGCCGCCGAGCGCAAGTTCGCACAGGTGCGGCAACGCGGCCTGCACATGGGCCTGGCCATGGCGCAGCTGCGCGACATAGCCGGAAAACTCCTGGCCCAGCGTCAGCGGCGTGGCGTCCTGCAGGTGCGTGCGGCCGATCTTGATGATCTCGGCAAAGGCCTCGGACTTCTCGGCCAGCGTGGCCTGCAGCTTTGCCGCCGAGGGCAGCAGGCGCTCGACCAGCGCCTGCACCGCGGCCACATGCATGGCCGTGGGAAACACGTCGTTGCTCGACTGGCTCTTGTTGACGTCGTCGTTGGGATGCACCAGCCGGCCTTCGCCGCGCTCGCCGCCCAGCAGCTCGCTGGCGCGGTTGGCCAGCACCTCGTTGACGTTCATGTTGCTCTGCGTGCCCGAGCCGGTCTGCCATACGACCAGCGGAAACTGCTCGTCATGCTGGCCCGCGACCACTTCATCGGCCGCGGCAACGATGGCCTGGGCCTTCTTCGCATCCAGCAGGCCCAGCTGCTGGTTGACCACGGCCGAAGCGCGCTTGACCAGGGCCAGCGCGCGGATCAGCTCCAGCGGCTGGCGCTCGCCCGATATGTCGAAATTCTGCAGCGAACGCTGGGTCTGCGCCCCCCAGAGCCTGTCGGCCTGGACCTCGATGGGGCCGAAAGTGTCACGTTCCTGTCGCGTAGCCGGTTGCGTCATCCACAAGTCTCCATAAGGGTTGAATGGAAAAAATCCATCAATGAATGATACCTATTCTCAACATTCTGTTTTGCATCCACTCTGACACATGCGCCATAGACGCGAACGAGCCGCAATTCAGGCCGCAAGTGTTATAGAAGACTGCTGGGCCATGGGCACGGTTTGCAGTGAAGCGCGGGATAATCCCGGGTTGCTTTCGCAGTTCGTTGTTCTCCCTTTCCAAAGAAACCCACGATGACCACCACGATCCGCCAGCAGGACCTGATCGATTCGATCGCAGGCGCCCTGCAGTACATCAGCTACTACCACCCCGCCGACTACATCGCCCACCTGGCACGCGCCTACGAGCGCGAACAGAGCCCGGCGGCCAAGGACGCGATGGCCCAGATCCTGACGAACTCCAAGATGTCGGCCATCGGTCACCGCCCCATCTGCCAGGACACCGGCATCGTCAACGTGTTCCTCAAGATCGGCATGGACGTGCGCTGGGAAGGCTTCACCGGCGGCATCGAGGACGCGATCAACGAAGGCGTGCGCCAAGGCTACAACCACCCCGACAACACGCTGCGCGCTTCCGTGGTGGCAGACCCCCACTTCGCTCGCAAGAACACCAAGGACAACACCCCGGCCGTGATCTTCACGCAGATCGTGCCCGGCGACAAGGTCGACATCACCGTCGCGGCCAAGGGCGGCGGCTCGGAAAACAAGTCCAAGATGATCATGATGAACCCTGGCGACAGCATTGTCGACTGGGTGCTCAAGACCATTCCCACCATGGGTGCGGGCTGGTGCCCGCCCGGCATGATCGGCATCGGCATTGGCGGCACCGCCGAGAAGGCCGTGCTGCTGGCCAAGGAAAGCCTGATGGAAGACCTGGACATGTATGAGCTCCAGGCCAAGTCGCAGCGCGGCGAGAAGCTCGACCAGGTCGAGGAAATGCGCCTTGAGCTGTACGAGAAGGTCAACGCACTGGGCATAGGCGCCCAGGGCCTGGGCGGCCTGTCGACCGTGCTCGACGTCAAGATCAAGATGTACCCCACGCATGCGGCTTCCAAGCCCGTGGCCATGATCCCCAACTGCGCGGCCACGCGCCACGCCCACTTCGTGATGGACGGCTCGGGCCCGGTCTACCTCGACGCGCCTTCGCTGGATCTGTGGCCCAAGGTCGAATGGGCGCCCGACACGCAAAAGAGCAAGCGCGTCGACCTGAACAACCTGACCAAGCAGGAAGTCGCGAGCTGGAAGCCCGGCGACACGCTGCTGCTCAACGGCAAGATGCTGACCGGCCGCGACGCCGCGCACAAGCGCATCCAGGACATGCTGTCCAAGGGCGAAAAGCTGCCCGTGGACTTCACCAACCGCGTGATCTACTACGTCGGCCCCGTGGACCCGGTGGGCGACGAAGCCGTGGGCCCGGCCGGCCCGACCACGGCCACGCGCATGGACTCGTTCACCAACATGATGCTCGAGCAGACCGGCCTGATCGCCATGATCGGCAAGGCCGAGCGCGGCCCGGTGGCCATCGAGGCGATCAAGCAGCACAAGAGCGCCTACCTGATGGCCGTGGGCGGCGCCGCCTACCTGGTCTCCAAGGCGATCAAGAACGCCAAGGTCGTGGGCTTTGCCGATCTGGGCATGGAAGCCATCTACGAATTCGACGTGGTCGACATGCCGGTGACCGTGGCCGTCGATGCCGGCGGCACCAGCGCCCACATCACCGGCCCGGCGATCTGGAAGGAACGCATCGCGACCGGTGAATTCAAGGGAATTTCCGTCGGCGCGGTCTGAGCCCGGGGCCGCTCCCCTTGCGGGGGCGGCATCCTGCATGCCGGCCCTGGACAAGGCATACTTGGATGCGGGCCGTTTCGGCCCGCTTTTTTACGGCCCGCACTCCCGTCCTTTTCCATGCCCCACGCAGCCTCTCCCATCGGCATCTTCGACAGCGGCATAGGCGGCCTCAGCGTCCTGCAGGCGCTGCGCCATGAACTGCCGCACGAACCTCTGGTCTATGTCGCCGACAGCGGCCATGCGCCCTACGGCGAGCGCGACGAAGCTTTCGTGCAGCAGCGCACCAGCGCCATTGCCCGCCACCTGCGCGCGCAATACGACATCAAGGCGCTGGTGATTGCCTGCAACACGGCCACGGCCGCAGCCGTCGAACAGCTGCGCCGCGAGATGCCCGATCTCACGCTGATCGGCGTGGAGCCCGCGCTCAAGCCGGCCTCGCTCAGCAGCCAGACCCACCATGTGGGCGTGATGGCCACGCGCGGCACCGTGAGCAGCGCGCGCTTTGCACGCCTGCTGAGTGAGCACTCACAGAAAACGACTTTCGCGGTCCAGGCCTGCGACGGCCTGGCGCGCGCCATCGAGCTGGCCACCGAGCAGCCGCCGGCCGCCGACATGCAGGGCAGCGACCTGTGGGAACGCTGCGCCCGGCATACGCAGGCCCTGGGCAGCTTCGGCCGGAAGACCGGCGAGATCGACACGCTGGTGCTGGGCTGCACCCACTATCTTTTCGTCAAGGACGAACTGCGCGCGCTGCTCGGACCCGACGTGCAGCTGATAGACACCGGCGCGCCGGTCGCGCGCCAGGTGCGCCGCCTGCTGGCCCAGGCCGGCATGCTCGCGCCCGAATCCCGGTCAGCGCCGGCCATCGAGCTGTTTGCCACGGGCGGCCTCAGCAGCCTGCAGGCCGCGGCCCAGCGCTGGCTGGATCTGCCGGCGGCGCATTGTGCACATATAGAGATTGCGTGACGCAATCCGCGGCGGGGTCGTTCACCCTTCGATAAACGCAGGGCGAACGGAAAACCGTTGACGCCCAGCCCTGGGCCTGTCGAAGGACCAAGGCAGGAACGACAAAAACCGTTCGTCCTGAGCCTGTCGAAGGGCCGGCATTCCAGCCTCAGGCCACCGCAGGCGCCTCACCCCACAGCCGCCCGCCGCCCGCATCGAGATGCGTCAGATACAGCCGTACATCGAACTCATACTGGTGGTATGACGGCTCCATGTGCGCGCACAGCTGGTAGAACGCCTTGTCATGGTCCTTCTCGCGCAGATGGGCGAGTTCGTGCACCACGATCATGCGCAGGAACTCCTCGGGCGTGTTCTTGAACATCGACGCCACGCGGATCTCGTGGCGCGCCGACAGCTTGCCGCCCTGCACCAGCGCGCGGCTGGTGTGCAGGCCCAGCGCATTGCGCACCACATGGATCTTGCTGTCGTACATCACCTTGTGGATGGTGCCGCCGTTGCGCAGGTGGCGCGACTTGAGCTCGGCGGTGTAGTCGTACAGCGCCTTGTCGGTGCGCAGCGCATGCGCCTGGGGGTACTTGCGGCGCAGCAGCGCCGCCGTGCCGTCATTGGCCAGCAGCGCGCGCACCTGTTCCTGCAGGTGTGCAGGATAGGAACGCAGATAAGGCAGGTCCATGGCCGAGCCGCCCAGATGCGGCGATCGCGCCGCGCCCGCTGGCATCAGTGCAGGTGGCGCGGACGGCGGTTGCCGCCGCTGCCGTGGCCCGATCCGCCGCCCGAGCCGCCGGGGCCGCGCGGCGGCTTGCCGATTTCCAGCGAGTTCACCAGCGCATCGAAGCGCAGCGAGAACAGCTTGTCGATCTCGGCAACCACGCCGCCAAGCTCGGCGCCGTCGAAGTGGCGCTCCATCATGTTGATCACGTCCTGCACCAGCAGATCGCGCTGCACCTGCATGATGGCCGCGGGCGTGGGGCCCACGAACAGCATCAGGAAGTCGTCGCGCGACTCGGCCTCGTCGGTCTCTTCGTCTTCGTCGTCGAATTCCGTGTCGTAGAACGTGACCTCGATCGCCGCGCCCTGCTCCGACAGCTCGTTGAGGCTCATGCACATTTCGTCCAGCGTCTGGCGGAAGTCTTCGTCGCCGCGCACCGTCCAGCAGATCTGCAGGCGGTGCTCGCGCGCGTCGAACTGTATGCCCGGCTCCTCCTCGTAGACGCTGGTCGCGCCATCGGCGAGCGAGCGCGCGCCCGCATAGCTCCACAGCGGCTTGAGCGCCTCCTGCAGCTGCTCGAAGCTGGTCTGGGCCGTCAGCACCACTTGGCCGTGGACGTGGATTTCAAAAGGTGGGTTGTAACTTGACATGATCGAATCTCGCTGGGGCACTCGTCGGGGGAAAACCGCTGTTTATGACGTGTCGTTATGAAGGCAATTTTCAAGCGCTGTCCGGGGGCACCATGCAGCCCGGACATCCCGCCGTGCCGAGACGGCCTATTTTCGCATGTATCGTAACGCCCCCGCCGCTGCGCGTACAGCAGGTTCAGACCACGACCGGCTCGGGCTCCAGGCGTATGCCGAAGCGTTCATAGACGCTGGTCTGTATGGCCCGGGCCAGCGTCATGACTTCGCCGCCCGTGACGCTGGCGTCATCGGAGTGGCGGTCGCCGCGATTGACCAGCACCAGCGCCTGGCGTTCATAGACCCCGGCCTTGCCCATGGTCTTGCCTTTCCAGCCGCAGGCGTCTATCAGCCAGCCCGCGGCGAGCTTGATCGTGCCGTCGGCCAGCGGGTAGTGCACGATGCGCGGCTCGCGCGCAATGATGTCGGCACACTGCTCGGCACTGACCGTGGGGTTCTTGAAGAAACTGCCCGCATTGCCCAGCACTTCGGGATCGGGCAGCTTGGCGCGGCGGATCTCGCAGACCCAGTCGAAGATCTGGCGCGCCGTGGGCTGCTCCACGCCGGCTTCGGCGCGCTTGCGCTCTATGTCCAGGTAGCCGATCTCGGGCTTCCAGGCCTTGGGCAGCGCAAAGCGCACGCGCGTGATCACCGCGCGACCCGCCAGGCCCATGCCGCGCGGAATGGCTGCGCGCGGCCCCGCGGGTTCGGCCGGCAGATGCTTGAACACCGAATCCCGGTAGCTGAACGCGCATTGCGCGGCGTCGAGCGTGAAGCCCTGGCCCGTGACCAGATCGATCGCATCGAGCGACGCGAAGCGGTCCTGCAGCTCGACACCGTAGGCGCCGATGTTCTGCACCGGCGAGGCGCCCACGGTGCCGGGAATCAGCGCCAGGTTCTCGAGCCCGGGCAGGCCCTGGTCCAGCGTCCAGGCCACGAGATCGTGCCAACGCTCGCCCGCGCCGGCTTCGACAATCCAGGCCGTGGGGGTTTGCTCGACCACGCGCATGCCCTGGATTTCCATCTTCAGCACCACGGGTTCGACATCGCCGGTCAGCACGATGTTGCTGCCCCCGCCGAGCACCAGCAGCGGGCGCCGGCCCCAGAACGGGTCGGCCAGCACCGCGCGCACATCATCTTCGGAACGCACGCGCACCAGGGCATGGGCGCGGGCCGCGATGCCAAAGGTATTGCTGTGCTGCAAGGGAACATTTTTCTCGACTAACATTGGCTGGATTGTCGCACCGCGACCAGAGGCACGCTGTGCGTCGGAGAACGCCCTTCGACAGGCTCAGGGCGAACGGCCTGCCGTGCACTCCCCAGACCCTTTCAGGAAAGAGAAATACCCATGCCATCTTTTGACACCGTTTGCGAAGCCGATTTCGTCGAAGTCAAGAACGCGGTCGAGAACGCCGCCAAGGAAATCGCCACGCGTTTCGACTTCAAGGGCTCTTCGGCCGCCGTCGAGCTCAAGGACAAGGAAATCACCATGTACGGTGATGCCGACTTCCAGCTGACCCAGGTCGAAGACCTGCTGCGCAACAAGCTGACCAAGCGCAGCGTCGACGTGCGCTTCCTCGACATCCAGAAAGCGCAGAAGATCGGCGGCGACAAGCTCAAGCAGGTCGTCAAGGTGCGCAACGGCATCGAGTCCGAGCTCGCCAAGAAGCTGCAAAAGCTGATGAAGGAAAGCAAGCTCAAGGTGCAGGCCGCGATCCAGGACGAGAAAGTGCGCATCACGGGCGCCAAGCGCGACGACCTGCAGGCCGCGATGGCGCTGATCCGCAAGGAAATCGACGACGTGCCGCTCTCGTTCAACAACTTCCGCGACTGAATTGAAACACCCCCTGAGCCACTTCGTGGCTTCCCCCTCTCATCCTTCGGTGGAGGGGGGCGCCCGGCTAGGGGACGGCACCGTCGCTGCGGGGCGGCCCTTGCTCGGTGCCCCTCGCTGGGTCCTCGCCCTAGGCTGGCGGCAGCGGCGTGCAATGTCGGCAAGCCTGATCCTGGCGCTGCTGCCAGCGCTGGCCAGCGCGCAATCGGTGGCGCTGACCGGCATTCTGGGCAGCAAGGCACTGCTGGTGATTGACGGCGGCGCGCCGCGCAGTCTCGCCGCGGGCGAAAGCCTGGGCGCGGTGCGCGTGCTCAAGGTCGGGCCCGACGAAGCCTTGATCGACATCGCGGGCCGCCAGCAGCGGCTGCGCCTGGGTGAAGCGCCCGTGCAGCTGGGCGCGCGCCCCGCCGCGGGCGGGCCCGCGCGGCTGGTGCTGTACGCCGACGGCCAGGGGCATTTCATCGATCAGGGCCAGATCAACGGCCAGCCCATGCGCTATCTGGTCGATACCGGCGCCAGCACGGTGGCCATAGGCCGGGCCGAAGCCGACCGGCTGGGCCTGCCCTATCTGCAGGGCCAGAGCGTGCAGATGGGCACGGCCAACGGCGCGGTGCGCGGCTGGCGGCTGCGGCTGGACTCGGTGCGCATCGGCGGGCTGGAAGCGCGCGGCGTCGACGCCGTGGTCACGCCCCAGGCCATGCCTTTCGTGCTGC
>NZ_JAVWWA010000047.1:0-19800 GCF_036666375.1 Comamonas sp. | reverse complement strand
GAAGCGCGCGGCGTCGACGCCGTGGTCACGCCCCAGGCCATGCCTTTCGTGCTGCTGGGCAACAGCTTCCTGGCCGATTTCCACATGACCCGCCAGGGCGATCAGATGGTGCTCGAAAAGCGCCGCTGAATCCCGCGGCCGCTGCGCTCAGCGCTTGGACTTGGGCGCGCCCTTGGCCGCGTCGGCCTTCTTGCCCAGGCGCGATTCCTTGCCCGCGACCAGGCGCTGGATGTTCTCGCGGTGGCGCCAGATCAGCAGCAGGCCCATGGCGACGATGGCCGCCGTGACCGGGCCTTCGGTGTACCAGAGCACGCCGCCGAACAGCACGTAATAGACCGGGGCGAACACCGCCGCCACCAGCGAAGCCAGCGACGAATAGCGAAAGAAGACGGCAATGATCAGCCAGGTCAGCGCGGTCGCCAGCCCCAGCCAGCCGCTGATGCCCAGCAGCACGCCCAGCGCCGTGGCCACGCCCTTGCCGCCCTGGAAGCGGAAGAACACCGGGTAGAGATGGCCGAGAAAGGCCGCGAGCGCGACCGCGGCCAGCGTGCCGTCGCCCAGGCCGTAGGGCTTGCCGAACCACTGCACCAGCACCACCGGAACGAAACCTTTGAGCGCGTCAAGCAGCAGCGTGGCGATCGCCGCGGGCTTGCTGCCCGAGCGCAGCACATTGGTCGCGCCGGGATTGCCGCTGCCGTAGGTGCGCGGATCGTGCAGACCCATCACGCGGCTGACGATCACCGCAAACGACAGCGAGCCTATGAGATACGCGGCCAGGGTCGCGAGGAAAGGATAAAACGCGTTCAATTCAAGTCCTTGGCCCGCATCGGGCCGGTATGGCAAAAAATCTGTCGCGCAGGCAACCATTCGGCGCCGCCGCCGGATGCCCGTCGCGCGGGACTGCTATTCTGCCAGCGCGCACTGCACCGGCTGGGCTTTCAACAGATCCAGACATACCCGGGGATCGATCTGCACCAGAAAGCCGCGCCGCCCGCCGTTGATCGCTATGCGCGGCAGCTCGAGTATGCTTTGCTCGATGTACACCGGCATCGCGCGGCGCGTGCCGAACGGCGAGGTGCCGCCTATCAGATAGCCGCTGTGCCGGTTGGCGACGTCGGGCTTGCAGGGCTCTACCGACTTGGCGCCGATCTGGCGCGCAAGATTCTTGGTCGACACCTTGCGGTCGCCATGCATCAGCACGATCAGCGGCTTCGCATCCTGGTCCTGCATGATCAGCGTCTTGACCACGCTGTGCTCCTCGAAGCCCAGGCTGGCCGCGCTGTGCGCCGTGCCGCCATGCTCCTGGTACTCGTAGGGGTGTTCGGTGAATTCGACCCGGTGCGCGCGCAGCAGCTGCGTGGCCGGAGTCTCGCTCACATGCGCGGACTTCTTGCTCATACCGCGGGGTCGCGCATTTCCCAGCGCACCTGGTTGATTTCAGCGAGCAGCGTCGCGGGCAGCTGCGTTCCCCAGATCGCGCAGTCTTCCTCGAGCTGGGCCAGCGAAGTCACGCCGATGATGGTGCTGGCCACGCAGCGCTGGGTATAGCAGAACGCCAGCGCCATCTGCGCGGGGCTCAGGCCATGGTCGCGCGCGAGCTGGTTGTAGCGGCGCGCGGCGACCAGCGCATCGGGCCGGCCCCAGCGCTGCTTGCGCACCGATTCATACGACAGCCGCGTGCCCCGGGGCGCATCGGGACCTTCTATGCCGCTGGCGTCGTACTTGCCCGTGAGCAGGCCCACGCCCAGCGGCGAATAGGCCAGCAGCGACACATCGAGGCGGTCGCAGGTTTCGTCGAGCGCGTTGTCGTAGCTGCGGTTGAGCAGGCAGTACGGGTTCTGTATGCTCGCCACGCGCGGCAGGCCATGGGCTTGGGCCAGGCGCACGAACTCATGCACGCCGTAAGGCGTTTCGTTCGACAGGCCCACATGGCGGATCTTGCCGGCACGCACCAGGCCGGCCAGCGCTTCGAGCTGCTCGTGGATAGGCGTCTGCGTGGTTTCCTTGGCCGGGTCGTAGTAGAGCGCGCCGAAGGCCGGCACATGGCGCTCGGGCCAGTGGATCTGGTAGAGATCAATGACATCGGTCTGCAGCCGGCGCAGGCTCGCGTCGCACGAGGCGACGATGTCGGCGGCGGTCATGCCCGCGCCTTCGCGTATCCAGGGCATGCCGCGCGACGGACCGGCCACCTTGCTGGCCAGCACCACCTTGTCGCGCGCGCCGGGGCGGCTGGCAAACCAGTTGCCCAGAATCGTCTCGGTCGCGCCAAAGGTCGCGGCGCGCGCCGGCACGGCATACATTTCGGCCGTGTCGAGGAAATTGACGCCCAGCTCGAGCGCGCGGTCGAGGATGGCATGGGCCGCGGCCTCGCCCACCTGTTCGCCAAACGTCATCGTTCCCAGGCAAATGGGCGTGACCTGCAGGTCGCTTTTTCCTAACTGAACCTTGTGCATGCAATCTCCGGGAGGCTTGGAATGAGACCCGCCAGTTTACGGAATCCCTGGGCCTGCGCGGCAAAGAAACCGCGGCTGTCCCTGCAACGACTGCGGATGCTGCGGCCGCAGGAAATAATTGCGCGATGTACACCGTCCAACGCCCCAGCCGCTCCGAATACCTCCCTCTGCGCGGCATCGAATACCACGTGCGGCTATGGGAGCCGGAAAATGCCGACGGCGCCCTGGCGCCGCTGTTCCTGGCCCATGGCTGGATGGACGTGGCCGCGTCGTATCAATTTGTCGTCGATGCGTTCAGCGCCGATTTCCTTGCCGGCCGCACGATCATCGCGGCGGATTGGCGCGGGTTCGGCCTGACCAAGCCAGGCCTGCGCGTCGACCACTACCAGTTCGTCGACTATCTCGCCGACCTGGACCTGCTGCTCGACCATTACGCACCGGGACAGGCGGTCGATCTCGTGGGCCACAGCATGGGCGGCAATGTCGCGATGCTCTATGCCGGTGCACGGCCGGCGCGCATTCGCCGTCTGGTCAATCTGGAAGGCTTCGGCCTCGCGGCCACCACTCCCGGCCAAGCGCCCGCACGCTATGCGCAATGGCTCGATGAAACGCGCGCGCTGGCGCGCGGCGAACTCGACCTCAAGAGCTACGACAGCCTCGAAAGCGTGGCCCAGCGGCTGCGCAAGACCAACCGCCGCATCGACCAGGACAAGGCGCTGTGGCTGGCGCAGCACTGGGCCGCGCCCGACGCCGATGGCCGCTGGCATATCCTGGGCGACGCTGCGCACAAGGTCGTGAACCCGCATCTGTTCCATGTGGACGAAGTGCTCGCGCTGTATGGCGCGATCACCGCGCCCACCCTGGCCATCGAAGCCAGCGACGACAGCCTCGCGCAATGGAACAAGGGGCGCTATACGCTCGATGAATACCACGCGCGTCTGCAGCATGTGCGCGACTGCCGCACGGCGCGCGTCGATGATGCCGGCCATATGCTGCACCACGACCAGCCCGAGGTCGTCGCAAGGCTGATCGAGGATTTTCTGCGCGCACCTTAAGGCGCACCTGGCCGCGAGTGCCGCCAGCCGTTCATTCGCCGGTTTTTTTCCTTTGCAGGCGCATGCCCTCTTCGCTGGCGATGTTGCTGCGATAGCCGCCTGCTTCCTGCGAGAAGAAGACCAGCGTGGTCCCCTCATGGTCAAGAAGGGAGATTCCGTCCGGCGCAGGACGCCATGCGACCGCATCCATGGGGAAACTGCATGCGCCGGCGCGCGCATCGATGGTTAGCCGGTACCCATTGGCCTGCGGCATTTCGTCTATCCAGAGATGGATTGCGCAAAATTGCCGGGCATAGGACAAAACCCAGTCTCCCACCAGATCTTCGGGCTGGGGCAAGGGCAGCGAACTGCCCATGGCGGTAGTTGTGACCATAATTGAAAACAAGAATTTTGAAATGAACTTCATGGCATTGGACTTCCCGAATTTGACCAAACCGATTTATCCAAGCAACCCCTGAAGCGAGCGCTGACACATGAAGGACGAAAAGCCAGCACTTCCATGGCTTTTCGTCCATTCATTTACAAGATGAAATCAGTTGCTGCGTCAACCTGCCCGACCAACTGGATCTTCATATCGGGCACGGTGTCATTATTGACATTGACAAGGATATCACTGGTATTGCTCTGCGCATCGTAGGACAATACCACCTGCCCCGCCACTCCGGTCAATTGATCCACAAAGTGAATGAAACCTGGCTTGCCGGCTGCCTGATTGAAGAATGAAAGATTTATTTTATCGACTCCCGTCTCGAAATCAATTAACTTGTCGAAGAATTCAGGCGTTGAATCGGAGGTCTTTGTATAGACAAATATGTCCATTCCCTTGCCACCCTTCAACATGTCCTGACCCGCTCCGCCATAAATCACATCGTTCCCGTCGCCGCCATCGATGAAATTATCGGCACTGTTGCCAACGATGACATCGTTGCCAGACCCGCCTATTGCATTCTCTATGGTCACGCCCTTGGCGATGGAAACATTCTTCTTCAAGCCTCCCACATCGGAAAACGATGCTTCGTTCAGGTTGATGTTCTGATTTTCTCTATAGCCGGAAAAATCAAAGGTATCGATTCCGCCAGCATCCCATACAGAGAATACCGCCTTTTGCTCCGCACTCTTGATCGTCAGGAAGTCTCTTTCGGAATTCGAGTTGAAGCCATAGACTGTATCTCCCGTGCGTGTCTGCATGTTGGCGCCATATAGTCGCTGAATGGCGGCGATATCATCCATCAGCGGCGCGGAAGCAAAGTGGCCCTTGTTGTCCCCGCCGGTATTGGCCTCGTTCCAGTAGCTCATGCTGCTGTATTGGCGTGTGTCTTCCGCATACGAGGCATTTCGATACGATGGATTGCCCTGACCGGCGTTGTAGTTCCCCGGGTGGTTCAGGCCCAGCGTATGACCGATCTCGTGCGTGATGGTCATGCGTCCATAGTTGCCCAGTTCGGGGTGCAGGTTCGAGTACAGGCCATCGCGCTGGCTGGCCTGCGAGTAGTTGATGTTGAACCAGCTTTGCCCGTCGGTGCTGTGGCCGCGGTAGTCCCTGGGTGCATAAGAGAACGGCATCATCGCGTAGGCCTGGCCCTGGCCCACGTAGTTGCCGAACGTGATGTTGGCCTTTTCCGTCGGGGCGACCTTCGTGAAAGTGATGTTCGCGAGATCGGCCCACGACTGCAGCGACAGCTCGGCCTGTTCCTGCTGCTTGAGCGTGAACGCGCTGAGCTTGGTATTGCGCCCCACGTTGTATTGGTTGTATTGCCATTCGGGAAATGAATAGGTCAAGTCGGCATCCTTGCCGAGCACGCCTGGACCATTCCACGACTTGTTATCGCGCGTTATCTGTTTTCCGGCGGCATCCACATCATAGGATGCCTTGTAATTGCGACCTGCATCGCCACCACGATTCGAGTTGTTCAGAACACTGTTCACAGAATTCAAAGATGCCGAAGTGTAGACCTTGTTAACGTTCATTACTTGCCTTTAAGTATAAAAATTCACTGTTCAGTACTGTCATTCGTTGCCATACGATTGACCGGAGATATCGCAAACAAAATTACTCAACATGACCTTTCACAAGAAATGGCCCCGACATGGATCGAAACCATCAACACATAGCACTCACTACTTCCCCCACCAGACCCGGGAGAATCAAATTTCATGATCTCTTCACAAATTGCGTCTCCTTGATGCCCCCAATCTCTGCAGCCCTGACCAGCGTACTGGCCAAATAACATGCAAATCTTTGAGGATTTATCGACTGCTGGATGCAGATCGCGCCGTGAGGCGATATGCACCGGGTGCAAATCCCATTGCGTCCTATCCGCTTGCGGTTCGATTTCGTCACCGTAATCGACCGATTCACCGACATTTCAAATCGGTGATGACTGATTGTCAGAAAAAAGGGATATGACGTAAATTGCGTCCATCAGGTGAACAAAATCGTCCGGGAAAACGCCTAGAGCTGCAGCCATGCCCCACCCCATAGAACCTCCCAATGCGGCCTACAAGGAAATTCGCAGCCTTCAGCGCGGCATTGAATTGCTGCGCTGCATGAACCAGGCGCATGGGGGAATCTGCACGACCAGCGAGCTCAGTCGAATCACGCGCATTCCCCGACCTTCCGTCAAGCGGATATTGGAGACCCTGAGGCTGTGCGGTCTGGTCCGCCCGACGGACAGGGACGGCCAGTACTGCCTGACATTTGAAGTGCGCAGCCTCAGCGAAGGCTTCATCGAGGAGGAATGGATTGCGCGCGTCGCGGCGCCGCTGCTGCGCGCCTATGTCAAGCCACTGATGTGGCCTTGCGACCTGGCCACGCTGGAGTCGGAATTCATGGTGATACGCGAAAGCACCCACCGCTTCAGCATGCTCTCGCAGCACCATTCCATGATCGGCACGCGGCTGCCGGTGCTCGATACCGCGGTCGGCCGCGCCTATCTGGCCGCGTGCAGCGAGGAGCAGCTGGAAAACATCCTCCAGCTGCTGAGCCTGCGCCAGGACGAAATCGGCGCGCGGGCCAGGCAGCGCAAGGCGATCGACCGCATGCTGCGCGAGACGCGCCAGGCCGGCTACTCGATCAATCGCGGAGAGTGGAGCGACCAACCGGATTTTTCCGCCATCGGTCTGGCGGTCAAGAGCGCGGGCCAGTTGATAGCGGCCATCAACATGGTCTATCCCAACGCCTCCGTCGCCCCCCAGGCGATAGAGGACAAATACCTTCCCGTACTGCGCGAGCTGGCCGAGCGCATTGGTCGCGACAGCGAGCCCTGGTTTGCCCATCCTCCCGAATACGCGCCGCTGACGACGCGTTTCGCGCCGCAGGCCTGAGCCGCACCGGCGCGCGCCGCAGCCCGGGCGCCACCAGCCGCGCCCCCTTCTCCTGCCAGCACAAGGAACTTCCCAAGGGCCGTGACCACTCATGTCAGGCCCGCGCTCAGTGGTCGGCGTCAGGCGGCGGCGCAGACGATATTTTTCGTTCACAACATCATATTGACTATTGTCCTACTTGATTTAATAGCCAAAAACTATAATATGCGAATGCTGTCGACATTCTGTTTGCCATCCCTTCTCCGGCCCCAGGGCGCGGGTTGCGCAATGGCAAATCCGGTGCACGACACCGCCCGGCCCGGTGCCGGGCCCGCAAACCTGACTACAAGACCATGAAAACCACTGCTTCACCCGATGAACTGCGCACGGCCCTAGCCGCGCTAAGACCCTACTTCGTGCGCGCCGCAGGCTTCAGCCTGCTGGCCGCGCTGCTGGTGCTCGCTCCATCGGCATACATGCTCGAGGTCTACGACCGGGTGGTGAACAGCCGCAGCCACTTCACGCTGCTGATGCTGACCATCGCCGTGCTCGGCGCCTATGTGCTGATGGAAGTGCTCGAGTGGGCGCGCAGCGAAATCATGCGCAGCGCCAGCGTCGCGCTCGATAGCCAGTTGCGCGAGCGCATCTTCAACGCGATCTTCAGCGCCCGGCTGCAACGCGGCTCCGGCAGCATGCAGCCGCTCAACGACCTGCGCCTGGTCTGCGATTTTCTGTTCTCGCCCGCGCTGCTGGCCTTGATGGAAGCACCGATAGCGCTGCTGATGATGGTGCTGCTGTTCATGATCAGTCCGGTGCTGGGCTGGTCGGCCGTGGTGTTTGCGCTGCTGCAGGTCACGGTCGCGTGGTGCAACGAACGGCGCACCAAGCCGCCGCTGATGGAAGCCAACCGTACCTCGATCGCGGCGCAGCAGTACGCCGACTCCAGCCTGCGCAACGTCGAAGTCATCGAGGCCATGGGCATGCTGCGCAACCTGCAGCGCCGCTGGCAGAAAAAGCAGCGCCGTTTTCTCGCCCTGCAGGCCCAGGCCTCCGAAAGCGCCGGCGGCTTCCAGGCGCTGGGCAAGCTGCTGCAGAACACGCTGGGCTCGCTGCTGCTGGGCCTGGGCTGCTGGCTGTTGCTGCACAACCAGCTCAACGGCGGTGGCGGCATGATGATGATCGCGTCCATCCTCGGCGGGCGCATGCTTGCCCCGCTGGTGCAGGCCGTGGCGCAGTGGCAGACCGTGGTCAACGTGCGTGACGCCTGGAGCCGGCTGCAGCAGTTGCTGCAGGCCGTGCCCCAGCGCGCCCAGGGCATGCCTCTGCCCGCGCCGCGTGGGCGGCTGCAGGTCGAGCAGCTGGTGGCGGGCGCGCCCGGTGGCGGCCAGCCGCCTATCCTGCGCGCCATTGCCTTCGCGCTGAACCCGGGCGACGTGCTGGCCGTGATCGGTCCATCGGCCAGCGGCAAGACCACGCTGGCGCGCATGCTCGTGGGACTGTGGCCGGCGCAAAGCGGCAAGGTGCGGCTCGACGACGCCGACATCCACAGCTGGAACAAGCAGGAACTCGGCCCTCATCTGGGCTACCTGCCCCAGGGGGTGGAACTGTTCGAAGGCACGGTGGCCGAGAACATCGCACGCTTCGGCCCGGTGCAGCCGGCCCAGGTCGAGGCGGCGGCGCGCGCCGTGGGAATGCACGAGTTCATCCTGGGTCTGCCGCACGGCTACGACAGCCCCATCGGCGATGGCGGCGCGCGGCTTTCGGGCGGGCAGCGCCAGCGCCTGGGACTGGCGCGCGCGCTCTACGGCCAGCCGGTGCTGGTGGTGCTCGACGAGCCCAACTCCAGCCTGGACGAAGAAGGCACGGCCGCGCTGGCCCAGGCCATCCGGCAGGCGAGCGCCCAGGGCACGACCTTCGTGGTCATCACCCATCTGGGCAGCGCACTGCAGCTCGCCAACAAGCTGCTGGTGCTGCGCGATGGCCGCCAGCAGGCGTTCGGCCCGCGCGCCGAAGTGCTGGCCGCGCTGGCCCAGGCCGCACGCCCGGTGCCCGCCCAGCCTGCGTCCGCAGGCGTGCAGGCCACACCCGCCTGATGCCGCGGCGCTCCCTCCCATCTCCAGGAATTTCCCTCATGAAATCCCCCGCTTTCTTCCAGCGCAGCGAACTGACGCAGGCACTGTGGTCGTTTCGCCGCGAATTCGCGATGGTCGGCCTGTTCAGCATGCTCGCCAACCTGCTGCTGCTGTCGCCGACGATGTACATGCTGCAGGTCTTCGACCGCGTCATGGCGAGCCAGAACGAACTGACGCTGCTGATGATGTCGCTGATCACGCTGTTTCTGTTCATCGTGATGGCGTTTTCCGAATGGATGCGCTCCAAGGTGCTGGTGCGCAGCGGCATGCGGCTCGACAACCTGCTGGGCGCGCGCATCTTCGAAGCCAGTTTCGAGGCCCGGCTCAGCCGCCAGGGCGAGGCCGCCAAGCGCGCATTCAGCGACCTGCTGCAGGTGCGCCAGTTCCTCACCGGCAACGGCATCTTCGCGCTGTTCGACGCACCCTGGACACCGATCTATCTGGGCGTGCTGTTCCTGCTCCATCCTGCGCTGGCGGGCATCGCGCTGTGCTTTGCGCTGGCCCAGGCCGCGCTGGTCTGGTTCGGTCACCGCAAGTCGGTGGCACCCGCGCAGGCGGCCAGCGAGGCTTCCGCCGAGGCCCGCAGCTACCTGCAGGGCAAGCTGCGCAATGTCGAAGTGCTCGAACCCATGGGCATGGTCCACCACCTGCTGCCGCATTGGGCGCAGCGCTACCGCCACGCGCTGCAATTGCAGGGCAAGGCCCAGTCGCTGACCCACCGCATCACCGCCTGGAGCAAGTTCATACGCTACGCCCAGCAGTCGCTGGGCCTGGGCGCGGGCGCGCTGCTGGTCATCAACAACCAGCTGTCGCCGGGCGAGATGATCGCCGCCAACGTGCTGATGACGCGCACCCTCGCGCCCATAGACCAGCTGGTCGGCACCTGGCGTGTCTTCATCAGCGCGCGCGCCGCCTTTGCCCGCCTTGAAAGCCTGCTGCAGGACAATCCCGCGCGCGACCCGCGCCTGCAGCGCGCCACGCCCGGCGGCGCGCTGGTGCTGCGCGATGTCGTGGCCCAGGCGCAGGGGCGCGAAACGCCCATCCTGCAAGGCGTGAGCCTGTCGCTGCAGCCGGGTTCGGTCACGGCCATCCTCGGCCCTTCGGGCTCGGGCAAGTCGACGCTGGCGCGCTGCATCATCGGCGTATGGCCCCAATTGCACGGCGAAGTGCTGCTCGACGACCGGCCGCTGGCCGGCTGGGACCGCTGCGAGCTCGGCCCCCATCTGGGCTACCTGCCGCAGGACATCGAGCTGTTCGAAGGAACGATAGCCGAGAACATCGCGCGCTTCGGCGAGATCGTTCCCGACAAGGTGATTGCCGCCACGCGCAGCGCCGGACTGCACGAAATGGTTCTGCGCTTTCCCAAGGGCTACGACACGCCCATCGGTGAAGCCGGCGGACTGCTCTCAGGCGGGCAGCGCCAGCGCATCGCGCTGGCGCGCGCCATCTATGGCAGGCCGCGGCTGGTGGTGCTAGACGAGCCCAACGCCAACCTCGATGACGCCGGCGAAGCCGCGCTGGTGCATGTGCTGCAGGAGCTGCGCACCCAGGGCAGCACCGTGGTGATCGTCACCCACCGCCAGGGCATTCTCGCGGCCGCCGATCGTGTGGTGCTGCTGCGCCAGGGCCGGATCGAGCGCGATGGCGCACGCGATGCGGTGCTTGCCTCGATGCGCGCCGCGCCCGCGGCCAGCGCCCCCTCACCGCGACTGCTGGCGCTCTGACGCGCCCGCCCCTCCATGCCAAATTCAACGAGTCTTTCCATGACCCCCTCTCTTTCCACTCCCCTTGGCGCCTCGGCCATCGCTGCCGATGCTGCCGGCCTCGCCACCGTCGACCCCAATGCCAAGGACGCGCGCCGCATAGGGCGCATAGGTCTCTGGACCCTGGCGTTGGGTTTCGGCGGCTTCCTGCTCTGGGCCGCGGTCGCGCCGCTCGATGAAGGCGTTCCCAGCGCCGGCATGGTGGCGATAGACACCAAGCGCAAGACCGTGCAGCACCTGTCGGGCGGCATCGTCAACCAGGTGCTGGTGCGCGAAGGCGACAAGGTGCGCGAAGGCCAGCTGCTGATGCGGCTGGACACCGCCACGGCCCGCGCCAACCACGAGTCGGCGCGCCAGCGCTACCTGGGCCTGCGCGCCATGCAGGCGCGGCTCACGGCCGAACATGCGGACGCTGCACAGCTGGTGTTTCACGCAGACCTGCATGCGGCCGCGGCCGATCCGTTGATCCGCCAGCACATGCAGACGCAGGAGCAGCTGTTCGCCACGCGCAAGCATCTGCTGCGCTCGGATCTGCAGTCGATAGAGGAAAGCATCGAAGGCCAGCGCGGCATGCAGCAGGCCTACACGCGCATGCTGGGCAACCGCCAGGCCCAGCAGGAATCGCTGGGCGAGGAACTGCGCAACCTGCGCGGCCTGGTCAGCGAAGGCTATGCGCCGCGCAACCGCCAGCTCGAGCTCGAGCGCATGGTGGCCGATTCGGGCAGCGCCATCGCGGACCTGCAGGGCAACACGGTGCGCGCCCAGCGCAGCATGGCCGAGCTGCGCCAGCGCGCGTTCTCGCGCCAGCAGGAGCAGCGCAAGGAAGTCCAGACCCAGCTTGCCGAAGTGGACCGCGAAGTGCTCGCCGAGCAGGAGAAGTTCAAGGCCCTGAGCGATGAACTCGCGCGCCTGGAAATCAGGTCGCCGGCCGATGGCCAGGTCGTGGGCCTGGCGCCGCAGACCGTGGGCGGCGTGATCCAGCCCGGCCAGAAGCTCATGGACATCGTTCCGGGCGACGCCCCGCTGCTGCTCGAAACCCAGGTCGCCCCCCATCTGATCGATCGCGTGCGGGCGGAGCTGCCGGTCGATGTGCGCTTCTCGACGTTCGCCCACTCGCCGCAGCTGGTGGTGCCGGGCAAGGTGCAGTCGGTCTCGTCCGACCTGCTGACCGACCCACAGACCATGATGAGCTACTACCTGGCGCGCATCGAAGTCACGGCCGAAGGCCTGCAGCGTCTGGGCAAGCGCCAGCTGCAGCCGGGCATGCCGGTCGAAGTGGTGTTCAAGACCGGCGAACGCAGCCTGTTGACCTATCTGCTGCACCCGTTGACCAAGCGCATCGCGGCCTCGCTGACCGAAGAGTGACGCCATGGTTTTTTCCACTGTGACACTGCGGCGCCTGCAGTTCTGCGCGCTGCTGGCCAGCGGCCTGGCCATGCCCGCCCAGGCGCTGGATCTGCGCCAGGCCTACGACGCCGCGTTCGCGCATGACGCGACGATACGCGCGGCGCGCGCCGGCACCGACGCGGCGCGCGAACGCCTGCCCCAGGCTCTGGCCCAGCGCCGCCCGCAGGTCGCGCTCAACGCCACGCGCAACTACAACGACCTGGAAAGCAAGAGCTTCGATGTGTTCGGCCAGCCGCGGCGCGCGAGCAACGACTACTACAGCGGCAACCAGACGCTGAGCCTGCGCCAGCCGCTGTACCGCCCTTACCTTGGCGCCCAGGTCGGGCAGGCGCGCGCCCAGGTCGATGAAGCCGACGCTTCGCTGGAGCGCGACGAACAGGCGCTGGTGGTGCGCGTCGGCGAAGCCTACTTCGACGCGCTGCTGGCGCGCGATCAGGTCGCGCTGCTGCAGGTGCAGAAGGCCAGCAATGCCTTGCAGCTCGACGCGGCGCGCAAGAGCTTTGCCGCCGGCACGGGATCGCGCACCGACATCGATGATGTCCAGGCCAGGCTGGACCTGACGCTGGCCCAGGAGCTCGAAGTCGCGCAGAACGTTGAATTCACCCAGCGCCGCCTCGAAGTGCTGACCGGACAGAACGCCGAAACGCTGGCCGGTCTCGATGTGCCGCGCTTCGTGCCCCGGGCACCCCAGCCCCTGGGCCTGGACGAATGGATCGCGCGCGCCGAAGCCGCGAGCCCCGAACTGCAGGCGCTGCGCGCCCAGGGCGAAGCCGCGCGCCTGGAAGTGCAAAAGGCCCAGGCCGGCCACCGACCCACGCTGGACGCCGTGGCCCAGTGGTCGCGCAGCCAGAGCGACAGCGTGTCCAACGTCAACGCGCGCCATGTCCAGAAGTCGGTGGGCCTGCAGCTGAGCATTCCGCTGTATTCGGGCGGCGCGGTCGACTCGCAGGTGCGCCAGGCGCTGGCCGGCGAGCAGCGCGCGCGCGAAGCGCTGGAAAGCGCCAGGCGCGAACTGGGCGTGCGCGTGCACCAGGAGTTGCGTGCCATGACCGAAGGCGTGCTGCGCGTGCGCGCGCTGGAACAGGCCGAGCGCTCGGCGCAGCAGGCGCTGCTGTCGAACCAGAAATCGCTGCAGGCGGGCAGCCGCACCACGCTGGACCTGCTCCAGGCCGAGCAGCAGCACACCACCGCCTTGCGCGACCTGGCCCAGGGACGCTACCGGTATCTGCTGGCCCAGTTGCGGCTGCAAAGCCTCGCGGGACAGGACAGGCGGCAGAACATCGAGCAGGCCAATGCCTGGCTGTCGCCCTGAGGCTCAGTCGCTGGCGCGCGGCGCCAGCACCAGCTGGTGCGTCCAGCGCGCGGGCGTACGCTGCAGCGGCCGGTACTGTCCCGCGGCCCAGGCGCCGCGCATGTCGGCATAGCGCGGCGAGAACACATTGCCGCTTTGCCCCGTCTGGAAGATGAAGCGCGACTGCTCCAGGTCGGCGAGATCGTAGAGCCCGCGCAGCGACGCCGCATGCCGGTTGGCGAAAGCTCCGCCCGCGACATCGCCCGCGTTGTACTGGCCGACATTGACCGTGTAGCCGTCGCCCGACGACGGCGTCTGCACGTTGAAGAAGCGCGCCAGCGCGGCGACGCTGCCCAGCGGCCGGTGGCTGCTCACGGCGGGATGGGCGCGTCCCCAGCGCCATTGCGCGGGCCGCGAGCCGTAAGCTGACTGCAGCCGCTCCAGCGCGCGCTCGAGCGCCTGCGCCGACTGCTCGGCGCAACTGCGCGGCGCGCACCACCAGCCGTCGTCGCGCGCCAGAATCCCTTCGAGCGCCGCGCGGAAATCGCGCTTGCCATAGGTTGCGGCAAAGCGCGCGTTGCCTATGCGCGGCACGATCAGGCCGCGCGCGAGTTCGTCGGCCCAGGCCGCGAACACCAGCGGCGCGCTGTGCTGCGCATCCATGCGGCCGTCGAATGTCCGCAGCAGCTCGGCGGTTTGCACGGCCAGGGGATGATAGGCCTGGGCCGCCGCGGTGCGCAGCGCGGGCAGCAGCCGCTGCGTGGCCAGCGAAGTCACGTCGGTCTGTATTGCAGCCATGCTGTCGAGATCGTGCAGCGCGCGTGCTTCCAGCAGCTGCGCGATGCGGTCGTAGCGGTACGGCAGGTGCCAGTCCTGGGTCAGGAAATGCGCGTAGTCCGGGCCGGTGATGCGCTGGTTGGCGGTCGCTATCCAGCCGCGCTGCGCGCCGTCGTCCTGCGGCGTCTGCGCGTCGCTCAGCCAGCCCTGCCAGTCGTAGCGCGCCAGCCAGCCGGGCGCGGGCGCGACGCCGCGCAAGTCGTTGTCGGCGTGGCGCACCGGCACCTTGCCCGCGGCCTTGAAGGCGATCGCGCCGTCGACATCGGCCATGACGATGCTTTGCATCGGCGAGTGGTAGTGGGCAAACGCCTGCTGCAGTTCGGCCACGGACTGCGCCTGGTTGGCCTGCAGGCCTGCGAGCACCGTGTGGTTGTCGGCGTCCAGCGCGCTCCAGCGCAGCGCCAGCACATACTTCGACAGGTCCAGCAGCTGGCCATGGCTGGCCTGCACATCGCTGAGCACCGGGCCATGGCGCGTGGCGCGCAGCTGCAGCTGCAGATCGGCCTGGCCCTTGATGCGGATGACTTCCTCGCGCACGCTGAACGGCTCCCAGCCGGCGGGCGTGCGGTAGCGCGTCGCATCCTGTGCATCTATCTGTTCAAGGTACAGGTCCTGCACATCGGGGCTGGTATTGGTGAAGCCCCAGGCGACGCGCGCCGTGCGGCCCAGCACCACGAACGGCAGGCCCGGCAGCGTCGCGCCTATGGTGTCGATCGCCCCGATGGCCGCGCCATCGCTCGATTGCCCGGCCGGGGCCTGCAGGTGGGCGTAGTACCAGATGGCGGGTGCGCTCAGGCCCAGGTGCGGGTCGTTGGCCAGCAGCGGCTTGCCGCTGGTGCTGCGCGTGCCCGCCAGCACCCAGTTGTTGCTGCCCTTGCCGTCGTTGCTGCCGGCCTCCTGCGCCAGCGCCCGGGCCCAGTCGGCGCGCGCCTGATCGATGGCGCCGGCCAGTCCGTTCAGACCGGCGGTCACGGGCGCTGGCGGCGCCTGCTGCGTGGCGTACACGCCCAGTCCGCGGTACAGCGCCGCCAGGTCCACGGCCGTGGCCGGTGCCTCCCCGGGATATGGCGGCATCAGCTGCCACAGGCGTTCGGTGTCCAGGCCGCGCAGCAGCGACAGGCGCGCGAACTCGTTGCCCCAGTTGCCGCCCAGGTCCAGCGCCAGCATCAGCGCCCAGCCCACGCTGTCTTCGGGCGACCAGGGCGCGCCGTCGCGCCCGCCCTCGCGCCCCGGCGTCACGCCCAGCAGCAGGAATTCGGGCGTCAGCGCCTGGGTACGGCCCGCATGGAAGGCGGCAATGCCTTCGCTGTAGGCCTGCAAGGCTTCACGCGCAGCCAGCGGCAGGCCTGCGTACTGGCGCTGCGCGGCGCCGCGGATGTCGAGCGCGCGCATCAGCTTGTCGGTTTCCAGCGTCGCCGGGCCCAGCACTTCAGACAGCGTGCCATGCATCACGCGGCGATTGAATTCAAGCTGCCAGCTGCGCTCCTGCGCATGCACAAGGCCCAGCGCGCGCCACAGGTCCTGCGGTGACTCGGCCGCGATGTGCGTGACATCGGCCGCGTCGCGGCGCACCTGCACCGGCTGCGCCAGCCCGGCGACGGCCAGCCTTCCGTCCAGCGGTGCCTGGGTGCGCAGCGCATAGACCGCGAGCGCCATGCCGCCCAGCAGCGTCAGTCCGACCAGCGCCACCGCGCCCCACTTCACCACGCCTGCTGCCCTGCGGCCTCGCTCCATTGTTTTCTCCGGTTGTTGTGTGCCCTGCCCCCGCTCTTGTAACTGCTGTACGCGCAAGCCGCAGCGCGGGCTTACCCCAGCCTGCCACAATCAGAGGTTTTCCGCGCACCGGCGCGGCCCCTGTTTCTACTTCGCACGCTGTATGTGGCCCTTCGATCTGTTCAAAAAACTCAGCCGCGACCCCGAGGTCGGTGAAACCCGCGGCGACTACATCGGCTGCTATTTGCTGGGCACGGAAACGCCGGGCCTGCATGACGCCAGCTACCACTCGCTGGCGCCCACGCGCGCCGTGCTGCTCGATGATGCGCGCAGCTTTCTGCAAGGCTTTTTGCAGCAGCACCCCGGGCTGCCCGAATCCGAGCGCGCGGCGCTGCAGTCGCTGCTGGACAACCTCGAGGCGCGCGTGGACGCGCATCTTGCGGGCGACACGCGCCAGCCGCTGGCGGTGCAAGGCGGCAGCCACCTGTTCCTGCGCAAGGGCATGCGCGCGCGCAAAAAGGAACAGGGCCGCTACCTCGAGTAGCGGCCCTGTGGGCAGGAAGCGGGGCGCGAAGCGCCGCGGCTCAGAGGCCGTCGCGGTCCGAGTCGCCGGGAACGGCGCGTTCCACGCGGTCGCTCAGGCGTTGCCAGGCATCGCGCGCGGCGGGGCGCGCACGCTCCCAGTCCAGCGAGGACTTGCCGCGGGTGCTGCCCCAGTCCCGGCTCAGGTCGGCGTCGACTTCGTCAAATGAACGGCCCTGGTACTTGGAATAGGAATCCACCCCATAGCGGTAGGCCGGGCCGAACTCGTCATAGCTGGCACCGCTGACATAGGGACGGGACGCATAGTTGTCGCGCCAGTAGGTGTCTTCTTCCACCGGGTCGGCATTCGCCACCCCCTTGCCGGCCAGCGCACCGACAGCGGCACCGGCCAGCGCACCGACGGCAGCGCCGACGGGGCCTGTCATTCCACCAATGGCAGCACCTGCGGCTGCACCACCTGCGACACCACCGGCCACGCCGCCGAGCACGGCGCCCGCGCCGGTAGCTGTCTTTTCCTTGTCGTCCATCTTGCTCTCCTGAAAGTGGTAGGAAGGCATGAAGATAGAGTCTGCACCGCGGCCGGTCTGACGGACAAAAACTACGTGGCGCGTGGGACAGCCGGATGCCTGGCTGCCAGCCGCTTTCAGTGGGTATGACCCCAGTAGATCAACGCGTCACGCCCTTCGACGGACAGCGAAACCTTGGCGCCCACGGGCAGCAGCACCTTGGTCTCGACATGGCCGAAAGGCAGGTTGGTCAGCACCGGCGCGTTGATCTGCGTGCGCAGCCAGTCGACCACGCTTTGCAGCTTGTAGCCCTTGTCATGCGCGGCCAGCTTGTAGCCCGTGAACTGGCCCAGCACCACGGCGCGCTGCTTGGCCAGCACGCCCGCGTAGAGCAATTGGCTCAGCATGCGTTCGACACGGTAGGGATGCTCGCTCACGTCCTCGAGGAACAGGATGCCGCCGGGGACATCGGCCAGAAAAGGCGTGCCGACCAGCGAGGCCAGCATTGCCAGATTGCCGCCCCACAGGGTTGCATCCTGCAGGTAGATATCGGGCACGGCCGGCGAACCATCGGCGCGCGGCGCTTCCTTGTTCATGCGCCAGCCGCTGCCCTCGCCGCGCCCGGCAAGCAGGTCGTCGAAGCAGTCAAGCATGATGTCGTCGGGTTCTTCGGCCGCGCCGAAATCGGCGCCCAGCGAAGGCCCGGCCCAGCTCACGGCGCCGACGCGCGCCAGCAGCGCGCTCTGGAACGCCGTGAAGTCGCTCAGGCCGACAAACTTGGTGCCGCCCTCGACGGCCCTGGCCACGGCCGCGTAGTCGATCTGCGGCAGCAGCCGGCCCAGGCCGTAGCCGCCGCGCGAAATCAGCGCCACGTCGGCGCCGCTGGCAGCCGCGCGGTGGATGGCGGCCAGCCGCGTGGCGTCATCGCCCGCGAAGCGCGTGGAGCGCGACAGCGCGTCGGCATCGATTTCGACGTCGTGGCCCAGCGCGCGCAGGCGCGCGATGCCGCGCTTGAACGCGGGCTTGTCGTTGACTGCGCTCGACGGCGAATAGACGTAGATGCGGCGCGGGCCGGAGACATGACCGCAGCAGGCGCCATCGGCGTCATGCTCGTGGTGGTCGTGGGAATGAGAATGGTGATGTTCGGTGGACTTCGAAGACAAGGCATTCAGGCTGCCGCTGCAGCCTGCTCCGTTAAGACAGGGGCCAGGGGACGCCCCCTGGGGCGGCTTCGAATGAAGCCGCTCTAAAATGGGCTGAAGTATTCCACAGCCTGCAAGGCCATGTCGGCGCTGTGTGCGGTGCCCCGGTTGCTGCGCAGGCCGCGCAGCAGCATTTCTTCGGCTGGCGCCTGATCCTGCGCGCAGCCCATGGCCGCGAACGCCTGCAGCGCCGCGCGATGGCCGCGATCGGCAAAGGGCGCGTTCAGCGCCGCGCTGTCCGCGGGGTCGGCGCCCAGCGCGCTATCGAGCAGCAGCAGGCCCGCGAAACGTTCGCGCGCGGCCATTGCCAGCGGCGCGGCCAGCGCGGCGGCGCTGCGCTGCACCACCAGCACGCAGCGCTGCAGATCGGCCTGCTCCAGCAAATCCTGCAGGATGCGCAGATGCGCGTCCTGCGTGTGAAAGCCGGGCTTCTTGGGCTTGTCGCTCTTGCCGAAACCGATCAGGTCGGGCGCGACCACGCGGTGACCCGCGGCGAGGAACACCGGCGCCATGTGGCGGTACAGATAGCTCCAGTCGGGCGCGCCGTGCAGGCACAGCCAGGTCAGCGGCGCGTCGCGCGGGCCTTCATCGAGGTAATGCAGGCGCAGCCCCTGCAGGCTGGGCCAGTCGCTCGCGTGGCGCGGCGCCCAGGGGTAGTCGGGCAGGTGCGCAAACGCCGCGTCGGGCGTGCGCAGTGCGTCGTCGCGCAGCGGGTGGGCCGCACGCGCCGCGGCCTGGTTCTGGCGGCGGCGCTGCTGGAAGAACTGCGACAGCAGCGCGCTGCATTCCTGGGCCAGCACGCCGCGCACGATCTGCGTGTGGTGGTTCAGGCGCGGCTCGGCGAAAAGGTCGAGCACCGAGCCCGCGGCGCCGGTCTTGGGTTCGGCCGCGCCATAGACCACGCGCGCCACGCGCGCATGCAGGGCCGCGCCGCTGCACATCGCGCAGGGCTCGAGCGTCACGTACAGCGTGCAGCCGTCGAGGCGGTAGTTGCCCAGCTGCTGCGCGGCGTCGCGCAGCGCCTGGATTTCGGCATGGGCCGTGGGGTCGTTCGAAGCCACGGGCGCGTTGCGGCCCAGGCCCACGACCACGCCGTTCTTGACCACGACCGCGCCCACGGGCACTTCGCCGGCCTGGGCCGCGGCCTGCGCCTGGGCCAGCGCGGCGCGCATGCCGGCCTCGTCATCCATCAGCAATTCCATGAACTTTCTCAGGTTACCTGACCGCGAAACGCGGCTGTAGCCCGATCGTAATGCAGCCCGGCCAGGCTGGCCGCGAGCCGCCTTTTTCCGAGCTGCCTTTTTTTTAAGCACTGCGTCACAAGCCAATGCTGGCGCGGCTTTGCCGGGTTCACAGGAGAGTTTTCCACAGCTCCGTCCACACGCCCCGGGGATAAGAAGGCACAAAATAAATGCCCAAAACTGTGGATAAACACATGCCCAGTTGGTGGTATAGCAAATAAAAAAGCCAGCCGGTGCGCACCCGGCTGGCTTGGCATGGTGGCGCGCGCGCTCAGAACTTCACATTGGCCGTGAGCCACAGCGTGCGGCCCGGCGGCGTGGTGCCGGCAATCGATGCCCCGCCCTGGAAGTATT
>NZ_JAVWWA010000046.1:20017-36993 GCF_036666375.1 Comamonas sp. | reverse complement strand
GAGACGATGCGCGCCAGCGCCGCGAGCAGCGCCTCGCGCTCGACTGCGGGCAGCTTGACGACAATCGAGTCGAACTCGTCGTGGTCGTGTTCGTCATGGTCATCGCCATGGCCGTGGTGGCCCTGGCGCTGGTCAATGGTTTCTTCCGAGGCGCTGGACAGGCCCAGCACCACGCCCAGGTCGATCCTGCCCTGGTCGGCGGCAACGATCTTCACCTGCGCCGGCACTTCCTCGCGCACGATGGCTTCGACCTTGGCGCGGTCTTCGCTGCTCGCCAGATCGAGCTTGGTCAGCACCACCAGATCGGCCGACATCAGCTGGTCTTCGAACAGCTCGTGCAGCGGCGATTCATGGTCGAGATTGGGGTCCTGGCGGCGCTGGGCATCGACGGCGGCCGGGTTGGCGGCGAACTGGCCGGCAGCCGTGGCGGGCACGTCAACCACGGTGATCACCGCGTCCACGGTGCAGGCGTTCTTGATCTCGGGCCAGTTGAAGGCCTGCACCAGGGGCTTGGGCAGGGCCAGGCCGCTGGTCTCGATCAGGATATGGTCGATGTCGGCGCGGCGCGCGATCAGCTCGCGCATCACGGGGTAGAACTCTTCCTGCACCGTGCAGCACATGCAGCCGTTGGCCAGCTCATAGAGCTGGCCCTGCTGCTCCACACCGTTCTCGTCGCAGCCAATGCCGCAGCTGCGCAGGATGTCGCCATCGATGCCCAGTTCGCCGAACTCGTTGACGATCACCGCGATGCGGCGGCCGTTGGCGTTTTCCAGAATATGGCGCAGCAGCGTGGTCTTGCCGCTGCCCAGAAAGCCGGTGACGATGGTGGCGGGAATCTTGGCGGTGGTGTTCATGGGAATCTCCAGTGGAATGCGTAAGGGAATTTCAAGGTGCTTCAAACGGCTGGCGGCGGCTGGCAGCGCCAGGGCACGACATAGCCCTGGCTTTCGTGCTCGCCATGCATGGCCTGCACCTGGTAGACGTTCTGCAGATGGGCCGGCGTGAGCACGCTGCGCGGTGCGCCGCAGGCCACGGCCCGTCCCTGATCGAGCAGCAGCACGCGGTCGCAAAAGCGGCTGGCGAGCGTCAGGTCGTGCAGCACCACGACGACGGCGCGCCCGGCGTTGCACTGCGCGCGCAGCAGCTCCATCACGCTGAGCTGATGGAAGGGGTCGAGCGCCGACACCGGCTCGTCGGCCAGCAGCAGCGGCGCCTCGACGGCCAGCGCGCGCGCCAGCCGCGCGCGGGCGCGCTCGCCGCCAGAGAGCTGGTCGAGCGAACGCTGCTGCATCGCGCTGAGATGCATGGCCGCCAGCGCGGCATCGATGGCGGCATTGTCTGCGGCGCCAAGCACGCGCGGACCCCAGCGGCGCTGGTGCGGAATGCGGCCCAGCGCGACGAAGTCGCGCACCGCCAGCGGCCAGGCGACGGCATCGCCCTGGGCCAGATAGGCCAGGCGGCGTGCGCGCTGCGCCGGCGCCATGGCCGCGAGGTCTTCGCCCTGCAGCAAGACCCGGCCCTGGTGGGGCAGCAGCTGGGCCAGGGCCTTGAGCGCCGAGCTCTTGCCTGCGCCGTTGGGGCCTATCAAGGCAAACAGCTCGCCGGCGCGCACGTCGAACGACAGCGCATGGATGCGCGACTGGACCTGGAGCGCGTCTATCGACAGCATCAACGGCTGCTCCAGCGCTCGCGCAGCACGAGGTAGAAGAAGAACGGCGCGCCTATGAGCGCCGTGACCACGCCCAGCATCAGTTCCACGCGGCCGCTGAGCAGGCGCAGGGCGATGTCGGCGGCCAGCAACAGCACCGCGCCGCCCAGCGCGCTGGGCAGTATCAGCGCCGAGGGCCGGTAGCCCACGGCGCGGCGAAACAGATGCGGCACAACCAGGCCTATGAAGCCAATGGTGCCGGTGACGGCGACGCTGGCGCCCACGCACAGCGCCGTGCCGGCGATGATCTGCGCGCGCAGCCGCGGCAGGCTCACGCCCATGCTTGCGGCTTCGTCTTCGCCCAGCGTCAGCGCGTCGAGCTGGCGGCCGCTGACGGCCAGGATCAGCAGGCCCAGGGCGATGAACGGCGCGCTCAGGCGCACTTCGTCGAAGCTGCGGTCGGCCAGCGAGCCCATGAGCCACAGCACGATGTCCTGCATGTCGGTGGGCGTGGGCGCGAGATTGATCGCCAGCGAAGTCAGCGCGCCCGTGAGCGCCGACAGCGCCACGCCCGCCAGTATCAAGGTCAGATTGCTCGCGCCGCGGCGCGCGATGCGGTAGAGAACAAAGGTCGCCAGCGCCGCGCTGGCCATGGCCACCGTGGGCAGCAGCCAGGGGTTCCAGTGCCACAGGCCGAAATAGATGCAGACCACGGCGCCCAGGCCCGCGCTGGAGCTCACGCCCAGGATGCCGGGCTCGGCCAGCGGATTGCGCAGCAGGCCCTGCAGCGCCGCGCCGCAAACGCCCAGCGACATGCCCACGAGCACGCCCAGCAGCACGCGCGGCAGGCGAATCTCTTCGATGATGGCGCGCTGGCGCAGCGCGAGATCGCTGCCCGGCGCGCCCAGCGCCTGCCACCAGTCGCCTATGCCCAGCGGCACCGAACCAATGCCCAGCGACAGCGCGCTGAGCAGCAGCAGCGCGGCGAGCAGGCCCGCATTGAGCAGCCACAGGCGCGGGGCCGTAACGGACGCCTTCATGGACGCTGCTCCGAAAACTTCAGCGCGTCGACCTGCGCCGCCACCGCTTCGGCGGCTTCTATCAGCTGCCAGTTGCTGCAGCCCCAGTCGTTTTGCTGCAGCGCAACCACGGGAATGCGTTCGAGCAAGGCCTTCATCTGCGGATGGCGCGACAGCCCCGAGCGCGCATAGGCCAGGTCGTTGACCAGGCCGGGCGTGATGAACACATCGGGCGGATTGTTCAGAATGCGCTCCAGGTCCACGCGGCCCCAGCCCGCGAGGCCCAGCGCCGTCGCATGGTTGCGCAGGCCCGCGGCCTTGAGCACCGCATCGACATGGGTCCTGACTCCCGCGCTGCCGCCGTTCGGGCGCAGGTAGAGCGCATTGAACGGCCGCGGCCTGGCCTGCAGCCGCGCGCGCCGCGCCCGGGTGTCGGCCAGCAATTGCTGCGCCGCGGCCTCGCGGCCCATGGCCTGGCCCATCTGCAAGGTGCTGGCGTCTATGCCTTCCCAGTCGGTGGGAAACGGCACGGTGACGATGCGCACGCCATGGCGCTTGAGCAGCGCCTGCTGGTGGCGCGCATTCCAGCGCCGCGAGGCCAGCACCAGATCGGGCTTGAGATGCACCACATCCTCGGCCGTCGCTTCGTTGGCCGGGAACTGGCGCGCCTTGGCGGCCAGCGAGAAACGCTGGACGTCCTGGCTGTGGCGCGACAGCGAGACGATCTGCGCGGGGTCGGCAATACTCAGCGCAAGCACATCGGCGCAGATATTCGTCGACATCAGCCGCGGCAGCGGCGCGGCGGTGGTCGGCAGCGGCAGGGCGGCGGCCAGGGCCAGCGCCCCGCAGGTGGAAAGGCGCATCAGAAATCCAGGCCGGCCTGGGCCTTGATGCCGGCGCGAAACGCGTGGCGGGTGTCGGCGATCTCGCTCACGGTGTCGGCCAGTGCCAGCAGCACCGGCGGCGCGTTGCGCCCCGTGATCACCACGTTCTGCGTGGGCGGGCGCGCGCGCACGGCTGCGGCCACATCGCTGGCGTCCAGATAGCCGTATTCGAGCATGAACGTCAACTCATCGAGCAGCACCAGGCCCAGCGAGGCGTCGGCCAGCATGCGCTGCGCGGCCTGCCAGGCGATATCGGCCGCGGCCTTGTCGGCCGCCCAGTCCTGGCTGTTCCAGCTGCAGCCCGTGGCCATCGCATGGTAGGCGACGCGCGCGAACGCACCCTGGCCCAGCAGGCCCTGCTGCAGCAAAAAGGTGACTTCGCCGTTGGCCTGGGTTCCGGTGATGAACTGCACCACGCCCGCGCGCTGGCCATGGCCCAGCGCGCGGTACAGCGTGCCGAACGCCGAGCTGGTCTTGCCCTTGCCGTGGCCGGTCATGAGCACGACCACGCCTTGCAGCGCGCGCGAACGCTCCACGGCCGCATCCACCTGGGCTTTTTTGTGCTGCATGCGCTGGGCATGCGCCTGTTGGAACTGGTCGTCCATGCGCTCCGCGATCAAGGGGACCAGGGGCGAGGACTGCGTGCGAACACCCAGGGCGACAGCGTGGCCCCGGGACGGTCAGCAAACGGCACACACCCCGTGGCTATGACTGAAATCGTACAGGTCGGTATTCTGGCTCGCCGTCATCCAGCGCACACCACCTTCCCGGGCCGCGGCCCAGTGGCATTGAAGTGTGTCTGTCAGGCTTACAGCAGCGGGGGCTGCGCCGGAATGCGCGGGCATATGCCCGAGGTCACCGGTCTTCCCGTTTCACCCCGGCCGCGGTGGCGGCATGGGACTCCTGTACGGGTGCGGCGATTATAGGAGTGGCAGTTGGCTGTTGGGCGCGCAGGGCATTAGAGCGTGCATTCCATATGAATGGTCTGCCATTCGGGGTCGGCGTCGCGGCACAGCACCTGGAAACCATGGCGCTGCCAGAATGCAAGCGCTCCTGGCAGGAAAGGGTGGGTGTGCAGATAAAGCACCTCCATGCCCTGTTCCCGCGCCTCTTGGCGCAGCGCGCGAAACAGCGCGTCGGCAATACCCTGGCGGCGGCATTCGGGCGCGACAAACAGACGCACCACTTCGACCACGCGCCGGCCCGTGAAATCGAGCTGGGCAAAGCGCCCGTCATAGGCACGCCAGGCAATGGTGCCCACCAGGCCATGCACATGGTCATGCGCGGCGAGCATGCGGCCGTTCTTGCCATAGACCTGCTCGAAGTCCCGCAGATCGGGCGCGAGGGCCGTGGTGTCGACGCGGCCGGCAAACATCTGGGCGCGGGCTTGCTGCAGGAAATCTAGCACCGCATGCCGGCTGGCCACGGCTTCGATGCGCAGGCCGGTGCTGCCGACCACAGGCGCCGGGCTCTGGCTTACATCATTGGGCATGGATTCTGGCGTCGCTGAGGTGAGGGCGCTGGAGGATGTCATTTTTTTCGTGCATCCACGAAGTGCTTGGCGGCATTCCAGGCCTGGGTGCAGGCCATTTTCTGCTGAGCATCCTGCACGGAACCCAGCACCAGCTGCTTGCCCTGCGGGTCCAGCACGGTATAGACCGCGCGGTACATGCCTTCGACGGCGTCATCCGAAGTGTGCACGAAAATGCGGTACTTCCTGTAGTTCTTGTTGACGGCTTCCCGGGCGCATTCCCGGGCGAAATGCGGCTCGCCTGGCCCCGGTTCCTGCCACGGGGAAACGTCGCTCATCTGCTGTCTGGACACCTTTTCCTCCCAACCAGTTCAGTGAAGATGTGTTGTCCCGAGCGCCGCGGGCCCTGGCCTGGCGTCAATGGTCCACGCGCGGACACACCGAATTCTTACGCCGCGGCCGGCGGGCAAGAGTAAGGTGCATGGGTGAACTGTATAGTAGCGCCCCGTGCAGCGTGCCAATGCCCGCAAGCCGCAAGCGGGCGCATCCGGCAAGGCCTGGCGCCTTGCCCGCCCGCAAGACTCAGCCAGAAGGAGCAGCCATGGTCGACATGCATTCATTGCCCGAAACCCCGGTGAGCGACTGGGGGAGGATCGATGTGGAGCGTCTGGGAGGCCTGGCGGGATATGGCTCGCCCGGCGCGCGGCTAAGCAGCTGCGGCAGCGTTCTTTCCCATGAGTTGAAATGAACTCGTGCCGTCTTGAGCAGCGCAGCAAGGCGAGGCAACGACGCCTCGGGGCTTTTATCAGCCGCTCCAAGGGGCGGATATCAGTCCCTTGCCGATATCGACCAGTTTGGTATCGGGCACGAAGATATCGTTTTGGGCGCTGTACAGAATGCGCGGGGTGATGTTTCCGGTGTTCGGATGAATGCCCGAACGCTGCAAATGCTCATGCCACAAGGCGACGACGCCGGCGGCATGCGCGCAGGCGGTACTCGTTCCACTGAGGGTATGCAAGCCCCCTCCCGGCCAGGCCGAAGTCACATCGACACCGGGAGCCACCACGGTTGCCAGCGTATTGGAGAAACTCGCCATGGCGAATTTCTCGCCGGCGCGTTGCACTGCCGCTACCGAAATCACATCCACTGCCGCCGCGGGCAGCGTGGTGGCAATGCGGTATTGGGCATTGATCTGGCGCCGGCTTTCGTTGCCCGCGGCCGCGACCACGATGGGTGAAATGCCGGAATCGGCTTGAAGCTTCATCAGCGCCATCATGGCGTCAAGCATGCGCAAATTCGCACCATAGGCTTCCAATGCAATCGAAGTCGACAGGTCGGCGGGCCAACCTTCGCCCATCATCTGCGCCACCATGCCGGGGAAATCGAAGCCCAGGGAGAGGGCAATGACATCCACGCGCTGCTCCACCGCCCACTTGAGCCCATGGAACATCATGTCTGACTGGCCTTTGCCGTCGTCGCCAAAGATCTTTCCTATGCGCGCTTCATTCACTCCTCTGGCAACCCCGATACGTTGCCCCACATCTCGACCAAAGACGGTTCCGGCGCAATGCGTGCCATGGCCATGGCGATCGCCGTTTCCGGCGCCGCTGAAATCCATTTCCAGCAGATCCATGCCTGCAAACGCCGGATGGGTCCGGTCTATGCCGGTGTCCAGAATGGCGATCTTCACACCCGCACCGGTGTATCTGGAGATGTCGGCGCGAACCGCATCGATTCCCCAGCTGTTGCCGCGCAACGGGGCAGCGGCCTCCAGCGGGTGTACCAGGCAAGTGGGCATTACCAGCGCAATGGCCTGGACTTCCGGGTCGGCATGCAGTTCGTCAATCGCATGTTCGGGAATGAACTCCATGGAAATGGTGGGCAATCCATTGAGATCCTCGAAGGACCGGATGTCGAGGTAATGAAGGTTGCGCGCGCCTTCCTTTTTGACGCGCAGAATGACGTAGCGTTTCATTGCATTCTCCATTCGAGTATTCGTGGATTTTCATGAGGCGGTTCCTTGTCGTGGTGTCTTAAATCCCACGCGTGCCTGAAACAGCGCTTGCCCTACTTGTGTGGCCTGTCGTGCCGGGGCAAGGATTGGCGCCATCGGCTGGCACGCAGCGGCCGCAGCTGCGGCGCGGCCGGGACCGGGCCATGGGGGCGGGAGTTTGCGCGCCGCCGCCCCAAGATCGGCTACAGTACGCCAGCTTCGGCTCCGCAAGGACCTGCGCCCGGCAATGCCGGCGCAAGAGGGAATCCAGTGGCGGCCAGACTGCAAGGTCTGGCTGCCCATGCAATGGAACTGCCCCCGCAACTGTAGGCAAAGAGCGAGCGCGCCACACGCCACTGAACGCAAGTTTGGGAAGGCGGCGCAGCCGTGATGACATGCCAGTCAGGAGACCTGCCGAAGCGTCAATCAATCATTGCCGGCGGGGTGTCCGGGAAGTGAACAATTTCTCGGAAATCCCGCTTTCGCCGCGCCGTTGCCTGCGCCGCGAAAGCGTGGCTTTGCGGTCTTGCTCTCTTCCAGAATACCGCTGCCCCTTCTGGAAAGACCTGTTTCGATGCCTGTACGCCGCCTTGCGTTTTCCACACTTGCCGCCCTGCTGTGCTTCAGCGCCAGCGCCACCGAATATCCGCTGCAGCTGCACAACTGCGGCTACACGCTCAAGTTCGACAAGGCGCCCGCATCGGCCGTGACCATAGGCCAGGCGGGCACCGAAATGCTCTATGCGCTGGGCCTGGGCGACAAGGTCGCGGGCACCGCGCTGTGGTTCAATTCCGTGCTGCCGCAGTTCAAGGCCGTCAACGACAAGGTGACGCGCCTGGCCGACAACGACCCGAGCTTCGAGTCGGTGATAGGCAAGCGCCCGGCGCTGGTGGTCTCGCAGTTCGAATGGATGGTCGGCAAGGAAGGCGTGGTCGGCACGCGCGAGCAGTTCCATGACCTGCGCATCGCCACCTATGCCATGCCTTCGGACTGCGAAGGCAAGAACAACCTGAGCGGCTCCGACGGCACGCGCACCACGGCCTATGACGTCAATGCGCTGTACAAGAGCGTGCAGCAACTCGCGCAGATCTTCGATGTGGAAGCGCGCGGCAAGGCCCTGGTCGACGAACTGACGCAGCGCCAGGCCCAGGCCGTGGCCCAGCTCAAGTCGTCCAAGCTGCAGAACGTCTCCGCCGCGCTGTGGTTCTCCAGCGCCGATCTGGCGATCGATCCCTACATGGCGGGCCAGAAAGGCGTGGCCGGCTACATGATGCAGACCCTGGGCCTGCGCAATATCGTGACTTCGGCCGAAGAATGGCCCACCGTGGGCTGGGAAACCATTGCCAAGGCCAATCCATCGATTCTCATCATCGCGCGCATGGACCGCCGGCGCTTTCCGGCCGACGACTACCGCAAGAAGCTCGAGTTCCTGAAGAACGACCCGGTGACCCGGCACATGGACGCGGTGAAGAACAACCGCATCGTGATCGTCGACGCCGACGCGCTGCAAGGCTCGATACGCATGGTCGACGGCATCGAACAGATCGCCCAGGCCGCGCTCAAGCTGCAGGCCGCGGCGCGCTGATCTACGTGACTGAGGCCCGCCCCAGCCCATGCTGCGCCTGATACTCCTGATCTCCGCGGCGCTGGCCGCTCTTGCCGTCGCCATCCTGCTGGGGGTGGCAATAGGCGAGACCCGCCTGTCGCCCAGCGTCGTCTGGCAGGTGCTGGCCAACCAGCTCGCGGGCGCGCAGTATCCGGTCGATCCCATTGACCAGGGCATTGTCTGGAACTACCGGCTGGCGCGCGCCCTGGTCGCTGCGAGCTGCGGTGCGGGGCTGGCGATTTCCGGCGTGATACTGCAATCGCTGCTGCGCAATGCGCTGGCCGAGCCCTATCTGCTGGGCATTTCGGCCGGGGCGTCCACGGGCGCGGTGCTGGTGTCGGTCGCGGGCCTGGGCGCGGGCGCGATCTCCATGACCACGGGAGCGTTCTTCGGCGCGGTCTGCGCGTTCGCGCTGGTGGCCCTGCTCGCGCATGCCGCGGGCAGCGGCGGCCTGCGCAACAGCGCGCAGATCGTGCTCGCCGGCATCGCGGGCTCGCAGCTGTTCAACGCCCTGACTTCGCTGATCATCACCAAGTCGGGCAGCGCCGAGCAGGCGCGCGGCATCATGTTCTGGATGCTGGGCAATCTGAGCGGCGTGCGCTGGAGCGACACCCTGCTGACCACATGCATTGCCGTTGCCGGCATGGCCGTGTGCCTGTGGCATGCGCGCGCGCTCGACGCGTTCACGTTCGGCAGCGAATCGGCGGCGGCGCTGGGCGTTGCCGTGCGCCGCGTGCAGCTGGTGCTGCTGCTGGTGGCGGCGCTGATCACCGCGGTGATGGTGTCCATCGTCGGCGCGATAGGCTTCGTGGGCCTGGTGATTCCACATGCGGCGCGCTTCATGGTGGGCGTGCGCCACCGGCGGCTGATTCCGGCCAGCGCCTTGATCGGCGCGGTGTTCCTGATCGCCGCCGATGTGATCTCGCGCACGCTCATTCCCGGCCAGGTGCTGCCCATAGGTGTGATCACCGCCCTGGTCGGCGCGCCGGTGTTTGCCGGCATTCTGCTCAAGGGTCGCGGGGGCCGGGCATGAGTGCGCCGGCCGCGCTGCAGGCGCGCGACCTGGGCTGGGCCACGCGCGGCTTGCGGGCCACCAGTATCGTCGAGCGCGTCAGCCTCGAGGTACGGCCCGGCGAGATGCTGGGGCTCATAGGCCCCAACGGCTCGGGCAAGTCGACGGTGTTGCGCTTGCTCTCGGGCATTCTCGTGCCCACGCAAGGCGAGGTGCTGCTCGACGGCCAGCCGCTGCGCGCCCTGCCCAGGCGCGCGCTGGCGCGCCAGCTGGCGTTCGTCTCGCAGATGGCCGACACCCAGGACGCTATCGATGTCTGGGACGCGGTGGAGCTGGGGCGCACGCCCTGGCTGTCGGCGCTGCAGCCGCTGTCGGCCGAAGACGGCCGCATCGTGCGCGCAGCGCTGGCCGCGGTGGGCCTGGAGCACAAGCAGCGCAGCGCCTGGAGCACGCTGTCGGGCGGCGAGCGCCAGCGCGTGCACATTGCGCGCGCTCTGGCCCAGCAGCCGCGCGTGCTGCTGCTCGACGAACCCACCAACCACCTCGACATCCACCAGCAGCTGTCGCTGATGCAGCTGGTGCGCGGACTGCCCATCACCAAGGTGGTGGCGCTGCACGATCTCAACCAGGCGCTGGCCTGCGACCGGCTGGCCGTGATGTGCGCGGGCCGGCTCGTGGCCCAGGGCATACCGCGCGAGATTCTCACACCTGCGCTGCTGCACGACGTTTTCAGGGTACAGGCTGCCGAACTGGTCGATCCCCAGGACGGCGCGCTGGTACTGCGTTTCAAACCTCTGGATTCCTCTTTCCCATGAACCTATCCACGCTTGCCCGTCTGGGCGCTGTTTTCCTGGGCCTGTCGGCCGCCGGCGCGGCCTTCGCCGAAACCTACGAAGTGAAGATGCTCAACCGCGGCGCGCTCGGCCCCATGGTCTACGAGCCCGAGTTCGTAAAGCTCAAGCCGGGCGACAAGCTCAAGTTTCTCGCCAGCAGCAGCGGCCACGACGCGGTCTCCATCGAAGGCATGCTGCCTGTCGGCGCCATGCCGTTCAAGGGCAAGATCAATGAAGAGATCGAAGTGACGTTCACCGAAGCCGGCATCTACGGCATCAAATGCCTGCCGCATTACGCCATGGGCATGGTGATGCTGGTGCAGGTCGGCGACGCGCCGCTGTCGGCGCTCGCTATCCCCGCCGCCGCGCCCGAGCGCGCGCAAAAACGCTTCCAGGAAATCGCCGCGCGCGCGGCGCGTTGAACACCATGCGCATTTCACCACTTCCTTTAGGCGCGGCGCTGCTGTGCGTTTGCGGCCCGGCGCTGGCCGGCGCCCAGGACAGCGCCAGCGGCTTTGCGGCCGGTGCCAGCCTGCAGATGCAAAACCGCTATGTGTTCGAACAGCTGGCCTACCGCAACGGCAGCAGCTTTCGCGCGACCAATGGCGAGCGCGGCAAGACCCGGGCGCGCGAATCGGGCTATGGGCTGATGCTCAACTACCAATCGGGCTACACGCAGGGCCTGATAGGCGTGGGTGTCGACGCCCATGCCTATGGCGGCATCAATCTCGCGACCCAGGCCGACGCCGCGCGCGCCACGCCGCGCTATGTCGCCAAGGACGGACTGGACCTGGCAAGCAGCTTCGGCCGCGCCGGCGGCGCGCTCAAGCTGCGCGTGTCTTCGACCGAACTCAAGATCGGCGAGATGCGCACGAAGAATCCCATCTTCCACTCGTCCGACACCCGGCTGCTGCCCGAAACCAATCGCGGCTGGCAGATCACCAGCGCCGACATTCCCACGCTGGCGCTGCAGGCCGGGCGCTTCACGGCCTGGGCCGATCGCAACAGCCGCAAGAACGGCGGCGATCTGCTGGCCAACTACTCGGGCGCAAACGCCGATTCCTTCAGCTTCGCGGGCGGCGCCTGGACCACGCCCGTGAAGAACTGGAGCCTGAGCAGCTATATAGGCCAGTACGAAGACCACTGGAACACCTGGTATCTGGGCAGCTTCTACAAGCATGAACTTGCGCCGCGGCAGTCTCTGGCATGGAGCTTCAATCTCTACCGCAACCGCGATACCGGCGCGGCGCGTGCCGGCGCCGTGAACAACACCACGTTCAGCCTGATGACGAGCTATGCGACGGGCATGCACAGGTTCGGCCTGGGCTACCAGAAAGTCAATGGCGACACGCCGTTCGACTATGTGAACCGCGGCTCGATCTGGCTGGAGAACGCGATGCAGCTGTCGGACTTCAACGGCGCGAACGAGGCATCGTGGCAGGTGAAGTACGAGGTCGATCTCGCGACGCTGGTGACGCCGGGCCTGAGCGCGGGCCTGGCCTATACGCGCGGCACGGGCATCGATTACAGCCGCCTGACCAGCGTCTACCGCAACTACCTGGGTTACTCCGGCACCCAGGGCAAGCATTGGGAGCGCGACCTGCTGCTGCGCTACACCGTGCAGCAGGGCGCGGCCAAGGGCCTGGCGCTGCAGTTGCGCTATGGCGTGCACCGCGTGAATCCGGCCCAGGGCGAGGCCAATATCGACCAGCTGAGGCTGCTCGCGGAAATGCCGGTTCAGTTGTTCTGATCGGGCGCAACCGGTTCGGCCTGGGCTTCGCGCAGCAGCAGAGCGCGCTTGCGCTCCAGCCCCCAGCGGTAGCCTGAGAGATTGCCGTCGCTGCGCAGCACGCGGTGGCAAGGGATCGCCACCGCCAGCGGATTGGCGCCGCAGGCGCTGCCCACGGCGCGCACCGCCTTGGGCGCGCCTATGCGCGCCGCAAGTTCGGCATAGCTCACGGTGCTGCCCGGCGGAATCTCGCGCAGCGCCTGCCACACGCGCTCCTGGAAGGCCGTGCCGCGCACGTCAAGCGGCAATTGCAGGCCCAGCGACGGTGCCTCGATCAGGCCCACGACCTGGGCGATCTGCTGCTCGAAGGCCGCGTCGGCGCCTATCAGCTGGGCCTTGGGAAAGCGGTCCTGCAGGTCCTGCAGCAGCGCCTCGGGGTCGTCGCCCAGCAAAATGGCGCAGATGCCGCGCGCGCTTTGCGCGACCAGGATGGCGCCCAGCGAACACTGGCCCAGCGCGAAGTGGATCTCTGTGCCCGCGCCGCCGTCGCGAAAGGAGCGCGCCGCCATTCCCAGGCGCTGGCCTGCGGTTTCATAGAAGCGGCTGCTGGACTGAAAGCCCGCGCCGTAAATGGCGTCGGTCACGGACGCCTGGGGCGCGGCCAGCTGGTCGCGCAGCCGGCGCGCACGCGCGGCCAGCGCATAGGCCTTGGGCGTGAGTCCGGTCTCGGCCTTGAACAGGCGATGGAAATGAAAGGCGCTGAGCCCGGCCTGGGCGGCAAGCGCATCGAGCGTGGACGCGGTGTCGGCGGCGTCCATGGCCGCGCAGGCCGCGGCCACGACATCGGCGCGCGCTGCGGCGGCCAGCGTCTGGTCGCCCTGAGCGCGGCGGCTGGCGCGAAAGCCCGCGGCTTCGGCCTGCTGCGCGCTGTCGAAGAAGCGCACGTTCTCGCGCCGCGGCAGCCGCGTCGCGGCGCTGGGACGGCAGTAGACGCCCGTGGTCTGCACCGCATAGACAAAATGCGCATCGGCGCGCACATCGCGCGCCTGCACCGCCTGCCAGCGCTGCGCTTCGCTGGCGTAGCGCGCTGTGTCGGGATGGATAGGATGCATACAGATTCCTTGAAGAACGGAGACTGGCTGCACGATAGCGCCGAATTCGGGCGCAAGCACTCCGTATCTTGCGGTGGAATTCTGGTCGTTTTGGGATCTCCCTGATGCGGGTGCGGGGCGGGGGTGACAAGCAAGCACATGTCGATTGAAAATCCTGCATGTCGTTTGTCGCGCGGCCTTTCGTCCTTCGACGCGGCCGACCAGGCAGGCTCGCCACGAACGGATGCTCCGTTCGTCCTCAGCGGGGTCAGCGAGCCGAGATCTCGCAAGGCGCTCAAAAGAAACAGTGGGCGTCAAAACCCCGTTCGTCCTGAGCCTGTCGAAGGATGAACGGCCTTCCCTCAAACCAGCGTTTCAGGAGCCCAAGCCATGACCCCCAAGACCACCATTTGTCTCTGGTACGACGGCACCGCCGAAGACGCCGCGAATTTCTATGCCAAGACCTTTCCCGACAGCGCGGTGCAGCGCGTGTACCGCGCGCCCAGCGACTATCCGGCGGGCAAGAAAGGCGATGTGCTGACGGTGGACTTCACGGTGGCCGGCATCCCCTGCATGGGCCTCAACGGCGGCCCGGCATTCAAGCACAGCGAAGCCTTCTCCTTTCAGATCGCCACCGACGACCAGGCGGAAACCGACAGGCTGTGGAATGCGATTGTCGGCAATGGCGGCCAGGAAAGCGAATGCGGCTGGTGCAAGGACCGCTGGGGCGTGTCCTGGCAGATCACGCCGCGCGTGCTGAGTGCGGCGATTGCCGACCCCGACCCGGCCGTCGCCCAGCGCGCGTTCGCGGCGATGATGACCATGCGCAAGATCGATATTGCCGCCATAGAGGCTGCGCGCCGCGGCTGACTCAGGGCTGCACCCGGTAGTGGTAGCCGTAGACCGGCGCAAAGCCCAGGCTTTCATATAGCTGCCTTGCGCGCGCGTTGGCCGCAGCCACCTGCAGGTCGGTATGCGTCGCGCCCTGCTGCGCCGCCCATTGCAGCAGGCCTTGCACCAGCTGCCGTCCCAGGCCCTGGCCGCGCTGGTCGGGGTGGACCAGCACTTCATACAGGCCGACCGCATCGCGTTCCAGCACCGCCAGGCCCCAGGCCAGCGCCCGGCCGCCGCGCTGCAGCGACGCGTAGGCGCAGCGCATGCCTATGGACTCCAGAATCCGCCGGTGCGGCAACTGCTGTTCGGGCGGATGCACGCTGGCCGCGCAATAGCCTTCGAGCCAGGCTGCCTGCAGCTGTGCATCGAGCTGCAGATGGCCATCCGTGCCGGGCTGGCGATCATCGGCCTGCGTTGCACGCTGCAGCAACAGCGAAGGGTCGACAAGGCGATAGCCGCGCGCCTGCAGCAGCGCATCGACGCCGCCATCGGCCAGGGGGCTGAGCCGGAAGATGCCGGGCAGCTGCTGGCGCGCATAGTGCGCTTCTATGTGTTCCAGCAATTGGGGCGTGAGCGTGGCGCCGGGCTGCAGCGCATTCGCGGAATTGGCGCGCTTGGTATAGCCAGCGGCGCTGCGCAGCAGCCAGTCGCCGGCCACGGCATTGCGCGGCGCGGGCCAGGCGTTGAAGCCGCGCTGCTCGAGTTGCTGCACGCTGGCCGCGCCGGCGTGGGGCAGGGCGCTGATCAAGGGCAGCCCGGTGGCAGGGAAGGTGTGGTGCGAGAAGGCGTGGTCCATGGGCAGTGCGCCGCGCCACAGCAATCAGGCCGGGCAATGGCGTTTCAAAAAGGCCAGTACATTCTCGTTGAATTCCTCGGGCTTCTCGAAATAGGCCGAGTGTCCGGCGCCCTCGACCACATGCAGCGTGCTGCCCTGCACCTGCTGCGCAAAGGCCTGCATCGCTTCGACCGGCACCAGCGGGTCTTCGCTGCCGACGACAAACAGCGTGGGACAGGCAATGCCGGCCAGCGCTTCAAGTGGCAGCAGATTGCGCGGCGCCATCAGGCCCGTGACCGCCGCGCCCCAGGCTTCGCTGTCGAACGCATGGGCGCTGGGATTGAAATGGTTGATCTGCGCGTAGAGCGCGGCGCGCTCGGGGTGCTGTTCTATGAACCAGCGGCCCAGCGAGCGCTGCTCCACGGTCAGCGCCTGCACCCGCGTCACACGCCGCGCCATGGCTTCGAGCAGCGCGGGATGGTCGACGGTCAGCGAGGTGTCGCAGGCGACAAAGGCCCAGAGCCGGTCGGCATGCTGCAGTGCCAGCCTCACTCCGACCATGCCGCCCAGCGACTGGCCGATCACGGCAGCGCGGCCCACGCCTTCGGCGTCAAGCACGGCCAGTGCGTCGTCGACAAACAAGGAGAACTCGAACTCTTCAAGGGGCGCCAGGGAGCGGCCAAAGCAGCGCAAGTCCATGGTGATGCAGCTGAAAGCGCGCGCGAACCGCGGCAGCTGCTGCCACCAGGTCGCGGCATTCGAGCCCGCGCCATGGCAAAACAGCAGGGCCGGGCCCTGGCCCTGGCGTTCGTAATAGATCTTGCGGCCGTGGGAAACAACAAAAGGCATGACAGTCAGAGGTGGTTGGAATCAGTGGGCCTTGATGTTCAGGCTCTTGGTGAGCTGTATCCAGCGCTGGGCGTCGCTGCGCACCAGCTCGCTGAACTGCGCCGGGCTCATCACCATCGGCGTCATGCCGTCGCCTTCGAGGCGCGCGCGCAGCGCGGGCCTGGCCAGGCTGGCCGCCATCGCCGCGTTGATCTTCTGCACGATCGTCGCCGGCGTGCCCTTGGGCGCCGACAGGCCCACCCAGGAACTGACGGTCATCTGCGCGAAACCCAGTTCCTCGAACGTGGGCACATCGGGGTAGGCCGGGTTGCGCTGGGCCGTGGACACCGCGAGCAGCTTGAGCTTGCCGGCCTTGATATGCGGGATGGCCGTATTGGGCGGCACGGCGATCACCGAGACCACGCCGCCGAGCACGTCCTGCAGCGCGGGCGCGCCGCCCTTGTAGGGCACATGCATGAGCTCGATGCCGGCACTGCGCTGCAGCAGCTCGACCAGCAGATGGCCGGTGCTGCCCGCGCCCGAGCTCGCGTAGTTGATCCTGCCGGGCTCGGCCCTGGCCTTGGCGATCAGCTCGCGCATCGAGCCAAAGCCGGCGTCGTTGCGCACCACCAGCCATTGCGCGGCGGCCCCGATGGCGCCTATATGGCTGAAGTCCTTGACGATGTCGAACGGCAGGTTGTCGTAGACGCCTGCGGCAATCGTATTGACCATTCCCGTCATGGTCAGCGTATAGCCGTCGGCCGCAGCCGCAGCCCCCGCCTGCGTGCCTATGATGTTGCCCGCGCCGGGTCGGTTCTCCACCACCACGGGCTGTTGGAGCAGCTGCGACAGCTCCTGGGCCAGTGGGCGCATGGTCGCGTCATAGGCGCCGCCGGGCGGGGTCGGCACGATCACGCGGATAGGGCGCGCCGGCCAGTGGTCGGTTTGGGCCAGGGCGGGCGCGGCCAGGGCCAGGCCGGCAAGGGCCAGGCATGCATGGCGGCGGCTTAGGGGGTTCATGGTTGTCTCCTGTTTGTTGCACTTGGTCGTGCATTTCTATGAAGCCATCATCGGCGCCGGGCCCGGCCGCGCCAAATTACTTTTTCGCTCCATGCATTAGACTGACTAATACCATGCCCTTGACCGCCACCACGCTGCTCAACCGCCTGCTGGCGCGCGGCAAGTTCCGCCAT
>NZ_JAVWWA010000046.1:10593-19917 GCF_036666375.1 Comamonas sp. | reverse complement strand
GCGCGCGAGCGGCTTGACAGCATTTCGGCGCGCTGCCGCGCGCCCTTGAAGATGCACCCGCTGGTCACGCGCACCTCGACCATGGTCTCGTGGCTGCTGCTCAACCATGACCTGCTCACCGTATTGCCGCTGACCATGCTGATGCCCTTGATGCGCACCGGGCAAATCGTCGAGCTCGACGTCGCGGGCACCGCGCCCATGGAGCCGCTGGGCCTGCTGCAGCCCGCGCAGCGGCTGGCGCCCGCGGCGCAGCAGCTCAGCGATTTCATGCGCGCGCATTTCACCGCCGAGGCGCAGCGGCATTAGGATAGCCATTTGCCTTGCATCAGGAGTTCCATGCCCGCCGAACACGCAGTGATCCAGACCGAAGACGGCCTTTGCCCCACCGATGTATTCACGCCCGCGGGCACAGGCCCCTGGCCGGCGGTGATTTTCTATGGCGACGCGGGCGGCATGCGGCCCGCGATGCGCGACATGGCGGCGCGGCTGGCCGATGCGGGCTATCTGGTGCTGCTGCCCGATCTCTACTACCGCTACGGCCCCTATGCGCCGCTGGTCCCGGCCGAAGTGTTCGCCGGCAATCCGGGCGCGATTCTGGGCCCCTTCATTGCGACCACGGGCACTGACAAGGCCGCGCGCGATACCGGTGCGTTGCTTTCGTATCTGGACGGGCGCGGCGATGTCGCGGGCACGCGAATCGGCGCCGTGGGTTTCTGCATGGGCGGGGGCATCGCCGTGGCCGCGGCCGCGACCTATCCCGAACGTTTTGCTGCGGTCGCGAGCTTCCACGGCGGGCGCCTGGCGACCGATGCGCCGCAGAGCCCGCACTGGCGGGTGGCCACGCTGCAGGCCGAAATCTATATCGCCAGCGCTGAAAACGACGACAGCTATCCACCCGCGATGGCCCAGCGTTTCGAAGCCGCGCTGACCGAAGCCGGCGTGCGCTATCAAAGCGAGCAATACCCCGCGCCCCATGGCTGGATGGTGCCCGATTTCCCGGTGCACGACGCGGCCCAGGCAGGGCGCGGCTGGGACGCCATGCGGGCGCTGTTCGCGCGCACGCTGGGCGCCTGAAGCCGGCGCGCCCGGGGCGGCGTTGTTTTTGGACTGATCTTGTATAATTGAGAAACATTCTCATTCAATACATTTCGTGTCCAGCTCTCCCATGCCGGCGGCGGATGCCGCTGCTGCTGCCGCCCTGTTCACCGCCCACCAGCCCTGGCTGCTCGAGCGCCTGCGCAAGCGCCTGCGCGACGTGGCAGAAGCCGAGGACGTGAGCTCGGAAACCTTCTTGCGCGTGATGGGCTACAAGCGCCTGCACGCCATGCACGAGCCGCGCGCCTATCTGACGACCATTGCCAAGAACATCCTTACCGAGACCTGGCGCCGGCGCGATCTGGAGCGCGCCTGGATAGATGCGCTCGCGGCCCTGCCCCAAGACTTAGCGCCGTCTCCCGAAGAGCGTGCGGTCTTGCGCGAGTCGCTGCAAGCCATCGCCGACGCGCTCGAAAGCCTGCCCGCCAAGGCGCGCACCGCATTCCTGCTGAGCCAGCTCGACGGCTTGACCTATGCCGAGATCGCGCTGCGCATAGACATGTCGGAGCGCATGGTGCGCCGCTACATGGCCGACGGACTGCGCTGCTGCATGCGCGCGCTGCAATCCTGATGGCGCGCGCCAACGCCGTCGATGCGCTCGATGCGCTCACCGAGCAGGCCATAGACTGGATGGTCGAGCTGCGTTCGGGCGCCGTGGACGAGGCCCAGCGCGCGGCCTTTCAGGCCTGGCTCGCGGCGGATGCGCGCCACCAGCAGGCATGGCACAGCCTGGGCGGGGCGCTGGACGCGACCTTTGGCCAGGCGCGTGCCGGCCAGGGCCGGGCCAGCGGCGCCCGAACCGACGCCGTTTCCCATGCCATCGAGCAGGTGGCAGTGCTGGGCGCGCGCCGGCGCCGCATGCTGCGCGCGGCGCTGGGCGTCGCCGGCCTGGGCCTGGGCAGCAGCTGGGTGGCGCGCAGCAGCGGCCTGCTGGCCGACTGGCGCGCCGACCTGCACACCGCCACCGGCGAACGCAAGACTTTCACGCTGGCCGACGGCAGCCGCCTGCAGCTGGACGCGCGCTCGTCGGTCGATGTGCGCTTTGGCGACGGGCTGCGCCTGGTGCAGCTGCGCCAGGGCCAGCTGCGCGCCGAAGTCTTCGCCGACGCCGCCGCGCCGTTTGTCGTGCGCACCGAACATGCCAGCCTGCGCGCGCTGGGCGCGCAGTTCATGGTGCGCCAGGAGGAGTCGCGCACCCAGGCCGTGGCGCTGAGCGCGGGCCTGGAAGTGCGCACCCTGCTGGCCCAGCCGGAGCAGCGCGCGGTGCTGGCCCAGGGCCAGGGCGCGTGGATCGATGGCATGCAGATCACGCGCCTGGCGCAGCCCGGGCTGGCTGCGGCGGCCAGCGCCTGGACGCATGGCGTGCTGCATGCCGAAGACCAGCGCCTCGATGAAGTGCTGGCGGCGCTCAGGCCCTACCGCCTCGGCTACATCCGCGTGTCGCCCGCGGCCGCGCGCCTGCGCGTGACCGGCATCTTCGGGCTCGACGACAGCGAGGCGGCGCTGCAGGCGCTGGCCGAGACCCTGCCCATCGACATCCATCGCCACTCGGGTGGCTGGCTGGTGCGCGTGGAGCGCAGGGCCTGGGGGCGATCGTCGGGCCTGGTGGAAGAAATATGAAAAAAGGACGGCCGCTTTTGCGCTGCCGTCGCTCATACAGAGGAAAGCCCAGTTTTTTCTGGTTCTGCATCCTCTCTTTCACCGCCCAACCATGCCCTCCAAGTCATTCTTCCGGCTTCACTTCCTGACCAGCGCCTGCCTGCTGGCCTGTGCCAGCGCCCAGGCCGCAAGCGGCGTGCCCCAATCCTATGACGTGCCCGCCCAGCCCCTGAGCGCCAGCCTGCTGCGCATTGCCGACGAAGGCGCAACGCCGCTGTCGCTGGACGCCGATCTGGTGCGCGGACTGCCCGCGCCCGCGGTGCGCGGCCAGCTCACGCCCGAGGCCGCGCTGCGCCAGGCGCTGGCCGGCTCTGGGCTCGATCTGCAGCGCACGGGCAGCGGCATTCTCACGGTGCGCAAGGCGCAGGCACAGGCCGCCGATGGGGCCGGGGATAGCGCGGCCGCGGGCCAGGCGCTGGCCACGGTCACCGTGAAGGCCGTGGCCGAAGGCGAGCGCGCGACCACCGAAGGCTCGGGCCGCTACACCCCGCGCGCTACCTCCGCGGCCACGGGCCTGGTGCTGGCGCCGCGCGAGACGCCGCAGTCGCTGGAAGTCGTCACGCGCCAGCGCATTGAAGACCAGGCCGTGCACAGCCTGTCCGAAGTGCTGCGCACCACCACGGGCGTGGCCGAGTCCAGCTACGACAGCGAGCGCTCGTCGTTCTCCTACCGCGGCTTCAATGTCGACAACTACCTCTACGACGGCGTGGCAACGACCTTCAGCTCGCCCTATGCCGCGGGCGAGAGCGAACTCGACGCCGCGATCTATGACCGCGTTGAAATCATCCGCGGCGCGACCGGCCTGCTGACCGGTTCGGGCAATCCCGGAGGCTCGGTCAACCTGGTGCGCAAGCGTGCGAGCAGCCGCCAGCTCACGGGCGAAGTCTCGGTCTCGGCCGGTTCCTGGGACAACTACCGCAGCGATGTCGATGTCTCCACGCCGCTCAACGCCGAAGGCAGCGTGCGCGGGCGCTTTGTCGCCGCGGGCCAGCGCGCCCATACGTTCCAGGACCACCAGGAAAAGAACAAGCAGCTGTTCTTCGCCACCGTGGAAGCCGACCTCACGCCCGCTACCGTGCTGCGCGTGGGCGCCGACTATCAGGAGAACCGGCCCAAGGGCTCATCGTGGGGCGGCGTGCCCATCTGGTTCACCAATGGCGAAGTCATCAACTGGGACCGTTCGACCAATCTGGCGCCCAGCTGGAACCACTGGAGCACCACCACCAAGACCGCTTTTGTCGCGCTCGACCATGCGCTGGACAATGGCTGGAAGACCCACATCGGCTTTGCGTCCAGCAAGCAGAGCTATGACGCCCAGCTGGCAATGGCGCTGGGCAACGTGGCGCCGGGCAGCTACCACGTCGATGGCCAGCCCTACAGCTACTGGTACCGCGGCCAGCGCGCGCAGGACGCGATGGACGCCAAGGCCGAAGGCAAGTTCACGCTGTTCGGCCGCGAGCACGAAGCGGTGTTCGGCGCCAGCGCGTCGCGGCAAAAGCAGCTGATCATAGGCGCGCGCGCGCTGGACATGCAGCGGTATGCGGCCAGCCTGCTTGACTGGAACGGCGCGCTGCCCATTCCGGCCTGGGGCGAGCCCTATGTGGAGTCCGACATCGCGACGCGCGAGAACGGCCTGTATGGCGCCGTGCGCCTGTCGCTGACCGATCCGCTCAAGCTGATCGTCGGCGCGCGCTACAGCAGCTGGGAGCGCAAGGAGATCGACAAGTTCACCCACTTCACACCCTATGCGGGCGCGGTGTATGACTTCGGCAACGGGCTGTCGGCCTATGCCAGCTATACCAATATCTTCAAACCCCAGGACGCGCAGGACCGCAATGGCAGCTTCCTCGAGCCCATTGTCGGCAAGAGCCGCGAAGTCGGCGTCAAGGCGGCCTCGGCCGACAACCGCCTCAACGCCGCGTTCTCGGTGTTCAACATCCTCCAGGACAATCTGGCCCAGGCCGACACCGAGGCCATGACGCCCGACGGCCTCAACCAGGCCTATTACGGTGCCAAGGGCGCGAACAGCAAGGGCTTGGAGTTCGAGGTCTCGGGCGAAATCCTGCCGGGCTGGAACGCCAAGCTGGGCTACACCCACTACAACATCAAGGACCAGGCGGGCAAGGAGCTGAACACCACGCTGCCGCGCAGCATCTTCGATCTGTTCACCACCTACCGCGTCGCGGCCACGGGCGGCAAGCTGATCGTCGGCGGCGGCCTGCGCTACCAGGGCGATATCTGGGGCCTGGCCTGGGGCGCGGACGGCTCGGGCAGCGTGCTGCAGCGGCGCAGCGAACAGGCCAGCTACACGCTGGTGAACCTGATGGCACGCTATGAGTTCACGCCCCAGACCTCGCTGCAGGTCAACCTCAACAATGCGTTCGACAGGAACTATCTGACGCAGTTGAACTTCTACCAGACCAAATCGTACGGCACGCCGCGCAATCTGCTGCTGACGCTGGTGCACCGCTACTGAGCAGTGCCTGTCGCTCCCGCCAGATGCGGCGTGACCACTTCGGTGATCCAGTTCAGGCAGGCGGTCACGCGCGCGGGCAGCTGGCGGCGGTGGGGGTAGAGCAGCGACACCGGCATGGGCGGCGCGGTGAACTCCGGCAGCACCGCCACCAACAGGCCCTGGTCCAGCAGCAGCTGGGCGCCGCGCTGCGGTGCCTGGATCAGGCCCAGTCCGGCGACGCAGGCCGCCTGGTAGGCATCCGTGCCGTTGACCACGATGGCGCTGCGCATCGGGTGCAGCCTTGTCTGCTGGCCGTCCTGGTACTCCCAGCCCGCGCCCTGCATGCCCAGCTTGCCCGCGTAGTGAACGAGATGGTGCTGCGCCAGATCTTCCAGGCTGCGTGGCCTGCCGTGGCGCGCGAGGTAGGCGGGGCTGGCGAGATTGCACATCGCCATCTCGCCCAGCGGGCGCGCGATCAGCTCGGTCGCGGCCAGCGGGCCTATGCGCAGCACGCAGTCGAAGCCTTCGTGCACCAGGTCCACGCGCTGGTCGCTGGTGCTGATGCCGATTTCCAGCAGGGGGTGGGCGGCGAGAAACTCGGGCAGGCGCGGAATGATCAGGTCGCGCGCCAGCGCGTTGGGCAGGTCTATGCGCAGCCGCCCGCGCAGGCCGCTGGCGGCTCCCTGGAACATGGCCTGCAGCTGCTCGGCGTCGGCCAGCAGTTCCTCGCAGCGCGCGAGAAACTGCGCGCCATCGGTGCTCAGGCGTACCTGGCGCGTGGTGCGTTGCAGCAGCCGCGTGCCCAGCTGCAGCTCCAGGCGCTGCACCGCTGCCGAGACGCGGCTCTTGGTCAGGCCCAACTGCTCGGCGGCCTGGGTGAAGCTGCCCAGCGCGGCGACGCGCGAAAAAATGCGCAGTTCGTGGAGATCCATGCCTGGATTGTATTGTTGAGGTGGACAGTCTGGGCTTGAAATCGCGGTTTATCCGATGGCGGTGAACGCCTAAAGTCAGGTCTTCTTCCACCCCAAGCGAGACTCCCATGACGAATTCCACTCCCCGCATCGCATTGATCACCGGTGCCAGCCGCGGCCTGGGTCGCAGCGCGGCGCTGCACCTGGCGGCACAAGGCGTGCAGCTGATCATCACCTACAAGGACGGCGCGGCGGCTGCGCAGCAAGTCGTCGCGCAGATCGAGGCCCTGGGCAGCCGCGCCGTGGCGCTGCGCCTGGACGTGGGCGACAGCAAAAGCTATGCCGCGTTTGCCGAGAGCGTGAAGGCCGCGCTGGCCGCCACCTGGCAGCGCGAGCAGTTCGACTATCTGGTCAACAACGCCGGCGTAGGCTTCAATGCGCCGTTTGCCGAGACCAGCGAAGAGCAGTTCGACATGCTGTTCAACGTCCACCTCAAGGGCACGTTCTTTCTGACGCAGAAGCTGTTGCCGTTGATCGCTGATGGCGGGCGCATCGTCAACACCTCGTCGGGCCTGGCGCGTTTCAGCTTCCCGGGCTATGCCGCGTATGCGGTGATGAAAGGCGGCGTCGAGGTGCTCACGCGCTATCTCGCCAAGGAACTGGGGCCGCGCGGCATCAGCGTCAACACCATTGCTCCGGGCGCGATTGAGACCGACTTCGGCGGCGGCACGGTGCGCGACAACGCGCAGGTGAACGCGCATATCAGCAGCGTCACGGCCCAAGGCCGCGTGGGCCTGCCCGACGACATCGGCGGCGCCGTGGCGGCGCTGCTGTCGCCGGGCAACGGCTGGGTCACGGGCCAGCGCATCGAGGTGTCGGGCGGCATGATGCTGTGAGCGTGGAACGCGCTAAACTAGCGGGTGTTACAGCATAACGTCCGCAAGCCATGTCGCCAGCCACCCCCACGCACCACCCCGAGCTGACCCGGCACCAGAGCCTGGTGCTGGGCGCACTGTCGCGCGAAGAAAGTCCGGCCAGCGCCTACACGCTGCTGGCCCATCTGCAGGCCGAAGGCCTGCGCGCGCCGCAGCAGGTGTACCGCGCGCTCGACAAGCTGATCGAGTACGGGCTGGTGCACCGCGTGGAGACCATGAACTCGTTTGTCGCCTGCGCCCACCCGCACGACCACCAGCATGGGCTGGTGGTGTTTGCCATCTGCGACCAGTGCGGCCATGTCGACGAGTTCTCCGACAGCGCAATCGAGCGCCGTCTCAAGGGCTGGTCCAAGGACAACGGTTTTCGCCTGGGCGCGGCCACGGTGGAGCTGCATGGCCAGTGCGCGCGCTGCGATGGCGCGGCCGACGTGCCTGCCGTGCACGCCGCGCCTGCGGAACCCGCGGTCAAGCCCGCGCGCCGCGCGCGCCAGGCGGCGGCAGCCGAACCGACGTAAAGCCTGGTCGCCCGCGCACTTCAATCGGGCTGAATTCCCGCTTCCTTGACGACCTTGCCCCACTTGGCGAGATCGGACTTGATCAGCGCCGCATACTCCTGCGGCGTTCCGCCTTGCACTTCTATACCCGCGGCCTCGAGCTTGGCGCGCACGTCGGGCAGCTTGAGCGCGGCGTTGATCTCGGCATTGAGCTTGGCGACTATGGCCTTGGGCGTGCCGGCCGGCGCCAGGAAGCCGCCGTTGGTGTTGGCGTCATAGTCCTTGAGCCCCTGTTCGCTCGCGGTGGGCACATCGGGCAGCGACATGCTGCGCTTGCGCGTAGATACGGCGATGGCGCGCACATTGCCGGCCTTGGCCTGGGCCTGGATGGCGCTGATGGTGTCGATGTACAGCGCGGTGCGCCCGGCCAGCAGGTCGGGGTGGGCGGCTGACGAGCCTTTGTAGGGCACCAGCAGCATGGGCGCGCCGCTGGCCATGCGGAACATTTCGGCCGCCATCTCCTGGGCGCTGCCGCGGCCCGAAGTCGCGACCTTGGCCTCGTTGGGGTTGGCCTTCATCCAGGCAATGAACTCGGGCAGTGTCTTGGCCGGAATCTGCGGGTAGATCGCGAACACCAGCGGCACTTCGTGCGTGTAGACAATCGGCTCGAAGCTTTTCTCCGGGTCCCAGCCCAGGTGCTTGAACAGGAACTTGTTGATGTTGTGGCTGCCGCCCACGATGCCTATGGTGTAGCCGTCGGGCGCGGCCTTGGCCAGGGCGTCGGTGCCGAGGTTGTTGGACGCGCCGGGCCGGTTGTCGACGACCACGGCCTGGCCCATGGAGGCGCCGAGCTTGTCGCCGACCACGCGTGCAATCGTGTCTATCGCCCCGCCGGGCGGCGCGGGAACGATGATCTTGATGGGCCGCGTGGGGTAGTTCTGCGCCGAAGCCAGCGTGGGCGCCAGCATCATGGTGGCCGAAATGGCAAGAATCCTGAACAGAGCGGTGCGTTGCATGATTGTCTCCTTTTGTGGTTTTCTCTATGGTTCTCTAGCGCCCGGCCCGGGGGCCAGGCAATGCCTGCCATCGGGCGTTCAGCCACGCCCCACATAGGGCATGGCGCTGGCCATGATGGTCATGTTCAGGATGTTGGCTTTGAGCGGCAGCGCGGCCACATGGCGCACGGCGTCGGCCACATGGCGCGCGTCCATCATCGGTTCTGGGGCGGTCGTGCCATTGGCCTGCAGCACGCCGCGCGTCATGCGCTCGGACAGCTCGGTCAGCGCATTGCCGATGTCGATCTGGCTGGCGACGATGTTGAAAGCGCGCCCGTCGAGGGCCAGCGCCTTGGTCAGGCCCGCGACCGCGTGCTTGCTGACCGTGTAGGGCGCGGTGAACGGCCGCGGCGTGTGCGCCGAGATCGAGCCGTTGTTGATGATGCGCCCGCCCTGGGGCAACTGGCGGCGCATCAGGCCGAAGGCGGCGCGCGCGCACAGGAACATGCCCGTGACGTTGGTGTCGAGCACGCTGAACCATTTGTCCAGCGGCAGCTCGTCGATGGGCACGGCCGGGGCGTTGACGCCCGCGTTGTTGAACAGCACATCGAGGCGGCCGAAGCGCTGCGCTATCGCATCGAACAGCGCCTGCACGCTGTCGGGGTCGGTGACATCGGTGGGTACGGCCAGCGCGGTCTGGCCCAGTTCGGCGGCCTGCGCGGCCAGCGCCTGCAGCGGCTCGGCGCGGCGCCCGGCAAGCACAACGCTCCAGCCGTCTTC
>NZ_JAVWWA010000046.1:6611-10493 GCF_036666375.1 Comamonas sp. | reverse complement strand
GCTGCCCACGGTCATGGAAAACTCGCCTATGCCGGTGACGCCGCCGGCAACCACATCGCCGGGCGAAAGCGGGCCCACGCCCGCGGGCGTGCCGGTGAAGATCAGATCGCCGGGCAGCAGCGTCACCGAGCGCGACAGCATGGCGACGAGTTCAGGGACGGACCACAGCAGCTCGGACACATAGGCGCGCTGGCGCTCGACGCCGTTGACCGTGAGCCAGACGGCGCCTGGCCCTCGGTGGCCGCAGTCCGCAGCCGGCACCAGCGGCGTGCAGGGCGCGGAGCGATCGAAAGCCTTGGCCGGCTCCCAGGGGCCGCCAGCCTGCTTGGCTTGCTGCTGCAGATCGCGGCGCGTCAAGTCCAGCCCCGCGGCATAGCCCCATATGTGCGCTTCGGCCTGGGCCGCGGCTATGTTCCGGCCGCCGCGGCCCAGGGCCACGACCAGTTCGATCTCGTGGCAGAACTCGCGCGTCGCCGGCGGGAAGGCGAGCACGCCTTGCGCGGCGCAGACCGCGCTCGCGGGCTTCATGAACCAGGCGGGCATCTGCGTGGGCGCGGCTTCGTCTGCCGACCAGCGGTAATTGCGGCCTATGCAGAACACGCGGCCCAGCGGGAACCGGGCGCTGCTGCCCGCCACTGCCAAGGTGGCCGCAGTGGGCGCGGGAAAGACCAGTTCGGTCACGGCGTTCATTGGGTGGTGATCTTGCGGCTGCGGATGATCTCGGCGTAGCGCGTCCGGTCGGCGGCGATCAGCTTGCCGAAGTCTTTCGGCGAGTTGGCGCGCGCCACGCCGCCCAGCGCCGCAAAGCGGGCCTTGACGGCTTCGTCGGCGAGCACGGCGCGCAGGTCGGCCGAGATCTTGTCGACCGTGTCCTGCGGCGTGCCCGCGGGCGCGAGCAGGCCTATCCATGAAATCGCGTTGAAGCCGGGCAGCGCGCCTTCGGCCAGCGTGGGCACGTCGGGCAACGCGGGCAGGCGCTTGTCGCTGGTCACCGCCAGCGCGCGCAGCTTGCCGGCCTTGATATGGCCCGAAGCCTCGAGCGCGGTCATGAACGACAGATCGACATGGCCGGCGAGCAGATCGGCAATCGCCGGGCCGCCGCCGCGGTAGGGCACATGCACGATGAAGCTGCGCGTCTGGTCCTTGAACATCTCGGCCACCAGGTGCGGCGCGCCGCCCGCGCCCGAACTGCTGTACGACAGCTTGCCGGCCTGCGCCTTGGCCAGCGCGATGAACTCGGCGGGCGTCTGCGCGGCGACAGCCGGGTTGACCATCATCACCAGCGGCAGCTCGGCCACCAGCGACACCGGCGCAAAGGCCTTGTCCGGGTCATAGGGCAGCTTGGCGTACAGCGAAGGGTTGATCGCCTGCGTGCCGATATTGCCCAGCAGCAAGGTATAGCCATCGGGCTTGGCCTTGGCCACCAGATCGGCGCCGATCTGGCCGGCCGCGCCGCCCTTGTTCTCTACGATCACGGTCTGGCCCCAGCGCCGGCTCAGCTGTTCGGCGATCACGCGCCCGCCGGTGTCGGTGCCGCCGCCGGGCGGGAAGGGCACGACCAGGGTCACGGGGCGCGAAGGATAGGACTGGGCCAGGGCCAGGGGCGCGGCGGCGCTGGCGCCCAGTGCCAGGGCCAGGGTGAAGGCGAATCGGCGGGTGGTGCGGGTCATGGTGGTTTGTCTCCTGTTTGTTCTTTGAAAGGGATGGCGTGGCACGCCTAGGTCGTGAGGCTCATGCTGGGGCGCTGGCCCGCCAGCGCCTGGGCAATGCCGGCCAGCACCATCTCGCCCATGGCCGTGCGCGTCTCCCAGGTCGCGCTGGCGCGGTGCGCCTGCAGCGTCACCGCGTCCGACTGGCGCAGCGCCAGCGGCACGCGCGGCTCGTCGACAAACACATCGAGGCCCGCGCCCGCAATGCGCCCGGCGACCAGCGCCGCGGTCAGATCGGCCTCGTTGACCAGCCGGCCGCGCGCGACATTGACCAGAAAGCCGCGCGGACCCAGCGCGTCGAGCACGGCCGCGTTCACTATGCCTTCGGCCTTGTCTGCCGCAGCGCACAGCACCAGCGCATCGCTTGCGCGCGCCAGATCGATCAGATCGGGCACAAAAGCGTGAGCGACGTCGTCCATGGGGCGCAGGTCGGTATAGCGGATGCGGCAATCAAACGCCGCGGCGCGCTGGGCGACCGCGCGGCCCACGCGGCCCATGCCCACGATGCCCAGGCGCATGCCGCTGAAGCGGCGCGCCAGCGGAATCGCGCTGGGCTGGGGGTGGAGCTCCCACTGGCCTTCGCGCACGAAGCGGTCGCCCGCGCACAGATTGCGGCAGGCCGCGATCAGCAGGCCCATGGCCAGGTCGGCGACGTCTTCGGTCAGCGCGCCCAGCGTGGCCGTGACGGGCAGACCGCGGCTGCGGCAGTAGGCGAGATCGACGGCATCGGTGCCCACGCCGTTGACGGCGACCACCTTGAGGCCGGGCAATTGTTCGAGCAGCGACTGCGAAATGCCGGTATGGCCGCCCGTGATCACGGCGGAGATCGACGCGCCATGTTCAGCCAGCCAGGCTTTCTGGTCGGCCAGCTCGTAGAACCGGTGCACGGTATAGAGCGTCGCGAGCTGTTCGTTGATCGCCGGAATCAGGATGGGGTTGAGCTGAAGGATGTGGGCTTTCATGGGCGGAAACCAGGTTTTTGCAGGAATGTCTGCATCCTAGTTTTCACTTGATAAGTTGGTCAATATTGATGTATAAAATCAACATATATAAAGGATAGGTGTTTTCCCATGGCTTCCTGGATTTCGATGAACGAGGCCTGCGCGCTGCTGGGCGTGCGCGCGCAGACCGTGTATGCCTATGTGAGCCGCGGCAAGATCGAGGTCATGGCCGATCCGGCCGATACGCGCAAGAGCCTGTACCGCGCCGACGACGTCGCCGGCCTGGCCAAGCGCAAGGAGGCCGGCCGCAAGCACGAGACCCTGGCCGCGAACACGCTGTTCGGTGCCGAGCCCAGCATTCCCACGGGACTGACAGCGTTCGTTCGCGGCCGGCCTTATTACCGGGGACAGGACGTGATCGCGCTGGCGCGTACGGCGACGCTCGAAGAGGCGGCGCGGCTGCTGTGGGGCGCCGAGCAGGCCGTCGACTTTTCCTGCTGCGCACCACCCGCGCACGGGCATGCGGCCCCGCCCGGGCGGGTCGCGGCGTTCACCGCGCTGGCGGCGCTGTCGGCCACCGGGCATTCGACGCGCGGGCGGCGCACGCGCGTGCTGCACATCGAAGGCCAAAGCCTGGTCGGCCAGCTGGCCGACGCCTTTGGCGCCGTGCCCGGCAGCCTGCCTCTGCACCAGCGCTTTGCCAAAGGCTGGAAGCAATCGGCCAAGGTGGCCGATCTGCTGCGCACGGCCATGGTGCTGCTGGTCGATCATGAACTCACGAGTTCCGCCTTTGTCGCGCGCATCACGGCCTCGACCGGGGCTTCGCTGCCGGCCTGCCTGCTGGCCGGATTGACCACGCTGTCGGGCCCCTTGCACGGCGATGCCTCGGGCCGGGTGCAGGCGCTGTTCAGCGAAGTCGAGCGCGTGGGCGCGGACCAGGTGCTCGAACACCATCTGTCCACGGGCCTGCCGCTCGCGGGCTTTGGCCATCACATCTACCCCGACGGCGATCCGCGCGCCGCGGCGCTGCTGGCGCTGACCGAACCGCCGGAAGTGATTGCGCGTTTCATTGAAAAGGCCACCGAGCTCACCGGCCTGCAGCCCAATATCGATGTCGCCCTGGCCGCGCTGATGGCGCGCCACCGGCTGCCGCATGACGCGGCCTTCAGCCTGTTTGCCACGGCGCGCAGCATAGGCCTGCTGGCGCACAGCCTCGAACAACTCGAGGTGTC
>NZ_JAVWWA010000046.1:3016-6511 GCF_036666375.1 Comamonas sp. | reverse complement strand
CACCCACAGCTGCGCGCCCCACGATACCGGGGCATGCGCCGGCGCGCTAAAGCGCGGCAGCCGGGCGAAGTCCGCGGCACCGAACCGGCGCTCATTGAACAGATACGGGTAGAAGAAGTGGCGCACTTCGGCATGGAATGCCGCGGTCCGGTCCTGGAAGGCCAACTGGGCCTGCAGGTCGGTGTCGGCCGCGCGGTGCAGCACCGTCTGCGCGCCCACGCCGGGCAGCAGCCAGCCCAGGCGCTCGGTCCATGCCTGGCGTGCGAGCAGGCCGGCGCGGTACTCGGCCACCGGTTGCGCCACGCTGTCGTCGCCCAGCTGGTGAAAGGCAAAGTACCACTTCCAGTGGAAGCCCGCGGGCAGGGGCGCGGTGTGCTTGAACTGCGGATGGCCGGCCAGGAAGCGCTGCATGGTCTGCTCGCGCGGCACTTCCCAGGCGCCATGCACGGCCTGGCGCTGGGCCAGCATCAGGTCCACTCCCTGGTGCACGGGCAGGGCACGCGTCAGCGCCACGTTGGCCAGCGCGGGCAGCACCAGCGTCAGCAGCACCCAGGCGCCCATCAGCGCCGTGGCGTTGGCCACCGAGCGCCAGCCGCGGCGCGCGACCCCGAGCGACAGGCCTGCCCAGAACGCCAGATAGCTGGCAATCACGGCCAGCACCACGCCAGCGGACAGCGGCGTGGCGCCAGAAAGCACCAGGCCGGCGAGCACCGGCAGCGCCAGGGCCGCCAACAGCAGCGCATAGCGCAGCAGCGCGCGCCGCCGCCACAGCCGCCCGCCTTCGGGCAGCGACAGCAGCAGGCGCAGCCGGCCCGACTGGCGCTCGCCCGACACCAGGTCGTGCAGCAAGGCAATGACGAACAGCGGGGCGAGATAGATCAGCACAAAGGCAAAGTCAAAGCGCCCGGGCAGGGCCAGCTCGGGGTTGAAGGTCTCGCCTTCGTACAGCTGGGCCTGCAGGCCCAGGGCGCGCACGCGCAGCGCCTGGGGCGCGACATCGCGCAGGCCCATGGCCAGAAAGGCGGTGGCCGAGGGTGGGTCCCAGGTGCTGTGAAAGGCGTAGTAGGCAGGGTTGCCCGCGTCCGGGCTGTCGGCATAGCGCGCGGTCACCGCGGCCGCATCCTGCGCCTGCAGCGGCGCGAGCCGCGCAATCGTCTGCCGCTGGCGCGCGCTTTCGTGCAGGCCCGACCAGACGGCCAGCGCCGACAGTGCCAGCAGCAGCACCAGGGTAGCGAGCGACAGCCGCGAGCGCGCGATCAGGCGCAGTTCATGGATCAGCCAGTTCATCGCACATTCCTTTCAAGACGGCGGCCCGCGCGCCAGGCCAGGCCGGCCAGCGCGGCCAGCCACAGCAGCAGGACCAGGGCCGCAGGTGCGGCACGGCCCAGTGTCAAGGCCAGGGGTTCGGCCCGGTATTCAAAGGCCGGGAATTTCTGCCAATGCGTATGCGAAATGCGTTTGCTTCGGGCGGGGTTGGTTTCATCGGCGTAGCTCAGCGCCTCGGCGTGCAGCCGGTTGAGGCCCTGCACCAGGTCATAGCGGTATTGCTCGCCCTGCTCGATGAAGCGCTGGAAGCTCAGCAGGTCCGTGCCCGAGGCCGCCATCGACAGCCGGCGCAGCGCCAGTGTGGGCGCCAGCCAGGAAAAGCCGTCGACCAGCGCGTTCTGCTGGCGCTGGCGATCGAAAGCCGCGGCCGCATAGCGGTTGAACAGTTCGGTCGACTGGCGTTCGCCTTCCATGCTGACCGCGCCCTTGAAGTTGACCGGAAGGTCTTCGATGCGCGTCACGCCATGCTTGCTGAGCAATGCATCGCGGAACTCGGCGAACTTCGGGTCTTCGGGATTGTGCGCATCGCCCAGCGCCTGGTAGTCGCGCTCGACCTTGATCTGGGTCTCGAAGCGCGTGGGCAAGGCAATGGCGGTGTTTGCCAGATCGGGCACCCAGCGCGGCAGCAGTATGACCAGCACCGCCCAGGCGGCCAGCAATACCAGCAGCGCGTCGCGCCCGCGCGCGCACAGCGTGGAGATCCAGACCACGGCCAACGACCACAGCAGCAGCCAGGCCGCATAGCCGGCGGCCAGCAGCAGCGCCAACGACCAGGGCGCCTGGCCGCTGGCCGCGAACCAGGCAAGTGCCAGCAGCGCGGGCGCCAGCACCAGTCCGGTGAAGCCCGACAGCGCCAGCAGCTTGCCGCCCACGATCTGCGCGCCGGCCACGCCCTGGGCCAGCAGCAGGCGCAAGGTGCCCGACTCGCGTTCGCGCGCCACGCCCGCATGCCCGACAAAGACCAACAGCAGCGGCGCCAGAACCTGCAGCACGAAGGCCGGCGTCAGCTGGCCAAAGCGCATCAGCAGCGACGACTGGCGCACATCGCCGAAGTTGGCGCTGTTTTGCCGGTGGCCCTCGAGGAACAAGGTGTTGCCGGTATAGGCGTCGATGCCGGGATCGAAGGCCGCCAGCGGATTGAGGGGGCGAAACAGGAAATGCCCGTAATGCACCACCCGGTGCGGGTGGCGGTCGGGCTGCTGCGCGAACTGTTCGTTGGCCTGGGCCTGGTAGCGCGCGCGTTCGGCATTGGCGTGGTGCTGGTGCTCATGCGCGGTCAGCGTGGCAACCAGCATCAGCACGCTCACCAGCAACAGGCCGAACAGCGCCACGCGGTCGCGAAACAGCGCGCGCCATTCCTCGCGCGCAATGCGGCGGACGGTGCTCATGCGCTGCGCTCCAATGCGTCGGCCTGGCCGGCGTAGCGCCGGTGCAGCGCGCGCACATCAAAGCGCTCATCGCCGGCGGCCGCGACTTCCTCGACCAGGCGCCCGCCATCGAGAAAGCCTATGCGGTCGGCGACATCGGCGGCGCCCAGCAGGTCGTGCGTGACCATCAGAATCGCCACGCCCTGGGCGCGCAGCAGTTGCAGCAGGCGGCTGAACTCGGCCGTGGCCTGCGGGTCCAGGCCCGAGGTGGGTTCGTCAAGCAGCAGTGCCGGCACCTGGCGCGCCAGCGCCAGTGCAATCGCCACTTTCTGGCGCATGCCCTTGGAGAAGCCGCCCACGCGCCGATCGAAGACTTGGCCCTGCAGGCCCGCGGCGGCCAGCGCGCGCGCGATGGCGTCCGGCGCGGGGTTCTGCCCGGCGAGATCAAGCAGGTAGGCGACGTTCTCGCGCGCCGTCAGGTGCTCGTAGAGCGCGACATTCTCGGGAATATAGGCAAGGTGGCGGCGGGCTTCGCCCGGCTGCGCCACGGGATCGACGCCGTGCACGCGCACCTGGCCTGCCGTGGGCGCGACAAAGCCCAGGAACAGGCTCAGCGCCGTGGTCTTGCCCGCGCCGTTGGCGCCCAGCAGCGCATAGATCTCGCCCGCGCGTATGCGCAGATCGAGCTGGTGCAGTATGGTCCTGCCGCCGTAGCCGGCAACGACGCCCAGGGCTTCGAGCGTCCAGGCGCGGGAAGCTTCGCGAATGTCTATCGTCATGAACTGTGCTGTGAATTTGCTTT
>NZ_JAVWWA010000046.1:0-2916 GCF_036666375.1 Comamonas sp. | reverse complement strand
CCGTGTCCGGCGACCGGATCATGGATATTCGCTCCCAGGGCCAGCTCAGGCCCAGGCCCGGGCGCGCCTGCCTCAGTGCTCTGCGGGCTGCAAATGGGACAGCGGCACCCAGCCGGACAGCGACGTCAGCGGGTTCTCGCACCAGGCCCAGCCATTGAGCGTTCTTCCGCCGACCAGCATGTCGCCGGCGCGCACGTCCAGCTCTCTGGCCGTGTAGTTTTCGCGTGCCTGCGCGGTCTGGTCGTCGACGAAGTCCAGCAGCTGCACCGGCACCCAGCCGCCCACCTGGCCGACAATTTCACAGAAATACCAGTCGTCCCAGCCCTCGGGCCCGGCATATTTCTCACCGACGGCCAGCATGCTGCCTTTGGAGAAGGTGATTGGTTCGGGGTATCCGCTGTGGTGGTCCCGGATGGCTCGATAGTTCTTGGCTTGCATGTTCTATGTCCGCTGCGCTGCACCATGTCATGTGGCGTTTGCCATCTGGGACAATTTCGCGACAGTGTTGAGATTCCTGGCCGTGCCCAGCGCGACCGCGGAAATCCTGAGCTTGGAGCACGCCATGCCGGCGCCATGGCGTGCTTGCGTTCAGCGCTGCGGCATGTCCTTGGTCGAGTAGCCGACGCTGATGGTCGCGTCGGCCGCAATTGCCGGCATGGTCGCGTTCCAGGTCTGCCAGGCGCTGCGCATCCGCTCCAGCCGCTCGGGCTCGCGGCCGGCCTGGTTGGCGCGCTCGCGTTCGTCGGCGGGAATGTTGAACAGATACTCGTTGCCGTCGACACGCAGGTATTTCCAGTCGCCGTCGCGCAGCGCCTGCTGACCACGGTGGTTCATGCGCCAGTGCAGCGGGCGCGCGAAGCTGTGGCTGGCGTCGCGCAGCACGGGCAGCAGCGAGACGCCGTCAAGCGCATAGCCCGGCGCAGCCGCCACGCCCGCGGCGTCGAGAACGGTAGCCGACCAGTCCATGGTCATGCACAGCTGACGGCTCTCGCTGCCCGGCGCGATCACGGCCGGCCAGTGGGCAATCCACGGAACGCGTATGCCGCCTTCGGTCAGGTCCATCTTGCCGCCCACCAGAGGCCAGCTGTCGGAGAAACGTTCGCCGCCGTTGTCGCTGGTGAAGATCACCAGCGTGTTCTCGGCCAGTCCGTGCTGCTCCAGCGCGGCCATCACGCGGCCTATGCCTTCATCCATGTGGTGGATCATGCGGCGGTAGGTGTGGATGTTGCCGCCCGCCAGATCGAACAGGTTGTCCTTCACGGTGGGCGCGCGGCCGACGTCGTCGCGGGTTTCCCAGGGCCAGTGCGGCGCGGTGTAATGCAGGCTCAGGAAGAACGGCGCGCTCTGCTGCGCCATGCGCGCCACGTAGTCGACGGCGCGCTCCGAGAGCAGGTCGGTGAGATAGCCTTCGGTCTGCGTGCTCTGCTCGCCGGTCCACAGGTCATGGCTGCCGCGCGAATCGCAATGCGTGAAGTAGTCGATGCCGCCCGACAGCGGGCCGAAGAACTCCTCGTAGCCCGAGCGCAGCGGGCCGAAATGCGGCGGATAGCCCAGGTGCCACTTGCCTATCAGCGCCGTGCGGTAGCCGCTGCCCTGCAGCAGCGAAGGCACGGTGGGGTGCTCGGGCGGCATGCCCAGCGTGCTGCTGCCGCGGCTGTCGCTGCGAATCGGCTCCTCGGCCGCGCCGCGCAGCCGGTACTGGTAGCGGCCGGTGATCAGCGCGAAGCGCGTGGGCGAACACACGGGCGAGTTCGAATAGCCCTGGGTCAGCTTGAGGCCTTGGGCCGCGAGCCGGTCGAGCACCGGCGACACCGGGCCGAATTCCGCATCCCGGCCGCCGTAGCAGCCCAGGTCGGCGTAGCCGAGGTCGTCGGCAACGATGAAGATGATGTTGGGTCTTGTCATGTCTGTCTCTTGCGCCTCACATCAGGGCTGGTAGCCCGACTGCTGCACCACCGGCGCCCATTGCGCCTGGTAGGCCTTGAGCATGCTCGCGGTCTGCGCCTGGGTGCTGACGACGGGAACCATCATTGCGTCCTTGAAGCGGGCTGTGGTCTCCGGCTCCTGCATCACCGCATGGATGGCGCTGGCCAGGCGGGCCACTTTTTCCTTGGGCATGCTCGCCGGTGCGAAGAAAGTGTTCCAGCCCGTGGCGGCCAGATCGAGCCCGGCTTCCTTGAAGGTGGGAATGCCCGGCGCGAACACTGAGCGCTGGGCGCCCGAGATCGCCAGGATGCGCAGCTTGCCGGCTTCATGCTGGGCCAGCACCGTGTCCAGCGTGTCGACCGCGGCCGGCACCTGGTTGCCCAGCAGGTCGTTGAGCAGCGGCGCCGAGCCGCGGTAGCCCACCACCTGGGTGGGCACGCCGGCTTTCTCGCCGGCCATCAGCGCGAAGAAGTGCGGCAGGCTGCCCGTGGCCGGCACGCCAAAGTTGGCCTGCTTCGGATTGGCGCGCATCCAGGCAAGCAGCTGGCCGAGGTCGCGCGCCGGCATCGAGGGCGATACCGCCAGCGCGAAGTCGTAGCTGTTGACATGGGAGACGGGAACGAAATCGCGCTCCACGTCGTAGCCGTTGTCCTTGAAGACCAGGGGCGCGACCACCATCACCGCGGGGTTGGCGAGCATCAGCACGTTCTGGTTCGCGGGCGTGGCCTTGGCCTGCTGCGCCGCGAGGCGTCCGCCCGCGCCCGATTTGTTCTCGACAATCACCGGCACGCCCAGGCGCGCGGCCAGCTTGTCGCCGACAATGCGCGCCACGCGGTCGGTGGCGCCGCCCGGCGCATAGCCCACCAGGATGCGCAGCGGGCCGTCGAGCTGCGGTGCGGGCTGGGCCTGGGCCATGGATGGCAGAGCGGCGATCAGGCCCGTGAGGGCCAGTGCGCCGGCCGCGCCGCGCATGAAGCGGCGGCGTGGATG
>NZ_JAVWWA010000045.1:12214-37607 GCF_036666375.1 Comamonas sp. | reverse complement strand
CCGGCCTGGCGTGATGCGCAGGTCGGTTTTTTTCTTCTGGAGCACGGAGCGTTCACCCTGAGCCTGTCGAAGGGTGTGTTTCTCGGGATTTGTCCCGCGCGCGTCCCTTGCCCATAATGGCCGCATGCAAACGATGACTGAGCCCACCGCCGCGCCGTCGCGCCGGCTTCTCCTCTCCGCGGCGCTGGCCGCGGCAGCCACTCTGGCGGGCTGCGGCTCGGCGCCCGCGCGGCGCAGCTCCGGCGCGCCTGCCGTCGCGCCGCTGGCCATAGACGGCACGCTGCGCGACGCGCTCTACGCGCGCACCATGCTCGTGGTCAACACCCCCTATACCTATGGCGGCAACACGCCCGAAGGCGGCTTCGACTGCAGCGGGCTGGTGCAGTACGCATTGCAGGGCATCACCGAAAAACGCCTGCCGCGCAGCACCAGCCAGTGGGCCACGGTCAGCAATCCGATTGACCGCGGCGAACTGCGGCGCGGCGACTTCGTGTTCTTCAACACCTCGGGCGGGCGCTTCTCGCACATGGGAATCTATGTCGGCGCCGACCGTTTCGTGCACGCGCCGTCGAGCGGCGGCATCGTGCGCGTGGTCGGCATGGACAACGTCTATTTCCGCAAGCGGTTCACCGAGGCGCGCACGGTGTTTGCGTAAACTTGGACCGGGCAGGGCTTCGACAGGCTCTCAAGAAACAGCTTTTCTTCGCTAGATAAATCCATTGCTGAGCGATGGGTGAATTTTAGAAAACAGCGGCGTCAAGAAGATAAATGCCATTCGCCCTGAGCTTGTCGAAGGGCGTTTTAGGGCCTGCTGCAAAAAAACATGGCTACTGTACGAAAGCCCTGCGTTCATCCTTCGACAAGCTCAGGACGAGCGAAAACCAACATAGGCTCCGCTGCTTCTTGATGACGCCTGGCGAGACGTGTCTCGCCTAGGCCGTTCAGGGCGAACGGTATCTATCTGCTGGATGCCGCTGTTTGATCAGTGCCGTACCAGCACTTCGCCGCGCAAGGTATAGGCCTTGGCTTCGGTGATCTTCACGTCGATCATCTGGCCGATCAGCCGCTCCTGGCCCGCGAAGTTGACCACGCGGTTGCATTCGGTGCGGCCCATCAGTTCGCTGCCGTCGCGCTTGCTGATGCCTTCGACCAGCAGGCGCTGCACCGTGCCCACGCGCTCCTCGCTGATGTCCTTGATGTTGCGGTTGATCACGGCCTGCAGCTCCTGCAGGCGGCGCAGCTTGACTTCATGCGGCGTGTCGTCGTGCAGGTTGGCCGCGGGCGTTCCCGGGCGCGGGCTGAAGATGAAGCTGAACGAGTTGTCGAAGCGCACGTCGTCAATCAGCTTCATCATCTTCTGGAAGTCTTCCTCGGTCTCGCCGGGGAAGCCGACGATGAAGTCGCTGCTCATCGCCATTTCGGGGCGGATGGCGCGCAGCTTGCGCACCGTGCTCTTGTATTCCATGGCCGTGTAGCCGCGCTTCATCGCCATCAGGATGCGGTCCGAGCCATGCTGCACCGGCAGGTGCAGGTGGCTCACCAGCTTGGGCAGCTTGGCATAGGCCTCGATCAGCCGCGGCGTGAACTCGTTGGGGTGGCTGGTCGTGTAGCGGATGCGCTCGATGCCGGGAATCTCGCTGACATATTCCAGCAGCAGTGCGAAATCGGCGATTTCCTGGGTGTCGCCCATCTTGCCCAGATAGGCGTTGACGTTCTGGCCCAGCAGCGTGACTTCCTTGACGCCCTGGTCGGCCAGACCGGCCACTTCCACCAGCACGTCTTCAAACGGACGGCTGACTTCTTCGCCGCGCGTATAGGGCACGACGCAGTAGCTGCAGTACTTGGAGCAGCCTTCCATGATGGACACGAAGGCCGAAGCGCCTTCGACACGCGCCGGCGGCAGATGGTCGAACTTCTCGATTTCGGGAAAGCTGATGTCGACCTGGGGCTTGGACTTGGCGGCGCGCGCGTTGAGCAGATCGGGCAGGCGGTGCAGCGTCTGCGGGCCGAAGACCACGTCCACGTAGGGCGCGCGCTTGATGATTTCCGCGCCTTCCTGGCTGGCGACGCAGCCGCCGACGCCGATCAGCACGCCCTTGTCCTTGAGATGCTTGATGCGGCCCAGGTCGCTGAAGACCTTTTCCTGCGCCTTTTCGCGCACCGAGCAGGTGTTGAACAGGATCAGGTCGGCTTCATCGACGTTCTGCGTGGGCTCGTAGCCCTGGGCGGCGTTCAGCACATCGGCCATCTTGTCCGAGTCGTACTCGTTCATCTGGCAGCCGAAGGTTTTGATAAATACTTTTTTGGACATCGTGGGACTCTCGGAAAGCGGTATGCCTGCGCACGCGCAGACAGCAACCAGGCAGCGCACAGGCGCGGCGCGTGGATTCAGGGGCGCTTGAGCGCGGCTTCTTCAGGCGTCAGCACCCAGGCGGTGTGCAGCCATTGGGTGCTGGGCTCGATCACGTAATTGACCAGCAGGTTCTGGCCGGCCACGGTGTGGGCCATGACGAGCCGGCCCTCGGTGCTGAACAGCCTGAAGCCCGGCGTGGTGCGCATGGCCTTGCCGTTGAGCGTGACCTCGGGCATGGTGCCTATGACCAGCTTGCCGCGCAGCGCCGCGGGCGGGAAGTTGCGCGTGCCCGCGGCAGCGGCCGTGACGGCGGGCGCGTTCTGGGCCTGGGCGGGCAGCCAGGCGGCGCCGGCCAGCAGCATGCAGCCGATGGCGCGCGCGCGCAGGGAAGGGGAATGGAGGCAGCGGTGCATGGTGTATATCCAGTGGCTGAGGCCGTGATTCTACGGAGTTGGGCGCAGCGCAGTGGCGCGCTGGGGCAATGCGCTGCTATGGGGCGATCGCCGGCTGGCCCGCTCCAGGCGCGTAGAGCACGCCGCTGGGCGCGCGGCACAGGCCCCAGAAACGCAGTCCCGTGAGCTGCGCCAGGCGCACGCCCATGGCCGTGGGCGCGGAGATGGTCGCCAGCGCGCCGATTCCCAGCTTCGCGCATTTGCGCACCAGCTCATGGCTGCCGCGACTCGACAGCACGACAAAGCCGGGCTCGCCCAGCCGGCCCGTGCGCGCCAGCCGCCCGAGCAGCTTGTCGAGCGCGTTGTGCCGGCCCACGTCCTCGACCACATCGCACAGCTGGCCGTCGGCCAGCGCCCAGCCGGCCGCGTGGATCGCGCCCGCATGGGCATTGAGCAGCTGCTTGCCTTTCAGCGCCTCTATGGCGCGCAGTACCACCGGCAGATCGATGTCGGCGACCCAGGCGCGCGCGGGCAGCGGCGCAAACGACAGATCGAGCGCCGCAAAGCTCTCCACGCCGCAGACGCCGCAGCCCGTGCGCCCGCTCATGCTGCGTCGGTGGTCCTTGAGGCGCGCAAAGCAGCGCGAGGAAATCTCGATCTGCACTTCCATGCCGTCCATGCCCTCGGGCAGGCCCGCGGCGCTGGCCGCGACCGGCGTCACGTCGATGCCGAAGCAGTCGGCCGCGCTGTCGATCAGGCCTTCGCTGAGCGCAAAGCCCAGCGCGAAGTCTTCGAGGTCCAGCGGCGTACCCAGCATCACCGCATGCGATATGCCGTTGAACACCAGCGCGATCGGCACTTCGCTGGCCAGCGTGCGCTGCTGGGCGAGGACTTGTACCGCGCTGCCGGCGTGCGCATCGGGCAGGCGGTGCAGCGCGACCGCATGCTCGCTCAGGGGGGCGACGGAGGACAGGGGGCGGGGGGCGCAGGACATGGCGCATTATCGGCCGTAAGGCCCTGATCCCGGCATGAACCGCGGCATGATGGCGGCATGCAAGATCCGACTTCTTCCTTGTCGCTCGCGGCCGCGCTGGACCATGGCCCGGCCGACAAGCGCATTTCCATCCTGCGCCAGATCGGCGCCGGCGGCTCGATTTCCGAGGCCGCGCGCACCGTGGGCGTGAGCTACAAGGCCGCGTGGCAGGCGCTCGACACGCTGACCAATCTCGCGGGCGTGCCGCTGGTCGAGCGCGTGGTCGGCGGCGCGGGCGGCGGCGGCGCGGTGCTCACGCCCGCGGGCCAGGCGCTGCTCGATGCGGCCCAGGCCATGGACGCGGCGCGCGCCGAAGTGCTGGCGCGCCTGAGCGGCCAGGCGCCGGTGGCCGCGCGCCTGGGGCTGCGCACCAGCATGCGCAACCAGTGGCCCTGCGTGGTCGAGGCGCTGCAGACCCAGGGGCCGCTGGTGCGCGTGCAGTTGCGCGGCGCGGACAGCGCGGCGGCGGCGCTGCGGCTGGCGGCGCGCATCACGCATGAAAGCGCCGAGCTGCTGGGCCTGGCGCCCGGCCTGCCGGTGCTGGCGCTGGCCAAGGCCACGGCGGTGCAGGTGCGCGCCGGGCTGGCCGATCAGGCCGCGGGTGAAAACTGCTGGCCGGCGCGCGTCACGCGCGTGGCGCGCGGCGACGCGGGTGACGAAGTCGCCGCCCAGCTCGATGCGGGCGTGCACATGGTGGGCTTTGCCGATGCAGGCAGCGGGCTGCGCGCGCGCGCCCGGGTGCTGCTGTCGCTGCCCGAGACCGCGCTGGCGCTGGCCGTGGTCTCCTGAAGCTGCGCGTTACTGCAGCTCCTTGCCCTTGAGTTCGGGAATCAGCAGGGCAGTGGCAATCATGTCGAGCACATAGATCGCGGCCAGCAGCGCGATCGCGACCTGGAACGAATACGCCATGGCCACGGCGCCGACCACGATGGGGCCCAGGCCGCCGATCGCGCGACCGATGTTGAACAGCACGTTCTGCGCGGTGGCGCGCGCTTCGGTCGGGTAGGCCTCGCTCATCACCGCGCCATAGCCGCCCATCATGCCGTTGACAAACAGGCCCAGCAGCGCGCCGGCCCAGAGCATGGCCGTGGGGTCGCTGAGCTGCGAATAGGCCAGCAGCATGACCACCGAGCCCAGCTGGAAAATGAGGAAGCTGGGCTTGCGGCCAATGCGGTCGGCCAGCTGGCCGAAGACCCAGATGCCGGCCATCATGCCCAGCACCGTGACCGCGGTCCACAGCGAGGACTTGGTCAGGTTGAAGCCCAGCTGCTTGGACAGGAAGCTGGGCATCCAGATCATGATGCCGTAGTAGCCGAAGTTCTGCACCGAGGTCAGCACGATCATGCCTATGCTCACGCGCGTCGTCGCCTTGTCGCGCATCAGCAGCTTGAGCGCGTGAAAGCGCGGCGCCTTGACGCGCTGCTTGCGCACGAACACTTCGGGCTCGTGCAGCTTGTTGCGTATCACCCAGGCGACCAGCGCCGGAATCACACCGACCAGGAACATGCCGCGCCAGCCTATCATCGGCAGCAGCAGCGGCGTGAGCAGCGCCGCGGCCAGCACGCCGACCTGCCAGCCCAGCGCCACATACGACGACACGCGCGCACGGTGGCGTGCGGGCCAGGCTTCGGCGGCCAGCGCCATGCCGATGCCGAACTCGCCGCCCAGGCCTATGCCCGCGATCGTGCGGTAGACCAGCAGGTCCCAGTAGCCTTGCGCGAACGCGCACAGTCCGGTGAACACCGCGAACAGCACGATGGTCCAGGTCAGCACGCGGATGCGTCCGTAGCGGTCGCTCATCGCGCCGAAGAAGAAGCCGCCGATCACCGCGCCTATCAGCGTCCAGGTCACGAGCGAGCCGGCCTGGCCGGGCGTGAGATTCAGATCGGCCGAGATCGCCGACAGCATGAAGCCCAGGATCAGCAGGTCGAAGCCGTCCATGGCATAGCCCACGGCCGAGCCCGCAAGGGCTTTCCAGCTGTAGCCGTTGATCTCGTCGGGTGCGGAAGCCTGCGCGGCTGCGCCAGGCGTGTGAGGGAGGGAGGACAAGTCGATTCCTTGGTCAAACAAAATGCTCCGGTCTGCTGGCGCGCCAAGGGGGCCGTGGCTGCGCCTGCTGCGGGGCAGCAGTCTCCAGGCGCGGCTGCGCCCGGCAGGCATGGGGGAGGCAAAAAACGGGGATTCAGGCCGGTCGCGGCTGCGAGGGCTTCTGATAAAAGCAAAAGCCCGGCAAACGGGCAATTTGCAGGGCTTGAAGGAGGTGCGTCAGGCGCGCGCAGGCGCTCGCTGAAAACTGGCCGCATTGTACATAATCGTCCGGTTCATGTTGTGCACCACCGAGAAAGACCCATGCCCCGCTTTGCCGCCAACCTGTCCATGCTGTACCGCGAAGTCGATTTTCTCGAGCGCTTTGCCGCGGCCGCGGCTGATGGTTTCCAGGCCGTCGAGTTTCTTTTTCCTTACGACCATGCGCCCGAACAGCTGGCCGCGCTGCTGCGCGCGCATGGCCTGCAGCAGGTGCTGTTCAATGCCCCGCCCGGCGACTGGGACGCGGGCGAGCGCGGCCTGGCCTGCATCGCGGGGCGCGAGGCGGAGTTTCTCGCGGGCATCGAACGCGCCTTGCTCTATGCGCAGCAGCTCGCTTGCCCGCGCATTCATGTGATGGCCGGCATCGTGCCCGCGGCCGGCAACGCCCATGCCACCTATGTCGCCAACCTGCGCGCCGCGGCCGCGCTGGCCGCGCCTTGTGGCGTCACGCTCATGGTCGAGCCCATCAACGGCCGCGACATGCCCGGCTATTTCCTGCGGCGCCAGGACCAGGCGCATGCGCTGCTCGAAGAGATAGGCGCGGCCAATGTGCAGGTACAGATGGATCTCTACCACTGCCAGATCGCCGAAGGCGACCTGGCGACCAAGCTGCGCCAGTACCTGCCCACAGGCCGCGTCGGCCACCTGCAGATCGCCGGCGTTCCCGGGCGCCATGAGCCCGATGTCGGCGAGATCCACTACCCCTATCTGTTCGCGCTGCTCGATGAACTGGGGTATGCGGGCTGGGTGGGGTGCGAGTATTTGCCGGCGGGCGCGACCAGCGCGGGGCTGGGGTGGCTGCGGCGTTCGTAGGCCCTGCGGCAGGCTCAGGGTGAAGGCTAGAAAAAACGTTTGTCTTGAGCGAGGTAAGCGAGCCAAGGTCTCGCAAGGCCCTAACAAGAAACAGCGGGCTTCAAAATCCCCGTTCGCCCTGAGCCTGCCTCGCCGGCCGCGTCGAAGGGTGAACGGCCTGCGCTCAAAGCATGAGGACGGGCCGTTCATGGTTCGACAAGCTCACCACGAACGGGTCACTGTTTTGCCGCCGTTTGCCAAAATCGATCACCATCTAAGTCATTGAGTTGTTTGGCAAAAAAGCTGTTTCTTGAGAGCCTGTCTCGCCGGCCGCATCGAAGGAGGAACGGCCTGTCCTCCGCTCCGGGTCACAGCGTCATATGGTTGTCCTTGATGACCTTGCCCCAGCGAGCCAGGTCCTTGGCGATCAGTTCGCCGAACACCGCGGGGCTGCTGGGCATGGGCTGGGCGCCTTCGTTCTGCAGGCGCTCGAGAATGGCCGGGCTCTTGAGCGAAGCGTTGATCTGCGCGTTGATGCGCGCCACCACGTCGGCCGGCATGCGTGCCGGGCCGACCACGCCATACCACTGGTCGGCTTCGAAGCCGCGCAGCGCGGCCGCCTCGGCGACCGTGGGAACGTCGGGCAGGATGGAAACGCGCTGCGGTGACGAAACCGCCAACGCCTTGATCTGGCCCGCGCGCAGCTGCGCGAGCACCGCCGGCACGCCGGTGAACAGCGCCTGCACCTGGCCCGCGACCAGGTCGTTGACGGCCGGCGCCGTGCCCTTGTAGGGCACATGCTGCATGTCGATGCCGGTCTGCTGCGCCAGATAGGCCATGGTCATGTGCGCGGCGCTGCCGTTGCCGCCCGAGCTGTAGTTGATCTTGCCGGGGTTGGCCTTGGCATAGGCAATGAACGAGGCCAGATCCTTGACCGGCAGCGACGGGTGGACCACCAGCACGTTGGGCACGCGCGCCACCCAGGCGATGGGCGTGAAGCTCTTGAGCGGGTCGTAGGGCAGCTTGGGATACAGGCCCGGCGTGATGGCCAGCGTGCCCACATGGCCCATCAGCAGCGTATAGCCGTCGCCCGCGGCCTTGGCCACGCGGTCGGCGCCAATGCTGCCGCCCGCGCCCGCGATGTTCTCGGGCACCACCGACTGGCCCCAGGCCGTGGTCAACTCATGGCCGATCGCGCGCCCCAGTATGTCGGCCGAACCTCCGGGCGTGAACGGAATGATCATGCGTATCGCCTTGTTCGGGTATTTTGCCTGCGCGAAGGCCGGTGCCAGCGTGGCGCCCAGTCCGCCGGCGAGGGCGAGCTGCACCCATTGGCGGCGATCCAGGGAGGCGGAATTCAGGGGAGAGCGGAGTGCGGTCATGCAAGTGTCCAGGCGGCAAGAAAATCGGTGGCCCAGTCTACGGAGTGCTACATTGGCTGCGCTCAGGGTTTGCCCGTGGGGCAGGCCACAATCGCCGCTCGCACCCGTTTGCGGGTCGGGTGTTTCTTCTGTCAACACCACAAGGACGATCGACTATGGAAACAACACGCCGCCAATGGCTGTTTTGGGGAGCGGGAACAATGGCTGCGGCCGCAGGCGTTTCGGGCTGCGCCCAGGTACCTGCCACGGGCAGCTCTCAAGGCTTCTTGCGCCAGAAGATCGGCAAGGCCCAGGTGGTGGCGGTGAGCGACGGCGTGGGGCGCAGGCCGCTGGCCGAAGGTTTTGTGCGCAATGCGCCGCTGGCCCAGGTGCAGGCCGCGCTCGCGGCCCAGGGCCTGCCCACGGACAGCATCGATGTGCCCTACACCTGCTTCGTGCTCGAAGTCGACGGCAAGCGCTATCTGCTCGACACCGGCTTTGCCGACAACGGCCCCGCGGGCACGGGCCAGCTGCATACGAACCTGCGCGCTGCGGGCATAGATCCGGCCACCATTGACGCGGTGTTGCTGAGCCACTTGCACGGCGACCATATCAACGGCCTGCGCCGCAAGGACGGCAGCCTGGTCTATCCCAACGCGCTGGTCTATCTGCCGTCGCCTGAACACGCTTACTGGTTCGACGCGGCGCGCCGCGATGCCGCGCCCGAAGCCGCGCGCGGCGGCTTCCTCGCCGTGCAGCGCGTGTTCCAGAACTATCCCGCGGACCAGCTGCGCCTGTACGAGCCCGGTCTGACCGTGGTCGGCGGCATAGAGAGCATTGCGGCGTTCGGCCATTCGCCCGGCCATACGGCGCTGGCGCTGGGCTCGGGCAAGGACCGCTTCACCTATCTGGCCGATGCCGCGCATTTCCCCGCGCTGTTCGTGCGCCACCCCGACTGGCAGGTGCAGTTCGACATGGACCCGGCCCAGGCGCGCGCCACGCGCCATGCGCTGCTGGCGCGCATGGCGCGCGAAGGCGGCCTGGTCGGCGGCTTTCACTTTCCCATGCCTTCGCTGGGCCGCATCCGCAAGGAAGGCGAAGGCTATCGCTGGGTGCCCCAGGCCTGAGCGCGCCTTAATCCGGCAATTGAAAATGCGCGACCAGCAGGCCGCGCAATGCCTGGGCCGCGGGGCTCAGCGGCGGTGACCTGCGCCGCACCAGCCCCAGCGGCCGCTGAATCCCTGGCGCGCGCAGCGCGCGCGTGACCAGGCCGCGGTGGGCAATCAGCTCGCAGGCGGTCTCGGGCAGAACGCCCACGCCCAGGCCCGCCGCCAGCAGCGCGCCTATGGTGGCGATATGATCGACCTCGAAGGCCGGCGCAAAGCGCAGTTCCTCGCGCCGCAAGGCTTCATCGACATATTGGCGCACGCTGGCCGTGGGCGACATGGAGACATGCGGATAGGCCAGCGTCTGCGCCAGCGCGATCGGCGTGCGCTGGCGCGCCAGCGGGTGATCGGGCGCGCACAGCAGCACGAAATGGTCCTGCGTCAGCGGTTCGTAGACCAGGTCTTCCTGCTGGGGGTCGGCGGCCGTGAGCGCGAAGTCGACCTTGCCGTCGCGCACCAGCGCAAACGCATGCGCCGACAGCGTGTCTATCAGCGACAGCCTGACCTGGGGATGGGCGGCATGAAAGCGCGCCAGCAGTTCGGGCACCAGCGATGCGGCCAGCGAAGGCAGTGCCGCGACCGCGACCTTGCCCTGGCGCAGCGCCAGCGTGTCCTGTATGGCCTGCACCGCTTCCTGCGTCTGGCGCAGCAGCGATGCGGCGTGCACGGAAAAGGCCTGGCCGGCGTCGGTCAGCGAGACCGAACGCGTGGTGCGGTCGAACAGCCGCGCGCCCAGCTGTTCTTCCAGGCGCGCGATCAGCGCGGACAGCGCCGACTGCGAGGTGTGCAGCTGCAGCGCGGTCTGGCCGAAATTGCGCGTCTGGCTCAGCGCCAGAAAGGCGCGCAGGTCCTTGGTCGAGAGATTGGTTTCCACCGCGCGCAGTATAGGAGGCGGTCCGGCCTTGCCGGACCAGGCCTCACTCGACCTGGATATTGCCTTCCTTGATCACCTTGGCCCACTTCGCGTACTCCTGGCCGATGGCCTTGGCGGCGTCGGCGGGCGTGGTGTAGGTGGCAATCGCTCCCTGGGCCAGCATCGATTCCTGGACTTCGGGCTTGAGCAGGATGTCCTTGAGCGCCAGGTTGAGCTTCTTGATGATGTCGGCCGACGTGCCTGCGGGCGCGGCCAGGCCGAACATCGAGCTGACCTGGAAGTCGGCCAGGCCGGCTTCCATGGCGGTGGGCGTATCGGGCAGCGAGGGCACGCGCTGGGCCGTGGTGGTCGCCAGCGCACGCAGCTTGCCCGACTTGATCTGCGCCTGGGCCGCGGGCACGGTGTCGATCATGGCGTTGACCTGGCCGCCGAGCAGGTCGGACAGCGCCGGTCCGCTGCCCTTGTAGGGCACGTGCATCACGTCGATCTGCGCCTGGCGCTTGAACATCTCTGTGGCCAGATGCTGGGGCGAGCCGTTGCCCGCCGAAGCAAAGCTCAGCTTGCCCGGCTGGCTCTTGGCCAGCGCGATCAATTCCTTGATGTCGCGCGCCGGCACGCCCGGGTTGACGACAAACACCAGCGGCACGGTGCCGACGATGGAGATCTGGGCAAAGCTCTTGGCGATGTCGAACGGCACGGTCTTGGGCATCAGCGCGGCGCTGATGGTGTGGCTGGTGAACGCGCCCAGCATCAGGGTATAGCCGTCGGGCGCCGATTTGGCGACCTGGCCGGCGCCCACGCTGCCGCCCGCGCCCGCGCGGTTGTCGACCACGAACTGCTGGCCCAGCGCGTCCGACAGGTGCTTGGCCAGCACGCGGCCGATCACGTCGGTGGCGCCGCCAGGTGCATAGGGCACGACCAGCTTGACGGGCTTGTTGGGATAGGCGGCCTGGCCCTGGGCCCAGGCCGGGGCCAGGGCAAAGCCCGCGGCGGCAAGCGCCAGGGCGAGATGGGTGCGGCGCGTGCGCGCGGCGGTGAACGTGGTTTTTTTCATGCGTGTCTCCTCGGGGTTTTTACTGAGTTCTGGAAAAACATGGCCGTTTGGGCTCTGGTTATGTTGATAATATTATTAATAATCTGAAGGACCGATCATGGTTAACCCCCAACGCCCCACCTCCGAAGCCCACGCCATCAACCCCGAGGACGCGCAAAGCGGCATCCGCAAGGGACTGACCAATTACGGCGACCGGGGCTTTTCGCTGTTTCTGCGCAAGGCCTTCATCAAGGGCGCGGGCTATACCGACCAGGCGCTGGAGCGCCCCGTGATCGGCATCGCCAGCACGGGCAGCGCCTACAACCCCTGCCACGGCAACATGCCGCAGCTGCTCGAGGCCGTGAAGCGCGGCGTGCTGCTGGCCGGGGGCCTGCCCATGGACTTCCCGACGATCTCGCTGCACGAGAGCTTTTCCCAGCCGACCAGCATGTATCTGCGCAACCTGATGTCCATGGACACCGAGGAAATGCTGCGCGCCCAGCCCATGGATGCCGTGGTGCTGATCGGCGGCTGCGACAAGACCGTGCCGGCCCAGCTGATGGGCGCGGCTTCGGCCGGCCTGCCCGCGGTGCAGCTTGTGACCGGATCGATGCTCACAGGCTCGCACCGCAGCGAGCGCGTCGGCGCCTGCACCGATTGCCGCCGCTACTGGGGCAAGTTCCGCGCGGGCGAGATCGATGCCGAGGAAGTCGCCGACGTGAACAACCAGTTGGTGGCCAGCGTGGGCACCTGCTCGGTTGCCGGCACGGCCAGCACCATGGCCTGCATAGCCGAGGCGCTGGGAATGAGCGTTCCCGGCGGCGCCTCGCCGCCGGCCGTGACCGCCGACCGCATCCGCGTCGCCGAGCGCACCGGCACGGTGGCGGTGCAGATGGCGCGCAGCGGCCTGACGATAGACAAGGTGCTCACGCCCGAAGCCTTCGAGAACGCGGTGCGCGTGCTGCTCGCCATGGGCGGCTCGACCAATGCCATCGTCCACCTGGCGGCAATTGCCGGACGCATGGGCTATGAGCTGGACCTCAAGGCGCTGGATGCGATGAGCCGCGAGACGCCGGTGCTGCTCGACCTCAAGCCCTCGGGCGACCACTACATGGAAGATTTCCACGCTGCGGGTGGAATGGCCACGCTGCTGCGCGAGCTCAAGCCGCTGCTGCACCTCGATGCGCTCACCGTGACCGGCCGCACGCTGGGCGAGGAACTCGAGGCCGCGGGCCCGGGCTTTGCGCAGCATGTGGTGCGCAGCCGCGACAACCCCATCTACCCGCAAGGCGGCATTGCCGTGCTCTACGGCAATCTCGCGCCCGAAGGCGCGATCATCAAGCAATCGGCCGCCGACGCGCGGCTGATGGAGCACGAAGGCCGGGCCGTGGTGTTCGAGAACGCCCAGGACCTCGCCAACCGCATCGACGACCCCGATCTCGATGTGAGCGCCGACGACATCCTGGTGCTCAAGAACATAGGCCCCAAGGGCGCGGCCATGCCCGAGGCCGGCTATCTGCCGATTCCCAAGAAGCTTGCGGCCCAGGGCGTCAAGGACATGGTGCGCATTTCGGACGGCCGCATGAGCGGCACGGCCTTCGGCACCATCGTGCTGCATGTCACGCCCGAAGCCGCCGTCGGCGGGCCGCTGGCCTGGGTGCAAAATGGCGACCGGATCCGGCTGTCGGTGCGCGAGCGCAGCATCGAGTGGCTGGTGTCCGAGCAGGAACTGCAGGCGCGCCGCGCGGCGCGTCCGGTGCGCGAGCCCACGGCCGCGCGCGGCTACCAGCACCTGTTCCTCAAGACCGTGACCCAGGCCGACCGGGGCGCGGATTTCGACTTTCTGGCTGCCGTCGAGCAAAAGGGCAGCGTGCCACGGAGATAAGTGTTGATGATGGACAAGCAGGCGCAGAACGCGGCCGGGGCCGCCGCCCCGGTGGCCGAGGTCGCGGAACATATTGCGCATGCGCTCGAGGAAGACATCGTGCTGGGCAGCCTGCATCCCTGCCAGCGGCTGATCGAGGACGAGCTGATGGCGCGTTTCTCGGCCAAGCGCCATGCGGTGCGCGACGCGCTGGCGCTGCTCGAGCGCATGGGCCTGGTCGAGCGCAAGCGCAATGTCGGGGCGCTGGTGCGCCACTTCAGCGCGCAGGAAGTGGTCGAGCTCTACGAAATGCGCATCCTGCTTGAAACCCAGGCCGCGCGGCGCATGCCGCTGCCCGCGCCGCCGCCCGCCGTGCAGCAGCTGCGCGAGCTGCAGCAGGCGCACGACGCGGCCGTGCAGGCCAACGACGTGCGCGGGGTGTTTCGCAGCAACAAGGCGTTTCATGAAGCTTTCTTCGGCCTGTGCGGCAGTGCGGTGCTGGTCCAGGCAATAGGCGAATACGCGCGCCGCACCCATGCGATACGCTTTGGCGCGATGACCTCGCCGGCCCAGCGCGAGCGCTCGCGCGCCGAGCACCATGCGCTGATAGACGCGCTGCAGGCGGGCGCGCGCGCGCAGCTGGTGGCGCTGTGCCGCGCGCACCTGCTGCCTTCGCGCGATGCCTATCTGTTGGCGCATGGGCATGCGATTGCGCGCGATGCGGCGGACACAGCGGACTCAGAGGAAACGGGCGCGGACTTCGGCGGCCGTGGCCAGACGCTGGCCTAGGGCCTGGGCGCCCTGCGCCACCTGGCGCACCAGCGCGGCGTTGTCGGCGGCGACGCTGCCGTCCTTGAGATAGAGGTTGTTTTCAAAGCCCACGCGCACATGGCCGCCCAGCGCCGCGGCGGCAATCGCGCAGGCGTTTTCCTGCGGCCCGAAAGCGCACATCGCCCAGGGATGGGCGCCGTCGTCGGCGGCGAGAAACGGCAGCAGGTCGGTGGGGCTCGAGGTCTGCCCGGCCGCGTAGCGCCCGAGCACGAACAGCAAGAACCATTTGGCATCCGGAATCACGCCGCTGGCGCGCAGCCGCTGCCAATGCGCGACATCGGCGGTGTCATAAAGAATCACCTGTGTCATCACATCGTTGGCCACCAGCCACTGGAAGAAGTCCTGCAGATCACGCTCGCTCACGCCGGGCTGCAGCAGTTCGCGCAGGCCCACTGAAACCGCCTCCGGCCGGGCCTCGCGCACCACGGCCATCTGCAGCGGCGGCTGGTAGACCTGGGCGGCCTCGGTGGTGATCTGCACCACCAGTTCCTGGCCGACGGCGCGGCGCACCGCCGCCGTCGCCTGCCGGTAGGCATGGGCGTCAAGCAGGTGGCGGCCATCGGGGTGGCGCACATGCATGTGCAGCATGGCCGCGCCCGCATCAAGGCAGGCCTTGGCGGTGTCGGCCAGCGTGTCCGCCGTGATGGGCAGGGCGGCATGCTGGGCGGGTTGCTTGTAGGCCCCGTTGGGGGCCACGGTCACGATCAGGGAAGAGGTCATGGCAATCAGGCCTGGGCGGCGTCTTGTACGGGAGGCAGTTCGGCGGCCAGCAGGCCCAGGCCGGCCAGCAGCAGGTTCTGGTAGCGCGCCTTTTCGGCGGCCGTGGATTCGGGCGTCCAGGTGAAGAAGCCTTCGCCGGTCTTCATGCCGAACTTGCCCTGCGCAACGCGCTCGGACAGGCATTGCGCGGGCGCGTGGTTGGCCGCCAGCGACGGGTACATGGTGGCGCCGGCCGCGCAATGCACTTCCAGGCCCGCGTGGTCGCGCTGCAGCACCGGGCCCGCGGCCAGGAAGCGAAAGCCAAAGCCGAAGCGCACGGCCGCGTCTACATCCTCGGGCGTTGCAATGCCGGCGTCGATCAGCGCAAACGCCTCGCGTGCCAGCGCATGCTGCAGCCGGTTGGCGAGAAAGCCCGGCAAGTCCTTCTTCACGCGCACCGGCACCATGCCGCACTGGCGCATGAAGCTGTAGAGGTTGTCCGCGGCTTCGGCCGCGCTGTGCTCGCCCGAGACCACTTCGACCAGCGGCGTCAGGTGCGCGGGCATGAAGAAGTGCAGGCCCAGCATGCGTGCGGGCGTGGCCAGGCCCTGGGCAATGGCGGAAATCGGGAAGCTAGAGCTGTTGCTGGCGAGCAGCGCATCGGCGCGCGCGCACTTTTCCAGCCGGGCAAACAGCGCCTGCTTGAGATCCAGGCGTTCGGGAATGCACTCGATGACCAGGTCGACGCCGGCCCAGTCGAGCGCCTCGAGTTCGCCGGCAATGTGCAGATGGCGCAGCTGGTCTTCGGCGCCGAGCTGGCCCAGGCCCAGCGCGACCTGGGCGCGCAGCGCCGCATGGCGCGCGCCGGTGGTTTCAACCACCGTGGTGCGGCAGCCCGCGCGCGCCAGCACCACGGCCACATCGGCGCCCATGGTGCCGCCGCCGACGACAACGGCCTGCGACCGGCTGGGGCGGAAGAAATGGGCCGGGGCGGAAAAAGCGGGTGAGGTGTTCATGGCCTGCAGTCTGGCCATGCACCATCCATCTGTGAAGCGAAATAAATCGATCGATTGATCGTTTTATTTTGTCAATCAATGCGCGGCAAAACTGAACAAGGCCTCGTAGCTGTTCTCAGTGATGCGGGCATCGCCTGGCACCGGCTGGCGAAAGATCACCTGCACATGATTGGTGCCGCGCCTGGTCTGGATCCTGGCTTGTCCCTGGGCGTCGGTCATCGCCACGGGGCCGTTTTCGCCCAGGCGCACGCTGGCCCCGGCCAGCGGCTGACCGTGCAGCCGCACCTGCAGTTCGAGCCAGTCGCCCGCGTGCGGCGCGCGGCCCTGCAGCGGCGTGACCTCGAAGTCCTGGCCCAGCACGCGCTGCGTGAGCGCGTTCCAGACGACCACGGTCTTGTGGAACTTGCGCGCATGCACGCCGCGCGTCGCGCCGGGGTTGCGGTCCATGGGCACATTGCGCATTGCGCCGCCGGCGCTGCCGCTGAAGAAGCCGTTGTCGAGTTCGACGGCAATCAGCGCGGCCTCGGGCGCGGGCACCACTCTGAGGCCTTGCTGCGCCGGCTCGACACGCGCCTCGACGCCGCGCCCGCGCCGGTCGAAGGCGCGCACGCTTTGCAGCTTTGCGGCATCAAAGGCTTCGAGCTGGCCCGCATGGCCGCCGAACTGGATCAGATAGCCGCCGCGTGCGTCGGGCTCGAGCCAGACGTTGTGGGCCTGGGCGGCGCCGGCGAGAACGGCGGCGCTGCACAGCGCGCTGCGGACAAGGGATGGCAAGGTAGGCATGGTGTTTCAGAGGGAAAATTGCAGACCGAGCAGCAAGCTGCGTGGCGCGCCGGGTGCGACCAGGCGCTCGCCGCCGATCACGGACATGCTCGAGGCATAGGGCTTGTCGGCGAGGTTGCGCACCGTCAGGCGCAGCGTGCCGTCCTGCAGGCCCAGCGCCGCGGGCAGGCGGTATTGCAGGCCCAGGTCGACCACGTGGTAGGCCGGGCTCCAGACGCTGTTGGCGGCATCCACGGCCATGCGGCCCACATGGCGCAGCGCGCCCTGCAGCGCCCAGTCAGGGTGCATCTGCCAGCGCGCCTGCAGCGTGCTGGTGTAGCTCGGCACGGCCGCGACCTGGCGGCCCACAAGCGCGGCGTTGGCGTTCTGGGTCACGCGCGACTGCGCGCGGCCGTAGTTCCAGCGCAGCTCTACGGACCTGGCGGGCGTCCAGACCGCCTGCAGCTCGGCGCCGCGGCGCCGGGTCTGGCCGAAGTTCTCGTAGACGCCGGGCGCGAGGTTGCGTATCTCCTGGCTTGACGCCATGCGGTACAGCGCCAGGTCCAGCCACAGCTGGCGGCTGGCGCGCCACTGCATGCCGACTTCGGTCTGGCGAAACACATTGGGGTCGAGCTGGGCCGCGCCCAGCGCGTACTTGGCGAAGTTGCCGGGCAGGGCAAAGCCTTCGCTCCAGCTCGCGCGCAGCGTCAGCTGCTCGCTCACCAGCGAACTGAATCCCAGCTTGGGGCTGGTATGCGCCACGCGCTGCATGCGCGTGCAGGCTTCGCTGCCGGTTTCGGCGCCCAGGCGCGTGCAATCGCCCGTGAAGCGGTCATGGCGCAGGCCCAGGCTGGGCGTGAACAGGGGGTGAAGCTTCCAGTCGAGCTGGCCAAAGGCCGCGACGTTGTTGAGCGTCGCCTCGCGGTCGTTGATCGCGGGCGCGGAGCGCCGCCGGCCCTGCAGGTCATCCCAGTAGCCGTAGTCGGTCGATTCACGCAGCGCTTCCAGGCCCAGCGTCCATTGCGCCGAACGCGTAGCACCACTGAGGTTCAGGCCCGTGCCGGCAACGCTGCGGTCATAGCGCTCCTCGCGCTGCGCCCAGCTGCCGGCCTTGGGGCGCGTGAACCAGCGCACGAAATCCTGCGAAGTGCCATAGGCATAGGCCAGCAGGTGCGTGTCCTGGCCCAGGTCGTAATTGATGTCCAGGCGCAGCGTCCGGAAGTGTTTTTGCGAACCGTCGCTCTGTACGCGCGCGTCCTTGCCCTGGGGATCGGCAAGCCACTGCGCATAGCCCAGGTAGCCGGGCGAGTCGCCTTCGGCCGCATGCAGCCGCCCGGACAGCGCGATGCGCAGGCCGCCGCCGAGCTGGTGCTGCCAGCGCGCGCTCAGCGTGCTGCGCTGGTTGCCCGAATCGGGCCGCGCGCCGTCGCCGCGCGCGTGCTGGGCGGCCAGGAACAGCTGGCTCGCAGCATCGATGCGCAGGCCCAGCGCGGCCTGGGCGTCAAGCGCGCCGTGGCTTGCGGCCTGCAGCGCGACATCGCGGTATTCGCCGCTGCGGCGCGTGCGCAGCTCGATCAGGCCCGCGCGATTGAAGTTGCCCTGCAGCACCGAGACCGGACCCTGGTGCACGGCCACTTCCTCGAGTTCCAGCGGCACGACCACGTTGAGATCGAAATAGCCGTCGGCATGCGACATCGCCTCGTTGAGGGAGATGCCGTCCAGCGTCGCGGCGATGTCGCCGCCATGGCCGCCGCCCGAGAACCCGCGCAGCACCACGCTGTTGGCGACGCCGCTCAGCTGGTAGTCGTTGACATGCATTCCCGGCACCTGGCGCCACAAGGCCTCGACTTCGGACAGCGCGGCTTGCTTGATCTCCTCGCTTCCCAGCGTGGGCACCGAGTAGGCCGCGCGGCCGGCCTGCAGCGCCTGGCCCTTGACGGTGACAGTCGCGAGCACGCTTTCCTGCGCGGCCGCAGCCAAGGGCAGGCCCAGGGTCAGGAAAGCAGCAGCCACCAGGCGCGCGGCCGTTGGGTGGGGACGGGAAGGGAAAAGGGCAGTGGAGTTCAACATGTATGAAGTTTTCAGCAAACTTCATACCAAGTGGCGCAACGGGTGTGCGCACCTTTGTGGTGCACCTGGGGCCTCAATCGTGATGATGGTGGTGCGTGTCTGCCCCGACCTGGCCCATGACCACGTTCAGCTGCCCATGGTGTACGCCGCGCTCGGCCATCAGCTGGTTGGCGAACTGCCGCACCTGCTCGGCCGGGCCCTTGAGCATCACGGTCTCCAGGCAGCGCGAATGGTCCAGATGCACATGGGTGGTGGCAATCGTCAGATGGTGGTGGGCATGCTGCAGCCGCGCCAGGCGCTCGGAGAGTTCACGCTCATGGTGGTCGTAGACATAGGAGAGATTGGCGACGCAGGGTCCCATGGCCTGCGTGGCCTCGCGCTGGCGCCCCAGATGCGTGAGCAGCAGATCGCGTATGGCCTCGGAGCGATTGCTGTGGCCGGTGCGCGCCATGAAGGCGTCGAATTCCTGGGCCAGGCTGTCCTGGAGCGAAATGGTGAAGCGTTGCATGGACGGAATGCTAGCGACGATCGTGCCGGGTCGGACCTGGGGCGAAAACCGATTTTGCTTACTCGCTTTCGTTCGTTGCGCGCGCCGGGGGCGCGCTTCTATGCTGGTGGGCGCTTCTCCTTCTCCATTGCATTGATCCTCATGAATCTTCTCAAAGCCGGCCGGGTCCTGCGGCGCACGCTGTGGCAGGCCGTGCCCACGGTGATCGGCGTGGTCGTTCTCAACTTCTGCCTGCTGCAGCTGGTGCCCGGCGACGCGGCCGATGTGATCGCCGCAGAATCGGGCTCGGCGACGGCCGAGAGCATGGCGCAGATGCGCAGCCATTTCGGCCTCGATTTGCCGGTGCTGCAGCAGCTGGGCGCCTATCTGAACAATCTCGCGCATTTCAGCCTGGGCACTTCGCCGCGCTACAACATGCCGGTCACCGAACTCATAGGCTCGCGCCTGCCCAACACCTTGCTGCTGATGCTGGCCGCGCTGGGCGCGGCGCTGGCCGTCGGCCTGCTGCTGGGCAGCATCATGGCCAGCCGCGTGGGCCGCTGGCCGGACCGCGTGCTGTCGGTGCTGGCGCTGCTGCTGTATTCGACGCCCAGCTTCTGGCTGGGCCTGATGAGCGTGGTGCTGTTTTCCGTGCACCTGGGCTGGCTGCCCACGGGCGGCAGCGCGACCATTGGCGCCCACCTGACGGGCTGGGACAGCGTGCTCGACCGGCTGCGCCATCTGGTGCTGCCTGCGCTGGCGATGTCGGGCTTCTATGTGGCGATCTTCTCGCGGCTCACGCGCGCCTCCATGCTGGAAGTCAGCCGCCAGGACTTCGTGCGCACCGCCGTCGCCAAGGGCCTGCACCCGCTGCGCGTGAGCTTTCGCCATGTGCTGCGCAATGCGCTGATTCCCGTCACCACGGTGGCGGGAATGCACTTCGGCACGCTGCTGGGCGGCGCGGTGGTGGTCGAGACGGTGTTCAGCTGGCCGGGCCTGGGCCGGCTGGCGTTCGAGTCGGTGATGGCGCGCGACTACACCGTGCTGCTGGGCATCCTGCTGCTGTCGTCGCTGCTGGTGATCCTGGCCAACATGCTGGTCGATCTGCTGCATGCCTGGCTGGACCCGCGCATTCAACTGCGCTGAGCCCGCCCTCCATTTTTCCCTTTGAGACTGCTTTCCATGTCCACTCCGTATCCCGCAACGCGCACCGGCCCCGGGCTGCTCGCGCTGCATGTCCTGTGGCGCCGGCTGCGCGGGCTGTCGGCCGGCGCCGGCGGCCACGCCGCGCTGCAGGTCTTCGTGCGCAATGCCGCCGCCGTCGGCGGCGTGCTGTTCCTGCTGCTGGTGCTGGCCATGGCGCTGGCCGCGCCGTGGCTGTTTCCCGGCGATCCGCTCGACATGGTGGCCACGCCGCTGCTGTGGCCCGGCCAGGACCCGGCGTTTCCCCTGGGCAGCGATTCCATGGGCCGCGATGTGCTGGCCGGCATAGCCCATGGCGCGCGCATGTCGCTGTCGGTGGGCGTGGTCGCCGCGGTGCTGAGCCTGGCGATAGGCGTCGTTGTCGGCGCGACTGCGGGCTACTTCGGCGGCCGGGTCGACGATGTGCTGGTGCGCGTGACCGAGCTGGTCCAGACCATGCCGTCGTTTCTGTTCGTGATCGTGGTCGTGGCGATTGGCCAGCCTTCGGTGACGGTGATCGTGCTGGCCATAGGCCTGGCGTCGTGGCCGGTGATTGCGCGCCTGGTGCGCGCCGAGTTCCGCACGCTGCGTGAAATGGAGTTCGTGCTGGCCGCGCGCAGCCAGGGCTTCGGCCACCTGCGCATCATGCTGCAGGAGATGCTGCCCAACGCGCTGCCGCCGGTGATCGTGACCACCTCGGTGCTGGTGGCCAGCGCCATCCTGATCGAGTCGGCGCTGTCCTTTCTGGGCATGGGCGACCCCAACACCGTGAGCTGGGGCAGCATGATTGGCGAAGGCCGCGAGCTGCTGCGCACCTCCTGGTATCTGTGCGCGCTGCCGGGCGCGGCCATCGTGCTGACGGTGCTGGCTCTCAATCTCGTGGGCGAAGGCCTGAACGACGCCCTCAACCCCCGACTGCGTGGACGCTGACATGGCTCTTGATCTGAATACTGACGCCGCCCCGCTGCTCGACATCCGCGGCCTCGACATCGCGTTTCGCGGTGCGCGCGGCCCCATACAGGCGGTGCGCGGCCTGGACCTGCAAATCCAGCGCGGCGAAACGCTGGCACTGGTCGGCGAGTCGGGCTGCGGCAAGTCCACCACCGCGCTGGCCATCCTGCGGCTGCTCGCGCCGGGCGCAACGCTCAAGGGGCGCATACTGTTCGACGGCCGCGACATAGTCGCCATGCCGCCGGCCGAACTGCGCGCGCTGCGCGGTCGCGATATCGCCATGGTCTTCCAGGAGCCCATGACTTCGCTCAATCCCGTGCATACGATTGGCGCGCAGATCATCGAGACGCTGCGCCAGCACGAGCACCTGACGGCCGCCGCGGCGCGCCAGCGCGCCGCCGAGCTGCTTGATCTGGTGCGCATTCCCGAGCCCCAGCGCCGGCTCGACGACTTCCCCCACCACCTTTCGGGCGGCCAGCGCCAGCGCGTGATGATTGCCATGGCGATGGCCTGCAGGCCGCGCCTGCTGGTCGCCGACGAACCGACGACCGCTCTCGACGTGACGGTGCAGGCGCAGATTCTCGAGCTGCTCGACGGCCTGCGCCGCGCGTTCGACATGGGCCTGCTGCTGATCACCCATGACCTGGGCCTGGTCGCGCAATGGGCCGACCGCGTGGCCGTGATGTATGCGGGCGAGAAGGTCGAGCAGGCCGCGACGGCCGAACTCTTTGCGCGGCCCGCACATGCCTATACGCGCGGCCTGCTGGGCGCCTCGCTGCACGGCGGCCGCGCGCTGCACTACACGGCCCAACGCCTGCCCGAGATCCGCGTGCGCACCGATCCCGCGACGCAGGCGCGCGACTTCATGCTGCACCTGCCTACGGCCACGCCCGCGAGAAGGCCGGTGGCCGCGGCCACGGCGCCGCTGCTGTCGGTGCAGGATCTGCATACCGCGTACGCGACGCGCCAGGGCGGGGTGGTGCGCGCGGTCGACGGCGTTTCCTTCGACATCGCGCCCGGCGAGACCCTGGGCCTGGTGGGCGAGTCGGGCTGCGGCAAGTCGACGCTGTCGCGCACGCTGCTGCGCCTGGTCGATCCCAGCCGCGGGCGCATCGTGCTGGACGGCACCGACATCGCGCCGCTTGCCGGCAGCGCGCTCAAGCCCTGGCGCCGGCGCATACAGATGGTGTTCCAGGACCCGTACGCTTCGCTCAATCCGCGGCGCAGCGTGTTCGACATTCTCGACAGCGTGCTGGTGGTGCATGGCGTGGCGCAGCGCGACGAACGCCGCCAGCGCATCGCGCGCATTCTCGATCGCGTGGGCCTGCCGGCCGACGCCGCGGCGCGCTATGCCAACGAGTTCTCGGGCGGCCAGCGCCAGCGCATAGGCATTGCGCGCGCGCTGATCGTGCGGCCTGCGCTGGTGGTGCTGGACGAGCCGGTGTCGGCGCTTGACGTGTCGGTGCAGGCGCAGATCCTGAACCTGCTGGTCGAGCTCAAGGAGGACTTCGGCCTGTCGTACCTGTTCATTTCGCACGACCTGTCGGTGGTGCGCTATTTCGCCGATAGGGTACTGGTGATGCACCAGGGCAAGATTGTCGAGACCGGCAGCCACGCGGACATCTGGCAGCGGCCGCAGCATGCCTACACGCGCAGCCTGATTGCTGCGGTGCCGGGCGCGCAGCACCGGCTGGCCGCCTGAGGCGGGGCCGCTGCAGGCCTCAGGCCGCGCGCAGGCGCTCGGGGTGGCGCCCCAGCCACTGGACCAGGGCCGTCTTGTCCATGGGCCTGGCGATGTGATAGCCCTGGCCCTCCTGGTAGCCCATGGCCAGCAGCGCCTGCCAGGCGCCGGCATCTTCAATGCCCTCAGCAAGCACCGCCAGTCCCAGCTTGTGACCCAGGTCTGCGACCATTTCGGCGATGCGCGCGCCATGCGGATCGCCCAGCTGGCGCGTGAACGAACGGTCGATCTTGATGCGGTCCAGCGGCAGGCGCTCGAGATAGCTCAGCGATGAGTAGCCGGTGCCGAAGTCATCGATGGCGATCGAAATGCCTTCGGCGCGCAGCGCGCACAGCGTGGCGTCCAGCAGCTTGGTCGGCAGCGCGGCGACCGACTCGGTGATTTCGAGTTCGAGATGGCACCCCTGCAGACCGTTGGCCGCGAGCGCCGCGCAGACCAGGCCGAAGAAGCCCGGGTCGCGCAGCTGCACCGTCGAGACGTTGACCGCCATGCGCAGCGGCGCCAGTCCCGTGTCCAGCAGCTCGCGCATGGTCGCGCAGGCGGTCGCCAGCACCCATTGGCCCAGGGCCAGTATCAGGCCCGAATGCTCGGCCACCGGAATGAACTGGTCGGGCGGGATAAAGCGGTTGTCCTCGGTGCGCCAGCGCAGCAGCGCTTCGAGTCCTATCAGCTGCTGCGTGGCCAGATTGAGCTGCGGCTGGTATACGAGGAACAGCTGCTGCTTCTCAATGGCTTCCCTGAGCTTGGACAGCAGCACGGCGCGCGCGCGCGCCTCGGTGCCCATCTGCTGGGCATATTGCAGGTGCTGGCCGCGATGGTCGCGCTTGGCGCGCTTGAGCGCAATGGTCGCGTCCTTGATCAGATCGGCGCCGGGCTGGGGCTGCTGGGGCAGGAACACGTAGCCGCAGGTGAGCGACACCTTGTGCGGCACGCCGTCGATATGCAGGGGCTGGCGCACGCACTCCAGCAGCCGTCGCGGCTGCACCTGCTGCACCGCGCCCAGCACCGCGAACGTGTCGGCGCCCAGCCGCGCCAGCAGCACGCCGGGCGGCAGCGAGTCCTCGAGGCGGCGCGCGACTTTCTCCAGCAGGCGGTCGCCGAAATGGTGGCCCATCATGTCGTTGGTCGCGCTGAAATCGTCGATGTCGAGCAGCGCCAGGATGTAGTCATCCGTGCCCCGCAGCTCGCACTCGTTGACCTTGTCGATGAAGTGCGAGCGATTGGGAAGGTCGACCAGCGGGTCGTGGTAGGCGCTGGCGTGCACCGCGCACAGCTGCTTGTACGAACGCACGGCGGTGACCACCATGGCCAGCAGCCGGTCGCGGGTGAGTTCGGCCTTGGTGCGGTAGTCGTTGATGTCGTAGCGCAGCAGCGTTTCCAGATCGGGCACCTGGCCCGGCTGGCCGGTGCGCAGCACGATGCGCGTGTTTTTCAGGCCCGCGCTGTGGCGGATGAAATCCACCAGATCGAGTCCCGCGCTGGCCCGCTCGGACACGACGTCGATCAGCACCATGGCGAGGTCATGCTCGCGCAGCAGCAGGCGGCGTGCCTCGTCCCCCGAGAACGCATGCATGAACACCAGCGGGCGCTCGAACAGCATCTGGCCTTCGAGCGCGGTGCAGGTGGCGGCATGCACATCGGGGTCGTTGTCGACGACCAGCACCCGCCATGTCAGGCCCGGACCCGGCTGCGGCAGCGGCGTGGCGCGCAGGAAGGACAAGCTGGTATCCAGCACTCCCGGTCCAGGGTTACACCACATGCTCGGCAGGGTGCGAAGAGGACGTCGTGAGCCTGACCTGGTTGCGACCGGCACGCTTGGCGATGAACAGTGCTTCGTCCGCAAGGCCGTAGGCGGTGTCGAAATCGCCGCCTGCGGGCGCCCAGCAGACGCCGAAGCTGGCGGTGACGCCGCTGCCGTCGGGCAGATCGAAGGCGTGGCTTTCGATTGCACGCCGCAGTGCCTGCGCGACGCGCTCCGATTCGAGGCCATCGTGCCGGGGCAGCACGACCGTGAACTCCTCGCCGCCCACGCGGCCCACCTGTGCCGCGGCCGGCACCACGGCCTGCAGGCAGGCCACGACACCGAGAATGACCTTGTCGCCCATGGGATGGCCGAAGCTGTCGTTGATGCGCTTGAAATGATCGATGTCGAGAACGATCAGCGCGAGGTCATGGCGCCCGAACTGGCGATTCACCAGATCGATGATCGCTGCCCGGTTGAGCACGCCGGTCAGCGGATCGTGGTTGGCGCGGTGCTCGAGCTCGGCCGCCAGATCCTGCAGCCGCATGTTCAGCTGGTTCATTTCCAGCTCGGCCTTGTCGCTGCGGCGCACCAGCCTGCGGGTTTCGCGCAGCAGCCGTTCGAAGGCCGTGATCAGATCGCCCAGCGCCTGCCCATTCGGCGCCGATGCCGATGCCGAGTGAGCGGCCTTCGCGGCCAGCAGCGCCTGGTTCTCGGCGGCGAAAAGATCGTGCACCG
>NZ_JAVWWA010000045.1:9685-12114 GCF_036666375.1 Comamonas sp. | reverse complement strand
GCGGCCTTCGCGGCCAGCAGCGCCTGGTTCTCGGCGGCGAAAAGATCGTGCACCGGCAGGGCTTGCATTCAGGAGGCCTCGATGGCGCGGGTGACGAAGGCGAGCGCCGGAAAATCCTCGCTGAGCTCCTGGCCGAACTCGAGGATGGTGTCGTCCTCCTCGTCGTGGAACCAGTTGAGCCGCACCGCATTGCCGTCTTCGGCGGCGTTGCTCAGCGCCTCGATCAGGTTGAAAAGCATTTTCGTGCTCGAACTGTTGAAGTAGGCCAGCGCGATGTTCACTTCCAGCGTGATGCCGCTTTGCGCGCCCAGGAATTCCTTGAGCCGCGCGATGATGTCGCCATAGAACGCCGCGGCATTCTCTGGATAGGACTCGCCGCGCAGGCTCAGGGTGCGGGCATCGAACTGGAAGTCCACTTCGGGAGAGCTGGGCGTGGGAGCGATGTAGAGGTTTTCCATGCGTAATCTCGATTCGTTGACGAGCCCGTCGGGGCTCAGATCGCCGCCTTCAAATAGAAGACCGGCGAATCGCCAGACTCATGCTGCGTGTCGAAGTCGAATTCCAGCGGCTGGCGTGCGTCGCGGGCCAGGGTCAGGAATCCCATGCCCGCGCCTTTGCTGCCTTCGGGCGTCTCCTCGCGCAGCGTCTGGCGGTAGGCCTGCTTGATCTCGTCGAGCGTCATGTTGCGCAGCGCGCCCAGCTTCACGCGCAGATCCTCGGCGATCAGCGGTTCTATGGGGTTGGCGCACAGCAGCAGAAAGCTGCCGTCGTCCTCGCGGCGTATGCACACCGAGCCGTGGCGCAGCTCGCCGTTGTTCTGGCTCGCGGGCGTGAGCGAGTCGGCCGAGTAATGGATGATGTTCTGCGCCATCTCGACAAACGACGAGAACAGCTTGCGGCGCGTGGCCGGGGCCACGCCCGCGACTTCGAGCTGCAGCTTCACCGCGTCGGCCATGGCGGCCACGATGTGCTGCGAGAAGTAGCCCACGTAGTAGAAGATGACCTGATGCTGGCGCGCCAGGGTGAAGAAGGAGCCGTATTTGTCGGCAAACATGCGGGAGGGCATAGAGGGGCAATCTTTCAGGCACGAAAGCAAAAGAAGGTCAGGTCGTCGCGCCGGTGGTGCTCGCCCTGCCACAGCCGCAGCGCGTCGAGCACGGCCGCATTGACCTGGGCGGGCGTTTTTTCTCTTTGTTCGAGCAGCAGCTCCCGCACGCGGCGCTTTCCCAGCGCGATGCCGCGCGGCCCGCCGATCTGGTCTATCAGACCGTCGGTGCTCACGAAGACCAGGCTGCCCGGGCAAAGAATCACTTCCTGGTTGTGCCAGACGTAGTCGAAGTCGCTGTCCACATAGCCCACGCCCTTGCGCTGGCCGTCGAGCATCTCCACGCTGTCGGCGCCGGGTCGCAGCACGAACATGGTCAGCCGGGCGCTGGCGAAGATCAATCGTCCGCTTGCCGGCTCGAACCAGAAGCAGGCTGCGTCCATGCCGTCGTCGGAGCCTGGCGTGCCGTCCTGGCCGTTGACCTGGCCCAGCATCTGCTTGATGCTGCGGTTCACATGGCCCAGCAGGCTTGCCGGGTCCCGGGGACCGTTCTGCTCTATGGCCTGGTTGAGGCTGGTCGAGGCAATCAAGGTCATGAATGCACCGGGCACGCCATGTCCCGTGCAGTCGGCCACCGTGGCGAACCAGCCGTCGGCGTCGGTGCAGAACTGGTAGAAATCGCCGCCCACGATGTCGCGCGGCTCCCAGACCAGATGGGCGTCGGGGCAGGCACGCGCCATGGCGTCCAGCGAGCTGCGCAGCGTCGAGCGCTGGATCACGCTTGCGTACTCGATGCTGTGCATGATCTGGCGGTTGCGCGAGGCCTGCATTTCGGCGACTGCGCGCATCAGCTGCAGGCCGTTGCCGGTGCCGGCAAATGCGCCGGCGCGCGTGATGATGAAGCCGTCCGACAGCGCCTTCTCGCCGTACTCGACGGTCTTGAGCGTCAGCGCATCGATGTCCAGCGCGGCATCGACGATCAGCGGCTCCTTGTCCATGAAGGCAATGCAGCTCTTCTTGCCATACAGCTCCTGGCGGAACTGCTTGCTCATCTGCGACAGGAAGATATTGCGGTTGATCAACCCTATGGGCTGATTGCCTTCGACGACGGGAAGGCTCACCAGATCGCGGTGGCGGCCGAAGACCTCCATGACTTTTTCATTCGTCTCGTCGGGCGTCATGCTCGGCACTTCGATGCAGAGATCGGCCGCGCTGGGCTGGCGATAACGAGGCCGGAAGTCGCTTAGATACTCAGTGATTTCGGGCATGAAACAGTACGCAGGGAACGATGTGTGCAAATGTTACTTTTTGCGTATTTCGTTTTCATGACGGATTTGTTTCATGCGCACGGGGCTTGCGTCAGACGCTGGTCGGCTGAGCGACC
>NZ_JAVWWA010000045.1:0-9585 GCF_036666375.1 Comamonas sp. | reverse complement strand
CGGATTTGTTTCATGCGCACGGGGCTTGCGTCAGACGCTGGTCGGCTGAGCGACCCGGTCCGGCAATGCCTTGATGGCAGGCTTCGATTCTTCGACGGGCTCAGGACTCAGCCCAAACGGATCTTGACCGCTCGCCCCGAGCCTGGCTAAGGGCCCTCCGCGTCCTCCCTGAGTTTGTCGAAGGGCCAGCCCCCGTTCGCCCTGAGCCTGTCGAAGGGCGCCTCCCCCCGTTCGCCCTGAGCTTGTCGAAGGGCGCTTCCCCCGTTCGCCCTGAGCTTGTCGAAGGGCCGGTATTTACTTCTTGGGCTCGACCCACACATCCGCCAGATTCGATTCCACCCCATCGGCCGTCAGCGAGTGGTCGTGCACGCGCTGGTTGGCAATGGTGATGAACTCGGGCTGGTAGAGGTTGAGATCGGGCACGTCGCGCGCCACGGTGTCCTGGAAGTCCTTGAACAGCTTCTTGCGCTTGGCGACATCGTTTTCCACGGCCGCGTCTTCGAGCAGCTTGTCGACCACGGGGTTGTTGTAGTGCGTGCCGTTGGAGAAGGGCACGCCCTTGATGAAGTTCTTCGACCAGTACAGCCGCTGCACGCCCACCGTCGGGTCGAACAGGTTGCTCGCGCCGTTGGTGGTGAAGGCGAAGTCGCGGTCGGTGTAGATGCGCTTGATGAAGGCGCTCGGGTCCTGGGCGCGCACCGTCACCGCTATGCCAATGCGCGCCAGCGCGGTGCGGATGTAGTCGGGCAGGCGCGAGCCTTCGGCGCTGATCGGGTTGAAGTCCAGCGGCAGCTCGAAGCGCACGCCGCCGGCCTTGCGCGGATAGCCGGCCTCGTCGAGCAGCGCATTGGCTTTCTTCAGGTCGTAGGCATAGGGCGAGGGCGCGGGGTCGTGGTAGGCCGTGAGGCCGGGAGCGATGGGCGAATAGCTGACCTTGCCGTAGCCGTAGTTCACGACCTTGACGATCACGCTGCGGTCCAGCGCATGGGCCACGGCCTGGCGCACCTTGTCGTTCTTGAAGTAGGCGTTGTCGAGGTTGAACTCCAGCCGCGTGACGTTGTGCGAATAGCTGTTGCCCTTGGTCTCGAAACGCAGCGAGGGGATCTTCCTGAGGCGCTCCAGATCGGACAGCGGCACGGGCGTGCGGTAGCCCAGATCGACGCTGCCGGTCTCGAAGGCCACGGCCGCCGCGGCCGGGTCGCCGACAAAGCGCACGATCAGCTGGTCGATGTAGGGCTTGGGCTTGTCCCAGTAATCGGCATTGCGCTCATAGACGATATGGCTGCCGCGCACCCATTCCTTGAACTTGAACGGGCCGGTGCCCACCGGGGCGTTGTTGTGGGGGTTCGACTGCGCCTGCGTGCCGTCGTAGAGGTGCTTGGGAACGATGGGCGTCTCGGTGGCCACCAGCGCGCGTATCAGATACGGCGCGGGCCTGGACAGGCGGATGATGGCCGTGTGCTTGTCTGGCGTGTCGATGGCGTTGACGTTGGCAAAGGTGTTGCGTCCGCGCGGGTGGATTTTTTTCAGCAGATCGATGGAGAACGCGACATCGGCCGAAGTGAACTCGCGGCCGTCATGCCATTTGACGCCCTGGCGCAGATTGAAGGTATAGGTCAGGCCGTCGGGGCTGATGCTCCATTTCGTTGCCAGCTGGGGCTGGGGATTGACGCCGTAGTCGTACTTGAGCAGGCCTTCGGTGACCTTGGCGCTGACGCTCAGGATGGGCGTGGCGACATTGCTCACGGTGACCAGCGCCGTGGGCTCGGTGGGCAGCAGCAGCGTCAGCGTGCCCGAGTGATCGGGTGGCGCCGCGTGGCTGGCCAGGCCTATGGACAGCAGGGCTGCGGCCAGAAGGGAACGGGAATGGGACGTGAACAAGAGTTTCATGGCTTTTATTGGGAACGCGGGAAAAAGAAAGTCGGCAGGCATTCAGGGCCTGGCGGGGGCAGCGGCATAGACTGCGGCGCCCTCGGAGGAGATCAGGCCGTGGCGCAGGTCCTGCTCGATGCGCGCCAGCGGTCGCTGCGCGGGCCGTCCCAGTCCGCCGCCGCCGGGCGTCTCGACTATCAGCCGGTCGCCCGCGGGCACGACCTGGCGGCCCTTGGGCTGCAGCGTCGCGCCCGAGGCCAGCTGCAGGTGGCCGGGCGCGCCGTCCAGGCCGCCGAGCGCGCCGCGCGCCGGGTGGTGCACGCGGTCGAACGCCGCGGCAATCAGCAGCGCCGCGGCCGGGTCGGCATGGCGCACTTCGATCACCTGGCCCAGGCCGCCACGCGACGCGCCGGCGCCGCCCGAGTCCTGGCGCAATTCCTTGCGCTCGAAGACCACGGGTGCCTGGGTCTCGAGAATTTCCAGCGACACATTGCGCACGCCGCTGGGGTAGGCCGTGACCGAAAGCCCGTCCTGGCCCGGGCGCGCGCCCGTGCCGCCGGTCGAAAAACTGATGATGTTGAAGCGCGGGCCATGGCGCAGCGCGGCGTTGTCTTCGGCGCTGGCACCGGCCAGGCCTTCGCCGCCGACCAGCTGCAGGTTCCACAGCGACGACGCGCCTTCGGCGGGCACGAGATCGGGCCTGGCCTGGCGCAGCGCGCCAAACACCACGTCGGGCAGCAGCTGGCCGACGACATGGCGCGCGGTCACCGCTGCCGGGTGCAGCGCGTTGAGAATGCAGCCTGCGGGCGCCTGGACGCGAATCGGCGCCAGCGAGCCGGCGTTGTTGGGCACGTCGGCGCCCACCAGGCAGCGCACGCCAAACGAGGTATAGGCATCGGTATAGGCCTTGGGCACGTTGATGCCGCGCGCCACGGTGCCCGAGGTGCCGGCGAAGTCCACGTCGATGCCGTCGTCCGAGATCGTGACCCTGGCCGTGAGCGTGATGGGCGCGTCGTAGCCATCGGCGACCAGCGTGTTGTGCCAGGTCCCCTTGGGCCAGTCGGCCAGCGCGTTGCGCATGGCGCGCGCCGACTGGCCGATGATGTAGTCGCCCAGGGCGTCGAGGTCATCGAGCGCGAACTCCTGCATCAGCGTCAGCAGCCGCCGGCTGCCGACTTCGTTGCAGGCCACCAGCGCAAACAGATCGCCTTCGACCTGGGCCGGATCGCGCACATTGGCGTGAATGATGGCCAGCACCGCGGGGTCGACCCGGCCGGCGCGGATGAAGCGCAATATGGGCAGGAACAGGCCTTCGTGGTAGATCTCCAGGCCGTCGGGGCTGGAGCCTATGCCGCCGATGTCGACCACATGCACCGTGGCCGCAAACAGCGCCACGGCGCGGCCCGCGCGGAACACCGGCGTGACCATGGTCATGTCAAACAGATGGCCCGTGCCTTTCCACGGGTCGTTGGTCAGGAACACATCGCCGGCGCGCATGGTGTCCAGCGGAAACGCATGCAGGAAATGCTTGACCGACTCGGCCATGGCATTCACATGGCCGGGCGTGCCGGTCACGGCCTGGGCGACCATGCGGCCGTCGGGCAGGAACACGCCGGCCGACAGATCGCCGGCCTCGCGCGTGGGCGTGCCGAACGCCGTGCGTATCAGCGTCTGCGCCTGTTCCTCGACCACCGACAGCAGCCGGTTCCATGCCAACTGCTGGCGTATGACTTGGGTCGCGCTCATGCCGAGACCTCCGTGGCCGCCGCGTAGGGCGCCGCGTTTTCGGGTGTGACCAGTCCGGCCCGCAGATCCTGCGCCAGGCGCGCGGGCGCGCGTTCACGCGGATTGCCCAGGCCCGCGCCGCCGGGCGTCTCGACGATCAGCACCTCGCCCGCGGGAATGAGTTGGCGGCCCTTGCCGCGCAGCGGCGTGCCAGCGTGCTGCAGCCAGGCCCGGCCCCTGGCGCCGTCGCCGCCGCCAAGCGCGCCGCGCGGCGCGAAGCGCACGCGGTCCCAGCTCGCGGCCAGCACCATGGGCGCGCCGTCGGCGTTCTCCACGGCAATCGTCTGGCCCAGGCCGCCGCGCTGCGCGCCGACGCCGCCCGAATCGGCGCGGTATTCCTTGCGCCGGAACAGCAGCGGCGCCTGGGTTTCCAGGATCTCCAGCGAGACGTTGCGCACGCCGCTGGGATAGGCCGTGGCCGACAGGCCGTCCTGGCCCGGGCGCGCGCCCGTGCCGCCGGTGGTGAAGCTGGTGATGGAGAAGCGCCGCGCCTGGGCCAGCGCTTCGTTGGGCCCGCCGGGAAACGGCCGGCCGCCGACCAGATGGATGTTCCACAGCGCCGACGCGCCTTCGGCCGGCACGCGGTCGGGCCGGGCCTGGCGCAGCGCCCCAAACACCAGATCGGGCAGCATCTGGCCTATTGCCGAGCGCGCGGTGACGGCCGCGGGCGGCAGCGCGTTGACGATGGAGCCCTCGGGCGCGCTCACCTGGATCGCGGCCAGCGAGCCCGAGTTGTTGGGCACGTCGGAGCCTATCAGGCAGCGTATGCCGAACGAGGTGTAGGCATCGGTATAGGCCTTGGGCACGTTGATGCCGCGCGCCACCGTGCCCGAGGTGCCGCTGAAGTCGACGCGCACGCCGTCGTCGTCTATGGTCACGGCCGCGTGCAGCTCCAGCGGCGTGTCGTAGCCGTCGACCGTCATGTGGTTGTGCCAGGTGCCCTTGGGCCAGTCGCGCAGCGCTTCGCGCATGGCGCGCGCCGAGCGCTCGACAATGTAGTCGCCCTGGGCCTGGAGGTCGTCGAGCGCGAACTCGCGCAGCAGCTGCTGCAGCCGGCGCGCGCCCACGGCGTTGCACGCGACCAGCGCATGCAGATCGCCTTCGACCTGCTCGGGCTCGCGCACATTGGCGCGCACGATGGCCAGGATGGACTCCTCCAGCACGCCGGCGCGCACGAAGTGCAGCAGCGGCAGGAACAGGCCTTCATGGTAGATCTCCAGGCCGTCGGGCCCCGCGCCCAGGCCGCCGATGTCGACCACATGCACGGTAGAGGCAAACAGCGCGACGATGCTGCCCTGGTGGAACACCGGCGTGACCATGACCACGTCATAGAGATGGCCCGTGCCTTTCCACGGGTCGTTGGTGATGAACACATCGCCGTCGCGCATGGTCGCGGCGGGGTAGGCGCGCAGGAAATGCAGCACCGAGTCGGCCATGGAATTCACATGGCCGGGCGTGCCGGTCACGGCCTGGGCAATCATGCGGCCGTCGGGCAGGAACACGCCGGCCGACAGATCGCCGGCCTCGCGCGTCGAGGTACCGAAGGCGGTGCGTATCAGCGCCTGGGCCTGCTCCTCGACCACGGCCAGCAGGCGGCTCCAGATCAGCTGCTGGCGTATTGCGTGGCGCGACGCCTGGCTTTGTGCGGCGGCGCTCATGCGGTCACCGCCTCTTCATGTTCCAGCACGCTGGGCGCGAGCTGCAGGGTGTCGTCGAGAATCAGCGCGCCGAGCTGGCTCACGCGCACTTCGAATCCCGTGATCACATGGGTGGTGGTTTCGTCTTCCACAATCAGCGCCGGCCCGGCAAGCCATTGCCCTGGCTGCAGCAGATGGCGCTCATAGACCGGAACGGCATGCCAGTCGCCGTTCTCGGCGTCATAGACCTGGCGGCTTTGGGTGGCAACCGCGGCGGCGCGGTCGGCGGGAATGAAGTCGGGCGCGGGCGCCGCATGTTCGCCGGCCTGCACGGCCACCGACCAGCTCACGGCTTCGGCCGCGATATGCGGCAGGCTGCGGCCGTAGAGTTCGGCGTAGCGCTGCTCGAAGCGCTGGTGCAGCGCGGCGCTGGCCGCGGCATCGAACCGCCCTTCGGGCAGGGGCACGGCAATCTCGTGGCCCTGGCCCGCGTAGCGCATGAACACCTGGCGCTGGCGCACCAGCACCTCGCCGGGCGCGGCGCGCAGCACGATGGCGTCGGCGGTCTCGGTGAGTTCGCTCAGCAGGCGCTGCACCGCCGTGTGATCGATGCGGTCCAGCCGCTGGTGCAGGCTGCGCACCGTCTGATAGGCGACCGGCGCCCAGAGAAAGCCCAGCGCCGAGCCCACGCCCGCCGAGTTGGGCACGACCAGGCGCGCAATGCCCAGCTTGCGCGCCAGCAGCGCGGCATGCAGCGGCGCGGCGCCGCCGAAAGCGATCAGCGTGCTTTCATCGGCGGCCTTGCCGAGTTCGGAGGCATGCACGCGCGCCGCATTGGCCATGTTCTCGGTGACGATGTCGACCACGGCCTGGGCCGCGGGTTCGGGCGCGAGGCCGGTCTGCGCGCCCAGGCCGCTGGCCAGCGCGGCGCGCGCCAGTTCGGGGTCGAGCTGCACCTTGCCGACGGCAAAACGCGCGGGATCGACATGGCCCAGCGCCGCATGCGCATCGGTGACCGTGGGCAGCGCGCCGCCCAGGCCATAGGCCGCGGGGCCGGGGCTGGAGCCCGCGCTGTCGGGGCCCACCTGCACCACGCCCAGGTGGTTGACGCGCGCAATCGAGCCGCCGCCCGCGCCTATCTCGACCATCTCGATCACGGGAATGCGTATCGGCAGGCCCGAGCCCTTGAGATGGCGGTGCACGCGGCCGAACTCGAAGCTGCGGCTGATCTGCGGCTGGTAGTCGTCGATGAAGCAGATCTTGGCCGTGGTGCCGCCCATGTCGAACGACAGCGCGCGCTTCGCGCCTATCTGCTCGGCCACCTGGCGCGCCAGCACCGCGCCGCCCGCGGGGCCCGACTCGACCAGGCGCACGGGCTCGTCAATGCCGCTTTGCAGCGTGGTCAGCGCGCCGCCCGACGTCATCAGGAAAGGCTCGGACTGCAGGCCGCGCTCCTTGAGCCCCTGCTGCAGGCGGCGCAGATAGCCGGCGACCAGCGGCTGCACATAGGCGTTGGCCGAGACCGTCGACAGGCGCTCGTATTCGCGGATCTCGGGGCACACATCGGAGGCCAGCGACACCCAGAGTTCGGGCGCATGCTGGGCCAGCAGGGCGCGCACGCGGCGTTCATGCAGGGGATTCGCATAGCCGTGCAGAAAGCACACGGCGACGCTTTCAATGCCGTCGGCCACGAGCTGGCGCGCCAGCGCCACGACCTGGTCCTCGTCGAGCGCCGTCAGCGCCTGGCCCGCGGCGTTGACGCGCTCGCTCACGCCATGGCGCCAGTGGCGCGGCACCAGCGGCGCGGGCTTTTCCAGAAAGACGTCGTATTGCGCGAAGCGGTCCTCGAGGCCGATCTCGACCAGATCGCGAAAGCCTTCGGTGGTGATCAGCGCGGTCTTGGCGCCCTTGCGTTCGATCAGCGCATTGGTGGCCAGCGTCGTGCCCAGGATCAGCAGCTCGACCTGCGGCCAGGCTAGGCCCGCGAGGCGCAGGATTTCCTCCACGCCCGCCAGCACGGCGCGCTCGGGCGCCTGGGGCGTGGTCAGCACCTTGACGGTGTGCTTGGTCGCGCCGCGCAGCAGCACGACATCGGTGAACGTTCCGCCGACATCGACAGCCACGCGCACGCGCGTGTCGAGGTCAGCTTTGGGGGCTTGGGTAGGTGACATGGGAATCCAGCGGCAGGTGATGGGTTCACTGCGGTCCACCGGGAAGCGGTGGCTCAGCGATAGCCTGACGATGCTAGATTTGTCTGCCGATTTACCCAACGAAGCTTTTCACGCTTCGTTATGCGGAACTTGCCATAACGCAGCGCGACGGCCCACGCCGCCTTGCGAGACAAGGCGTGGAGCGCGTCGCGTCAGAAGCGCGGATTCGCTCTCAATAGCGAATCGCGATGTCGCGCACCACCGGGCCCGCTGCGCCGCCGATATACGAGCGCGTGGCATCGCCGCTGGTGTTGCCGTACAGCGTGGCCGCACCCGTCGTCAACGTGACGGTATAGAGGCTGAACGGCCCCAGGGGTGAGGTGCGCAGCGCGGCCAGCACCAGGCCGTTGGCGCCGCCCGCGATGTCCAGCGATCCCGCGCCGTTGACGCTCAGATTCAGCGCGCCCACGTTCACCAGCGTACCGTCGTTGGGCGGCATCTGCTTGGCCAGCACGTTCTGGGCGCTGTCGATGTCGTAGAGATCGGTGGCCGTGGTGCCGGCAAAGCTGTTCGTATAGGCGCCGGCCGCGACCACGGCGGGCGTGGAGCGGTTGATGTCGCCGTCGGTCGTGGTCGCGCCGGTGTCGACGTTGATGCGCAGGCTCTGGCCCAGGTTGCTGATCACGCGCAGGCGGTCGGCCACGGGGTTGAAATCGACGACGAAGCTGCTGCCGCGCAAGCCCGCATAAGGCGCGGTGGTATCGGCCGCGTCGGCGCTCAGGCTGGCTACTGCTGTCGCGGTGCCGGTCGCCGGATCGACGGTCAGCAGGCGGCCGTTGCCGGTCAGCGCATAGAGGCGTGCGTTGGCCGGGCGGAAGTCGATTCCCAGAACGTTTTCGCCCGCCGCGAGGCCCGAGATCCTTACGGGCGCCGACAGCGTGCCGGGCGTGGCCGGCGAGAAGCTTCTGAGCTGGCCGGCGTCATCGAGGGCGTAGACCACGGCCGCCGAGGGCTGCATGAGCGTGAGGCCCAGCAGCGCTTCGCCGCTGCCGATCGTGCCCACGCGTTTCGCGCCGTCGGTGCCGCTGAGCGCAATCGTATAGAGCTGCGCACTGCCGTTCACCGACAGCGCCGCATAGGCCTGGTTGCTGCGCGCATCGATGTCGAAACCGTTGCTGACCGAGAACGCGACCTTCTGCGCCACGGGGTTTGCCAGCGTGCCGTTGTTGGGCGGGTCCTGCAGATACAAGGTTCCGGCCGCATCGAGGTTGTAGAGCTGTGTGGTCGTCGCGCCGGCAAACGAGTTGGTGTACGCCGAAGCCGTGATGATCGCGCCGGCCACGCCATTGATGGGGCCGTCGACGGTGGCCGTGCCCGTGGTCACATCCACGCGCAGGTTCTGTCCCGTATTGCTGACCAGACGCAGGCGGTCCGCGACCGGGTTGAAGTCGACGCCGAACTGGCTGCCCGCGAGCGGGGTGCTGAGCGCCGACTTGAACGTCAGCGCACCGGTCTTGGCGTCCAGCGTATAGATGCGGCTGTTCGAGCTGACCGCGTAGATCAGGCCGTCGGCCGGACGCACATCGAACCCGACCAGGGTTTCACCCGTCGCCAAGCCGGAAAGCGCGATGTTGCTGGACAGCGCGCCAGGATCGGTACGGTTGAAGCTGATGACACGGCCGGAGGCGGTGACGGCGATGGTGTTGCCCAAGGTGACCGACGGTTGGTCCGGTGCATCCGCATCACCGTTGCCGCCGCAGGCAGCCAAAGCGAAAACAGCCGACATGACCGCTACCGGGCGAAAGATCTGGAACCGATTCATTTGCATGTCCTTGAAGTGGAGGAAATGTCATGCACTTTGTTGGTTGCGATTTGGTGCCGACCTGTCCACTACCCGGGAGGCACGCGTTTGGATGCAGTGCGTAACAAAGAAATACGTATTGCCGCACCCGCCAATGGTGCGGCAGTCGCTCTTGTCGCAGAGGTTGTGGAGATCTGGCAGCTCACGCGCGCCGACCAGACCGTGTGAGCTGAAAGGGCAGGGGCCGAGTGCAGCCTCGGAAAAGCGAAAGCCCCAAGCGCTTGCGCGCTTGGGGCTTGAATTTGGTGGTCGTAGCGGGACTCGAACCTGCGACATCAGC
>NZ_JAVWWA010000044.1:2997-37641 GCF_036666375.1 Comamonas sp. | reverse complement strand
GCGCCTACCTCTGGTGCCCGCCGATGCACGCGGGCCAGCTCGATCTGCGCGCGCTGGTCGCAACCGCAACTTCCACTTGAGAAGCGGCTCCAGCGGCCGCTGATGCTCGCGCGGGCACAGGCGCGAGTCTGTGCCCGGCGGCGCGCTGCGCGGCAGATCGCTGCCAGGGTAATTCCTGATTGCCGCAAAATTGTTAACGATAACAATCTGCCTGCTCGCGATGTTAACGTGAACAAGCAAATATTTGCCCGTACCGGCTATGCCTTACCCCCGCGCGAAGACATCCAGGAGCACGACAGGGGACATCCCCTGCAAGCACGCCCCATATGGGCGGCATCACCGCCAGCAGCGTTGGCAGCGCGGCCCGCGCGTCCAGGCTGCCGCCAGCGCCTCCACAAGAGGCAGGGAATCGGCCCATGGCCCAGGGCGCCGTTGATGGCAGGAAATACATTCACAGGAGACACCATGAAGACAGTATTCACAGACTGGCGGGCGCTGAGTCTGCTCATCTCATCTGCCACGCTGCTGGGCTGCGGCGGCAGCGATGGCGGCACCACGCCCTCACTGCCCGGCGCCACCGCCGTGCGTTCGGCCGGCATGGTCTACGCGGAGCCCACACTGGCGTCGGATGCCGCAGGCAATCAGACCCTGAGCGTGGCGATTCTTTCGCAAAGCGGCATACGCACCGTGACCACGGACGCGCTGGCCGCGGCCAGCGTCAATGCGCTCAAGGCCGCGCTGGTGCCGGGTAATCTGGTCGACTGGATTCCCAACGGCGCCGACAAGGCCAGCGTGCCCGCCGACCCGGCGCAGACATTCAACGTGATCCTGGCCAAGGGCAAGTCGTCGGCCGCCCAGTTCAATCTGCAGAAGTACGGTGCGGCGGTCACGCGCCACGCCGACACGCCCGGGCCCATGATTGCCGCCGGCTGGGTCTACCAGAAGGGCGCGGGGTCGATCACCATCGGCGATGGCAGCACGGTGACCGCCGACCAGGCCGGGCGCGCGTTCGCGCAGCCGATTCGCCGCTACCAGGAAACCTATTCCGTCGCGCCGAACGCCGTGGTGTTCAACGTCAACACCGACGACTACGCCAAGAGCGCCGCAGCCGACTTCGCCTCGATTCCGGTGACCGCCAACTACGACTACGGCACCACCGCGCGCCAGGCCGCCTATGTGCTGTTCGACAAGAACTACCAGCATGCCGAATCGGCCAAGGTCGTCGCGATCTGGTATTTCACGCCGCAGTCCAAGACCGATGGCAAGCCCGTGTGGGAAGTGCCGTCGCAAAGCCCCATGCTCGCCGACAAGGGCAATGATCCCGTCTCCGGCCAGCCCTACATGAGCATCAACGCGACCAGCCCCACATCTGCGCCCTACTCGCGCAGCACCGAGCCGTTCGAGATGGTCAAGAACACCATGTACTACGTGGGCGACAACGAAGTCGCGTCCTATCTGCTCAAGGCGGACATGGGCACGCCCGACGATCCATCGGACGACAAGGTGATCAAGGTCGATGCGGGCTGGCCCAACAGCGGCTACCAGTACTGGAAGAACATGGAAATGATGGGCGTGGATCCGCGCTCCGTGACCGACATCTGGCTGACCCACGGACACAGCGACCATTACGGCACCGTCGTCGAACAGTTGAAGATGATGGACCACGCGGGCAAGAAGATAGGCCTGTGGGCATCCAGGGAGGATGCCGTGGCCGTGACCTCGGACATGCAGGGCAACACCTGGAACATCGCCGGCGCCCTGCCCGCGTCGGAAACCGTGATCCGCGAACGCACCACGAACTTCTACGAGTATGACAAGTGGTATGACTACGGCAACGTGAAGATCATGGTGATCTGGTCGCCCGGCCACACGCCAGGCACCACCAACATGCTGTTTCGCGTGAAGAACCCTGCCGACGGCAAGTTCTACACCTTCGGCTACCACGGCGGCTACGGCTTCAACGGCCTGAACACGCCCACAGCGAACAACGGCTGGCTGCGCCTGTCGTTCCAGCACGGCTTCAGCTACCTGCAGAACACCGTGGACGTGGACTTCGTCTCGCCCCAGCACACCAACCAGTTCCCGATTGTCGAAGTCTTCCAGGCGCTCAAGGCCTACAACCGCGACCCGGCCAACGCGGGCAAGCAGCTGACCATGCTGGACGCGATGTCGTCCAAGGTGTTCGACTCGCCCAGCGTCAACGGCAGCAAGGTGACCAGCGAGTTCTCCAACCAGCTGGAAAAGCGCCGCTCGGTGGCCTCGTACCGCGCCAGCGATGCGGCCAACGCGAGCTACAAGAGCATAGAGACTTCGGGGCCGTTCAAGCCGGGACGTGAAAACGGCCTGAACGCGGTGCGCGCGGTGGTGCTCGACGAAGGGCGCATCATCCAGGGCTTTGTCGGGCCGCAGAACAAGAACCCGAACATTCCGCTGCTGGCCAACGGCATCGTGACGGCCACCGACCAGTACACCAACGACCCCACGGGCTTCTACGTCCAGGTCTCGGTCGACGTGCAGGACGCGGGCTACAAGGGATATATCCCCGAAGGCTATACGCAGTTCAGCCCCGGAATGAACGCCAGCATCACCTACAAGGGCGGTCCCGTCGAGTCGGTGCATGCGGCCAAGGGCACGTTCCATCCGCCGGAAGTGCTGCGCACCCAGCGCCTGAACTCGCTGGCCGAAGCGCAGACCGTGCTGCAGTCGATCAGCAAGGGCCGCACGGTGACGCTGTCGCTGACACCGGCCAGCGAGATTGTGGTGCCCGCCAACGTCGCGCAGACCTTCCAGTAAAGCGCTGATGCGCGCACGCGGCCGCTCGCACTCGGCCGCGTGCGCATTGCAGTCCCCGAACGTCTCCCATTTCGCATGCCATGATGACCCCACGCCGATTCAACTTCCATCCATGGGTGCAAGGCCTGGGCCTTGCGGCCACGCTCTGCTGGGCCGCCGCCCCCGCGCTTGCCGCGGACCTCGCGTCCGCCGAGCGCGAATACCAGCAAAGCAAGCTGTTCAACGGCAGCTCCGGCAACACCATCGACATGGCGCGCAGCCGCGCGCATCTGCTGCATGCGGCGCAGCGCGGCCATGGGCCGGCGCAAGTGGAGCTGGGCTTCATCTACCTCAACGGCACGGGCACGCCCAAGGACCTCGCCCAGGCCTTCAAGTGGTTCGATGCCGCGGCAGGAAACGATATGGAGCTGGCGCAATGCATGCTTGGCGACTTCTACCGCGACGGTCTGGGCGGCGCGCCGCAGGACCCTGCGGCCGCGCTGCGCTGGTACCGCAAGACCGCCGACGGCAACGCGCGCTGCGCCTCGAAATCCCAATATGAGCTGTATGCCAGCTACGCCGCCGGGCTGGGGGTGAAGAAGGACATGCGCACGGCAATCGAATGGCTCAGGCGCTCAGCCAACGCGGGCAACCCGCAGGCGCAAAGGGCGCTGGGCCTGGCCTACCAGCGCGGCCAGGGCGTGGGCGCGAATCCCGCGCTGGCAAAACAATGGCTGCTCAAGTCGCGCGAAGGCGTTGCGCCGCACGAAGACCATGAGCACGACGACCAAGAAAAAGGCCCGGGCAAAGCGCCGGGCCATGTTCATATGCACTGAGCCCCCCGCCGTCTCCACGGCGAGGGGGCTGGGGCCGCTTTATCGCACCATGCAGGGACGCTTGTTGTCGAAGCTCCAGTTGGGCACCAGGAACTGCATGGCCATGGCGTCGTCGCGCGCTCCCAGGCCATGCTGCAGGTACAGCTGGTGGGCGCGCTCGACGGCCTCCATGTCCAGCTCTATGCCCAGGCCGCCGCGCTGGGGCAGCTCGATGTAGCCGTTCTTGATCTGCAGCGGGTTCTTGGTCAGGTACTGGCCGTCCTGCCAGATCCAGTGGGTGTCGATCGCCGTCACCCGGCCCGGCGCGGCCGCGCCCACATGCGTGAACATCGCCAGCGACACGTCGAAGTGGTTGTTGGAGTGCGAGCCCCAGGTCAGGCCGAAGGCCTGGCACAGCTGGGCCACGCGCACCGAGCCGGCCATGGTCCAGAAATGCGGATCGGCCAGCGGAATGTCCACCGACTGCAGCGAGATCGAATGCGCCATCTGGCGCCAGTCGGTGGCGACCATGTTGGTGGCCGTGGGCAGGCCCGTGGCGCGGCGGAATTCGGCCATCACTTCGCGGCCCGAGAAACCGCCTTCGGCGCCGCAGGGGTCTTCGGCATAGGCGAGCACGCCATGCAGATCGCGCGTGATGCGGATCGCGTCCTTGAGCAGCCAGCCGCCGTTGGGATCGAGCGTGACGCGGGCCTGGGGAAAGCGCTCGTGCAGCGCACGGATGGCTTCGACTTCTTCCTCGCCGCGCAGCACGCCGCCCTTGAGCTTGAAGTCTTCGAAGCCATAGCGCTCATGCGCGGCTTCGGCCAGGCGCACGATGGCTTCGGGCGTCATGGCCTTCTCATGGCGCAGGCGCTGCCAGTCGTTGGCCGCACCGGGATCGGTCTGGTAAGGCAGGTCGGTGAGCGTGCGGTCGCCGACATAGAACAGATAGCCGAGCATCTGCACCGAAGTGCGCTGCACGCCTTCGCCCAGCAGTGCGGCCACGGGCACGCCCAGGTGCTGGCCCAGCAGATCGAGCAGCGCGGATTCGGCGGCCGTGACCGCATGGATGGCGATGCGCAGGTCGAACGTCTGCAGTCCGCGCCCGCCGCTGTCGCGGCCCTCGAACTCGGCGCGCATCGCATTGAGCACGGCGTTGTAGTTGCCCACGGGCTGGCCCACGATCAGCTGCGCCGCGTCTTCCAGCGTCTGGCGGATCTTTTCGCCGCCCGGCACTTCGCCCACGCCGGTGTTGCCCGCGCTGTCGGTCAGCACCAGCAGATTGCGCGTGAAGAACGGCGCGTGCGCGCCGCTGAGGTTGAGAAGCATGCTGTCATGGCCGGCGACCGGAATGACACGCAATTGGGTGACGACAGGAGTGGAGGAAGAAGCCATAGTGGAACCAGGTGCAGGGAGAAATGGAATCGGCCTGCGCGTAGGTCAGGCCATGGAATGGTAGGTGGAAAAATCAGTTGGCGGTGATGCCGCCGGTGTCTATCACCTGCTTCCAGCGCGCGAACTCCCTGGCCTGGAACTGGGTGAACTCCTCGGGGCTGTTGCCCACGACTTCGAGACCGGCGTCGGTGAACTGCTTGGTCAGCGCCGGGTCCTTGAGCGCCTTGAGGATGCCGGCATGCAGCTTGGCCTTGACGTCCGCGGGCAGGCCCTTGGGCGCGGCAATGCCTTGCCATGCATAGACCTCGACGCCCTGAACGCCGGCTTCGGCCGTGGTCGGAACATCGGGCAGCACGGGCGAGCGCTTGTCGCCCGTCACGGCGATGGCCTTCAGCTTGCCCGACTTGATGTGCTGGATCACGGCGTTGACGTTCTGGAACGACATGTCGACCTGGCCGCCGAGCAGATCGGTGATGGCTGGAGCGCCGCCCTTGTAGGGCACATGCAGGCCCTTGGTGCCGGTCTTCTGCCAGAACAGTTCGGCCGTCAGGTGGTCGGAAGAGCCCGCGCCCGAGGTCGCGAAGCTCACCGCGCCGGGCCTGGCCTTGAGCAGAGCGATCACGTCCTGGATGTTGTTGACCTTGGGCGCGAGCGTGGGGTTCACGACCAGCACGTTGGGCGTCTGCACGGCCACGGTGAGGTAGCTGAAGTCCTTGAGCGGATCGTAGGGCAGGTTCTTCATCAGGTGCGGAGCGACGACGAAAGGTGCGAGCGACGCCACCAGCAGCGTATAACCGTCACCGGGCGCGCGTGCGACCTGGGTCGCGCCTATGCTGCCGGTCGCGCCGGCCTTGTTGTCAACCACGAAGGTCTGCTTGAACTGCGTGCCCAGGTGGTTGCTGACCGCGCGCGCGATGGTGTCGGTCGCGCCGCCCGCGGGGAAGGGAACGATCACGTTGACGGTCTTGTCGGGCCAGGCGAATGCCGAGGTCGCAGCGCCCATGGCGGCCAGGCCTATGCAAACGGCGGTGGTGGCGGATTTCAATGCTCTCATCTGTTGTCTCCGATATATGCGGGGCGGGCACGCGCCTTCGCCCGATGATGAATTAATAGCCAGATAACGTTAACATTTACGCAAGAACAGATTGTTAACGTGAACATTCGCGGACGAATCAGTGTTTACCCTGAAGGCTCGAGATTCCGCAGCCTGCGCCCGCAGGGCGCGCCCCTGCTAACTGCATACAATCGGCCTGCCGCCACCGCGCGGCCGCCCATGCAGCCGTTGCGCGTGCCGTGCAGTCAACAGGAATCGATTTGTCCAACAAGCCCGCTACCGTCCAAGATGTCGCCACCCTCGCGGGGGTCTCGGCGATGACGGTCTCGCGCGCGCTGAATGCGCCCGACAAGGTCACGGCCGACACGTTGGCCCGGGTGCGGCACGCAGTCGATGCGCTGGGCTATGTGCCCAACGCGATGGCCAGCGGACTGCGCACCGCGCGCGCGCGCATGGTCGCGGCGCTGCTGCCCACGCTGGTCGGCCCGGTGTTCGAGGAGCTGGTCGAGTCGCTGGCGGAGTCGCTCAAGCGCCGTGGTTACCAGCTGATGATCGGACAGGCCGGCTATGACGCGGCGCAGGAAGAGGCGCTGATCAAGACCATCATCCAGCGCCGGCCCGACGGCATCGTGCTGGTCGGCGCGGCGTCATCGGCGGGCGGGCGCCGTGCCCTGCTCGCCTCGCGCATTCCGGTGGTCGAGACCTGGGACTTCAGCGACAACCCCATCGACATGCTGGTCGGCTTCTCGCATGTCGCCATCGGCGAGACGGTGGCGCAATTCCTGCATGCGCGCGGACACCTGCATGTCGCGATCATCACCGGCGACGATGCGCGCGCGCGCACGCGCGCCCAGGCGTTCATCGACCGTTCCCGGGCGCTGGGCGCGCAGTCCGCGCAGTGCTTCTTCACGCGTGCACCGAGCACCATGGGCGCGGGACGCAAAGGCCTGGCATCGCTGCTACAGGCCACGCCGGAGATTTCCGCGGTGTTTTGCAGTTCGGACAGCCTGGCGCTGGGCGCGGCCATCGAAGCCCAGCACCAGGGGCTGCACGTGCCGCAGCAGCTGGCCATCGTCGGCATGGGCGACCAGAGCTTTGCCCAGGATGCCCAGCCCGCGCTGACGACGGTGCGGCTTGACGGCACGCGCATAGGCGAGATCGCGGCCGAATTCATGATGGCGCGCGCCGAAGGCCGCCCCATAGAGAATCCGGTGGTCGACGTGGGCTTCCATATCGTGGTCAGAGACAGCACCTAGGCACAGCCGCTCATTCGGGCCGTATGCCGCCCTTGCGAATCACTTCGGTCCATTTCGCGACTTCTTCCTGGATGCGCTGCGCAAACTCCGCGGGCGTGCTGCCCACGGGCTCGAAACCCATGGACCTGAGCCGCGCCTGCATCTCGCCCTGGCGAATGGAAGCGCGCAAGGCGCGGCTGATCTTGTCAAGCGCGGCCGCGGGAATGCCTTTGGGCGCGATCAGGCCGAACAGCGGCATGATGTCCACTCCCGGCAGCTTGGCTTCGGTGAACGTGGGCACGTCGGGCAGCTGCGGCGCGCGCTGCGGCCCGGTGACGGCCAGCGCGCGCAGCTTGCCGGCCTTGATATGTTCGGCCAGCGTGGGCACGGTGGCGAACGCGAACTGCACCTGGCCGCCGAGCAGGTCGGAAATCACCGTGCCGCCGCCCTTGTAGGGAATGTGGATGACCTTGAGCCCGGCCTGCTGGGCGAGCTGTTCGCCCGCGAGGTGCGGGCCGCTGCCCACCCCTGCCGAACCGTAGGCCAGCGTGCCGGGCTCGGCCCTGGCCTTGGCCAGAAAGCCCGCGAGGTCCTTGACCGGCACCGACGGATGCGTGACCAGCACGAACTGCGCGCTGGCGATCTGGCAGATAGGCGTGAAGTCCTTTTGCGTGTCGTAGGCCAGGCGCGCGCCCAGCAGACCGGGGTTGATGGTGAACGTGCTGTCCATCATGCCCAGCGTATAGCCGTCGGGCTCCGACTGCGCGAGCGCGCGCGTGCCTATGGTCGTGCCGCCGCCGCCCTTGTTGTCGACGATGAACGACTGGCCCAGCGCCTGCTGCAGCGCCTGGCCCGCGAGCCGGCCCAGGTTGTCGGTCGCGCCGCCCGCGGGATAGGGCACGATGATGCGCACGGTCTTGTCGGGATAGGCGCCGCTGCTGGCCAGGGCCCAGGGCGTGGCGCCGGCCAGCGCCAGACCGGTGCAGTGGTGGATGAAACTGCGGCGGTTGTTCTGCATGTCTTGTCTCCTGTTTTGAATTCTTGCGCTCTCAGTGCGCGTAGCGGCCCTGGGCCAGGTCGGGCTCGGGGTCGGCGCCCAGGCCGGGGCCATCAGGCACCTGCAGCCAGCCCTGCTCTATCGGCAGCGTGCGGCCATAAGGCACATGGGCCAGCTCCACATACAGGCGCTCCAGCGACACTTCGGTCGTCTGCGCCGCGATCAGGTGCAGGCTGGCCAGGAAGCCCGGCCCGAAGAATGCGACCTGGGGAGCGCAGGTCACGCCGCTGCCTTCGCAGGCACGCGAGATCTCCCAGGCTGCCGTCAGGCCCAGCTTGATGACGCTGGGCTGAACGTATTGCACCGTGGCGTTCTCCACCATGCGCTGCAGCGCCAGCGCGCAGCTGGCGTTCTCGCCCACGGCCAGCGGCACGGCAACGCGTTCGCGCAGCGCGGCCAGGGCCTGGTCGTTTTCGGGCGTCCAGATCGGCTCCTCGATCCAGAACGGCTTGTAGGGCAGCATTTCGGTGATCGCGGCTTCGGCCTCGTGCGGCAGCCAGGCGCAGTTGGTATCGACCATCACCGGCACATCGGGGCCCACGGCGCGGCGCACCGCGGCCAGCGCGGGCGCGGTGCGCTCGTGCAGCTTGATCTCGGTATAGCCTTCGGCCAGCGCGCGCTGGCTCACCTGCTCGAGCAAGGCAGCGTCGGCGTAGTACTGCAGCAGCGAGGCATAGACGCGCACGCGGTCGCGGCGCTTGCCGCCCAGCAGTTCGTACAGCGGCACCCCGGCCCTCTTGGCGCGCAGATCCCACAGCGCGATATCCAGCCCGGCGAGCGCATGCACCACGGGGCCCGAGCGGCCCAGGTTGTGCAGCATGCGCTGCATGGAAGGCAGCAGCGTTGCGTCATCGGCCTGCCTGCCGCAGGCCAGCGGCGCGATCAGGGTCTCGAAGATGGCCTGCAGCGCGCGCGGCTCCACGCAATACGACTCGCCCCAGGCCACCGTGCCGTCGTCGGTCTCGACGCGCACCAGCGCGCTGTCGAGCTTGTCGCGCGGCCGGCCCGCGAACAGCGGCGGCTCGCTCCAATGGTGAAAAGGCAGGCGCATGGGAATGCAGGTGATCGAGGCAATGGCGTTGGCGCGCATGAACGGAACCGGTGAAGACAGACCATCTATTCTTGGCGCGCTGCGGCCTATGGTCAAATAGCTAAAACCACTGTTTTCATATGAAATACATATGCTGAGTCGCCGAGAACTGCTGCTGCTGCGCGCGATGTATCAACAGCGCACGGTCACCGCCGCGGCCCACTCCATCCATATGACCCAGCCCGCTGCCAGCGCGCTGCTCAAGGACATGGAGACCCGTCTGGGCTTTGCGCTGTTCAGCCGCGAGAACCGGCGGCTGCACCTGACGAGCCAGGGCCGCGCGCTGATTCCCGAAGTGCTCAACGCGCTGTCGGGCATGGAGTCCGTGGACCGGCTGGCCAGCGATATCCGCCGCGGCGCGTCCGACCGGCTCAGCGTGGGCGCGGTCGCCGTGGCCTCGTCGATGCTGCTGCCGCAAGCGCTGCTCACGGTGCGCCGCGCCTACCCGGGCATCACGTTCACCGTGCGCGCGGGCTCGGGCCTGGAAATCAATGAAATGGCCGTGGACCACCGCATCGACCTGGGCATCGTGATCGGATCCGCGGCGCCCAACGAGCGCGTGCGCAAGGAGCCGCTGGCCGCGGTGAGCCTGTTCGCCATCCTGCACCCGCAGCACCCGCAGGCCGGTGCCGAAGTGCTGACGCTGGCCGAAGTCGCGGCGCTGGGCCTGATCGCGCTGTCGCCCGCGCTGCCCGCGGGGCGGGCGACGCAGCAGGCGTTCGAACACAACGGCCTAGACTACCGCCCGCTGATGGAGGTCGCGCAATCGTTCACGGCCTGCGAACTCGCGGGCGAACAGCTGGGCGTGGCCGTGGTGGAATCATTGGGCGCGCGCTATGCGCAGCGCATGGGGCTGGTCGCCAGGCATCTGCTGACCATGGAGGACTCGGCGCTGTCGCTGGTGAGCCCCAGGGACAGACCGCTCGAAGGGCCGGGCCAATGCCTGCGCGAGGCGCTGCGCGCGGCGGTGGGGGGCTTGCTGCCCGCGAACTAGCGCTTCAAGCCCATGGCTTCGAGCATCTGCTCGGTCTGCTTTTGCATCTGCTCCTGCATCTGCGTGAGCATGTTCTGCGACTGGCCCAGGTAGTTGCCGACCATGCCCTGCATCAGCGCCGGCTGCATGCGCACGAACTGGTTCCACATTTCAGGCGTGGCGCCCTGCTCCACCATGCGCGCCTGGAAGTCGCTGAACATCTGCACGTTCTTCTCGAGGCTGGCGCCCATGCTGCCCTGCATCGCATGGCCGTAGAAACGGATGATGTTGGCCAGCACGGCTTCGGTGAACATCGGCGCGCCACCGGCTTCTTCCTCGAGAATGATCTGCAGCAGGATGCTGCGCGTGAGGTCGTCGCCGGTCTTGGCGTCGCGCACCACGAGCTGCTCGTTGGCCATGACCAGCGCCTTGACTTCGGACAGCGTGATGTAAGTGGAGGTGTCTGTGTCGTACAGCCGGCGATTCGGGTATTTCTTGATGACGCGCGGCCGGGGCTTGGCTTGGGCGTTCGATGTCTGGTTCTCTTGCACGGCTGACTCCTCTGGGGCATGGCGCCCCGGCTTGCACTGCAGCAGGGATTTTAGACATACGCCATGCGAAGCTTGCGCAGAACTTACCCTGAGCGCTCAAAAGCCCGCAAAACCCGACGCAGCCCATGGCCGCGCTGCCGTGATCGGCCGCTTGGCTAGCCTGGCGGCGGCGGCACCGAGTGCACCAGCACGGGCGACTCGCCGTCGGCATTGACGCTTTCGAGCTGCACGCCAAAACCCCACAGCCGCGCCGCGTGCTTGAGCACCTCCTGCACATCGTCGTTCAGCGGCCGGCCCTGGTGGCGCGTGTGGCGCAGCGTGAGGCCGCGGTCGCCGCGCAGATTCACGTTCCAGACCTGGATATTGGGCTCGCGCGCGCCCAGGTCGTATTGCTGCGACAGCGTCTGGCGCAGCGAACGGTAGCCCTCGTCGTTGTGGATGGCGCTGACCAGCAGCTCGCGCTGACTCGAATCATCGTGGATGGAGAACAGCCGCATGTCGCGCATCAGCTGCGGGCTCAGGTACTGGCCCACGAAGCTCTCGTCCTTGAAGTTCTGCATCGCGTGGTGCAGCGCGGGCAGCCAGGGCGTGCCCGCGATGTCGGGGAACCAGCGCCGGTCTTCCTCGGTCGGCTCCTGGCAGATGCGCCGTATGTCGCGGTACATCGCAAAGCCCAGCGCATAGGGGTTGATTCCGCTGTAGGCGCGGTGGCCGGCCGGCGGCTGGTAGATCACATTGGTGTGCGACGCCAGCCACTCGATCATCACGCCGTCGGTGAGCCAGCCTTCGTCGTACATGGTGTTGAGCAGCGTGTAGTGCCAGAACGTGGCCCAGCCTTCGTTCATCACCTGGGTCTGGCGCTGCGGGTAGAAGTATTGGGCGATCTTGCGCACGATGCGCACGATTTCGCGCTGCCAGGGCTCCATCAGCGGCGCGTTCTTCTCGACGAAGTACAGCAGGTTCTCCTCGGGCTCCTTGGGAAAGCGCTCGTTTTCCTGCGCCGCATTTTCCCGCCCCGGGCGCGTGGGCAGCGTGCGCCACAGCACATTCACCTGCTGCTGGGCATAGGCTTCGCGCTGCTCGCGCTCGGCGCGCTCGCGCGCCAGGCTCTTCTTGCTCGGACGGCGGTAGCGGTCCACGCCCAGATTGGACAGCGCATGGCAGGAATCGAGCCATTGCTCCACGGTCTCTATGCCATGGCGCTCCTCGCACTGGGCGACGAAGTCGCGCGCATAGACCAGGTAGTCAATGATGCCGCCCGCATCGGTCCACATGCCGAAGAGGTAGTTGTTCTTGAAGAAGCTGTTGTGCCCGTAGGCCGCGTGGGCGATCACCAGCGCCTGCATGGCGGTGGTGTTCTCCTCCATCAGATAGCTGATGCAGGGGTTGGAATTGATCACGATCTCGTAGGCCAGGCCCATGTGGCCGCGGCGGTAGCGGCGCTCGGTCGCGAGGAAATCCTTGCCATAGCTCCAATGCCGGTAGCCCACGGGCATGCCGGCGCTGGAATATGCGTCCATCATCTGCTCGGCCGAGATCACTTCAAGCTGGTTGGGATAGGTGTCCAGGCCAAAGCGTCGCGCGGTATCGGCAATCGCCGCGTGGTAGCGCTCTATCAGCTCGAACGTCCAGTCGCTGGGGTCGGGCAACGGCTGAGCCGGGCGCTGGGCCGCGGGCAGCGGCGTCGTGGGCACGCCGCGCTGTGTGCGTTCGGCCGCGGCCGTGGGACGCCAGACTTGCGGGCCGGCGCGCGGCGCCAGCACCGGGTACTGAGAAAGGTTCATACAGCGACCCCCTCTTTCTTGAACAGATCGCGAAACACCGGGTAGATATCGCCGGGCACCGACACCTTGCGCAGCGCGAAATGCGAGAACTGGCGCGCAATCTGGCTGTATTCCTGCCACAGGCTCTGCTCTTCCTGCACCACCTGCACATAAGCGTAGTAGCGCACCAGCGGCAGGATCTTCTCGACCAGCAGGCTGCGGCAGTTGCCGGTGTCGTCGTTGAAGTTGTCGCCGTCGCTGGCCTGGGCCACGTAGATGTTCCAGTCGGCCGCGGGGTAGCGCGCGCGCATGATCTGGTCGAGCAGCACCAGCGCGCTGCTCACTATCGTGCCGCCGGTTTCCTGCGAATGGAAGAATTCGTCCTCGCTGACTTCGGTGGCCTGGGTGTGGTGGCGTATGAAGACAATCTCTATCTTCTCGTAGTGGCGCGTGAGGAACAGGTACAGCAGGATGAAGAAGCGCTTGGCGAGCTCCTTGCGTGCCTGGTCCATGGAGCCGGAGACATCCATCAGGCAGAACATCACGGCCTGGGTGCTGGGCTCGGGAACGCGCGTGCGGCTGCGAAAGCGCAGGTCTATGGGATCGAGGAACGCGACCTTGCCGATGCGCGCCTTGAGTGCATCGATGCGCTGCTGCAGCTCGGCCAGCACCTCGCTGGTGCCATCGTCCTGCGCCAGCAGCGCCTCGAGCTGGGCCTGCAGGGCCTTGAGTTCGCGCTGCGGCGCCTTGGTCAGCGCGATGCGCCGGCCCAGCGCCCCGCCCATGGTGCGCAGCAATGCGAGGTTCTGCGGCGTGCCGTCGTGGCTGTAGCCCGCGCGCCGCAGCCGATACTGCTGGGTGCTGGCGATATGGGTGCGCAGCAGCCGCGGCAGCGCCAGGTCTTCAAAGAACAGTTCCATGAACTCTTCCTTGGACAGCGTGAAAGTGAAGTCGTCCTCACCCTCGCCGCTGTCGCTGGCCTGCGAGCCCGAGCCGCTGCCGGCGCCGCCCTGGGGGCGCGCAATGCGGTCGCCGCGCACATGGTCGCTGTTGCCCGGGTGCACGGTGTCGGAGATGCCGCCCTGGCCGTGGCGAAACAGCGGCTCGCGTATGTCCTTGCGCGGGATGGTGATGCTCTCGGCCTGCTCGATATGGCGGATGTCGCGCTTGCCCACGGCGCGCTGCACCGCCTCGGCAATCTGCTGCTTGTAGCGGCGCACGAAACGCTCGCGGTTGCCCACCGACTTGTTCTTGCCGGAAAGCCTGCGGTCAATGATATGCAATGCCATCTTTGCCCCCCTCCATGGTCGGACGCGCGCGCAGCGCGCGCCGCGCTCAGCTGCTCTTGCGCACGCGCAGGTACCACTCGCACAGCAGGCGCACCTGCTTGGGCGTGTAGCCCTTGGCTTCCATGCGCATCACGAAATCCTCGTGCTTGCGCGCGTCCTCGGCGTTGGCCTTGGCGTTGAAGCTGATCACGGGCAGCAGCTCCTCGGTGTTGGAGAACATCTTCTTCTCTATCACCAGGCGCAGCTTCTCGTAGCTGGTCCAGGCCGGGTTCTTGCCCTGGTTGTTGGCGCGCGCGCGCAGCACGAAGTTGACGATCTCGTTGCGGAAGTCCTTGGGGTTGGCCACGCCCGCGGGCTTCTCTATCTTCTCGAGTTCGGCATTGAGCGCGGCGCGGTCGAAGGCTTCGCCGGTGTCGTTGTCGCGGTACTCGTTGTCCTGTATCCAGTAATCGGCGTAGGTGACATAGCGGTCGAAGATGTTCTGGCCGTACTCGCTGTAGCTTTCGAGGTACGCGGTCTGTATCTCCTTGCCTATGAACTCGGCGTAGTGCGGCGACAGGAACTCCTTGATGTAGCCGGTGTACTTGGTCTCGAGTTCGGCGGGAAACTGCTCGCGCTCTATCTGCTGCTCGAGCACATACATCAGGTGCACGGGGTTGGCCGCGACTTCGGTGCTGTCGTAGTTGAACACCCGCGACAGGATCTTGAACGCGAAGCGCGTGGAGATGCCCGACATGCCTTCGTCCACGCCCGCGAAGTCGCGGTATTCCTGGTAGCTCTTGGCGCGCGGATCGGTGTCCTTGAGGCTTTCGCCGTCGTAGACCTGCATCTTGCTGAAGATGCTCGAGTTCTCGGGCTCGACCAGGCGCGTGAGCACCGCGAACTGCGCCATCATCTTGAGCGTGCCCGGAGCGCATACGGCATTGGCCAGCGAAGACTCGCGGATCAGCTTCTCGTAGATCTTCACTTCCTCGGACACGCGCAGGCAGTAAGGCACCTTGACGATGTAGATGCGGTCCAGAAACGCCTCGTTGTTGCGGTTGTTGCGAAACGCCTTCCACTCGCTTTCATTGCTGTGCGCCAGCACCATGCCGTCGAAAGGAATCGCGCCGAAGCCTTCGGTGCCCTTGTAGTTGCCTTCCTGCGTCGCGGTGAGCAGCGGGTGCAGCACCTTGATGGGCGCCTTGAACATTTCGACGAATTCGAGCAGGCCCTGGTTGGCCAGGCACAGCCCGCCCGAATAGCTGTAGGCGTCGGTGTCGTCCTGGGCGAAGTTCTCGAGCTTGCGGATGTCGACCTTGCCCACGAGGCTGGAAATATCCTGGTTGTTCTCGTCGCCGGGCTCGGTCTTGGCAATCGCCACCTGCTTGAGGATGCTGGGGAAGCGCTTGACCACGCGGAACTGGCGGATGTCGCCGCCGAGCTCCTCCAGACGCTTGACCGCCCAGGGAGACAGCACATGCTGCAGCGCGCGCCGCGGAATGCCGAACTGCTCTTCCAGCACCGGTCCGTCCTCGATGGGGTCGAACAGGCCCAGCGGCGACTCGTTGACGGGCGAGCCCTTGAGCGCGTAGAACGGCACTTTCTGCATCAGGTACTTGAGGCGCTCGGCAATGGAGCTCTTGCCGCCGCCCACCGGGCCCAGCAGGTAGAGGATCTGCTTGCGTTCTTCAAGCCCCTGGCCTGCATGGCGGAAGAAGCTCACCACCTGCTCTATGGAGTCCTCCATGCCGTAGAACTCGGCAAACGCGGGGTAGCGGCGTATCAGTTTGTTGGCGAAAAGGCGCGACAGCCGCGGGTCGTTGCGCGTGTCGACCATGACCGGTTCCCCCATGGCCAGCAACATGCGCTGGGCGGCGCTTTCATACGCGGTCGGATCGCGCAGGCACAGCGCCAAGTATTCGTCGACCGACATCTCCTCTTCGCGCAGCCTCATGTGCCGCGCAGCCGAATTGCTGATGACATCCATACGACCTCCCGTGGCAACACCCAAAGACGAAAAGTGCCGCTAAGTTGCAAGGCATTCGCTTGCCGTATGGTGCTGTTGTAGCACCTGGAAGGCGCTTTGAATAGACCATTTAGTGCATAACGCTGCAAGCTGCTGTTTGGTCGACAGAGGTTCCCGATCTTGACCCACAAGCTGGGCCGGCGCCGCGGCCGGCCCAGCCTGGACTCAGCGGTAAAAGAACTTCGCCGGGCCGGTCACAAGCCAGGGAAACAACACCATGGCGAACATCATCGCGAACTGCGCGAGCATGAACGGAATGACGCCGCGCGTGACATCGTCCATCGACATCTTGCCCACGCCCGCGACCACGTTGAGCACCGTGCCCACGGGCGGCGTCACCAGCCCTATCGAGTTGTTGATGATGAACATCACGCCGAAGTACACCGGGTCTATGCCGGCGGCGTTCACCACCGGCATCAGCACCGGGGTCAGGATCAGGATGGTCGGCGTCATGTCCATCGCCGTGCCCACCAGCATCACCAGCACCATGATGGCCATCATCAGCAGGATCTTGCTGTCCATGAACGGCTGCAGCAGCGCCACGACCTTGGATGGCAGGTCGGCAACGGTGATCAGCCAGGCGCTGACCATGGCCGCCGCGATCAGGAACATCACGATGGCGCTGGTCTTGGCCGCAGCGACAAAGATCGCGTAGAGCTTGGCCCAGGTGATCTCGCGGTAGACGACCGAGGCCACGAACAGTGCATATACCGCGGCCACGACCGCCGCCTCGGTGGGCGTGAACACGCCCATGCGCAGGCCCACCAGAATGATCACCGGCAGCAGCAGCGCCCAGAACGCCTTGCGTGCGGCCAGCAGGATCTCGGCGCCCGACTTGCGCGGCGGCGGCACGAGCTTTTCCTTGCGCACCAGGTAGGCCCAGGTGACCCACAGCGCGCCGCCTATCAGCAGTCCGGGAACGATGGCCGCGAGAAACAGCTTGGAAATCGACACATTGGCCGCGACGCCGAAGATCACCAGGCCGATGCTGGGCGGAATCACCGGGCCGATCACGCCGGTCGCGGCGATCAGGCCGCCGGCGCGCGCCTTGTCGTGACCGGCCTTGGTCATCATGGGCAGCAGCAGCGCCGTGAGCGCCGCGGCATCGGCCACGGCCGAACCCGACAGCGCCGACAGCAGGCAGCCGGCCATGATGGTCACGTAGCCCAGGCCGCCCTTGACGTGGCCGACCAGGGCCAGCGCGAAGTCGACGATGCGCCGCGACAGCCCGCCGACGTTCATGATCTCGCCGGCCAGCATGAAGAACGGCACGGCCAGCAGCGGAAAGCTGTCGGCGCCGCCGATCAGGTTCTGCGCGAGGATCTGCGGATCGAACAGATCGAGATGCCACATCAGCGCCACGCCGCTGGCCAGCAGCGAGAACGCGATCGGAATGCCCATGGCCATGGCCAGCAGCAGCGCGCCCACAAATACGAAGATCGTCATTTCTCGCCTTTCCGGGCCGCGGGCGCATCGCCCTCCTGGGCCGCCAAAATCTGCTGCAACTGCACCGCTTCCTCCGATTCCTGCACCATCACCAGTTCCGCCTCGCTGATCTTTCCGGTGACCAGGCGCAGCAGATCGAGCAGCATCAGAAAGCCCGCGCAGACCGCGAACACCACGCAGGAGAGATAGACGATGGCCATGGACGCGCCGGTCGTGGGCGCAGTGACGTCCCAGTTGATGCGCGCCTGGGCGATGCTGCCCTGCAGCAGCAGCCACAGGATGTAGAGCATCAGCAGATGGCCCAGGCCCAGGCAGATCTTCTTGGCCCAGGCCGGCAGGCGCTGCACCACCATGTCGACGCCCAGGTGGCCGTGCTCGCGCAAGGCCACGATGGCGCCGAGAAACGTCATCCAGATGAAGAGCCAGCGCGATACTTCCTCGGAGACCGTGATGCCGGAATTGAACAGATAGCGCAACACCACGTTGCCGAACACCAGCACCACCATCGCGGCGAGCATGGCGGCTATCACCCCTTCGAGGCCGCGGCAGGCGCGGTCTATCCAACGATTCATGTCATTCCCCTTGCTTGATTGGGCAACGGCCCCCCAGCGCGTTCGGGCGCTGCGGGGCCGCGGCGTCAGGCCTTGGCTTCGCGCAGGCTTTCGACCAGCGCGCGCAGGCCGGCGAAGTAGGAATGCGGGCCGAACCCCTGCACCGTGGCCTTGACCGCAGGCGAGATGATCGAATGCACGCGCCAGGCTTCACGCGCGGCGATGTTCGACATGTGCACTTCAATGACCGGAAACGGCATGGCCTTGATCGCATCGTGCAGCGGCACGCCGTGCTGGGTGAGCCCGGCGGGATTCACCAGCGCGCCCTGCGCGCTGTCGATGTTGGCGTGCAGGAAGTCGATCAGCGCGCCTTCGTGGTTGGACTGCATGATGTCCAGCGTCACGCCCAGCTCCTGGGCCAGCTTTTCCAGCCGCTCGTTGATCTGCACCAGCGTGGTCGTGCCGTAGATATGCGGTTCGCGCCGCCCGAACAGGTTCAGGTTGGGACCGTTGAGAACAAGAATTTTCATGTTGCGCTGCCTGGAATCACTTGCGGATGCGGGCCAGTTCGTCGTTGTAGAGCTTGACGATGGCGGGGTCGTAGGTGGCGGCGAAACGGTCGATCACGGGCTTGGCGATCTGTTGCATGCGCGTCTGCTCGGCGGGCGACACTTCGTTGTACTGCAGTCCCTTGGCCTGCAGTTCGCCCACGGCCTTCTGCGCGGCCGCACGGCTGACCTGGCGCTGGTAGCCGCGCGACTCGTTGGCGGCCTCGTTCATCATCTTCTGCTCGGCCGGCGTCAGCTGGTCCCAGAACTTCTTGCTGACCAGCACGATGTTGGCCGCATAGACATGGTTGGTGGCGCTGACGAACTTCTGCACTTCGTAGAACTTGTTCGACAGGATCACGGCAAACGGGTTTTCCTGGCCATCGACGGCCTTGGCTTCCAGCGCGCCATACAGTTCCGCGAACGGCATGGGCACGGGATTGGCCTTGAACGCCTTGAACGTGTCCAGGAACACCGGGTTGGGAATCACGCGCAGCTTGAGGCCGTCGAAGTCCTCGGGCTTGGTGATCGCGCGCTTGCTGTTGGTGACATTGCGAAAGCCCAGGTCCCAGTAGCCCAGCGCGACCAGGCCTTTTTCGGGCAGCTTGGCGATCAGCGCCTGGCCCAGCGGGCCGTCGAGCAGCGCGTCGGCCTGCGCATAGTTGGCAACCGAGAACGGGAAGTCGACCAGGCCGAACTCCTTGACGATGCCGGCCAGCGAGGTGGTTGCCGGCGCCGACATCTGCTGCACGCCGCCCTGCAGCGCCGACTGCTGCTGCATCTCGTTGCCCAGCTGCGAGGCCGGGAACTCCATGACCTTCATCTTGCCGCCGCTCTTGGTGGCGAGGATTTCGCCAAAGCGCTTGACGCCGAAGCTCACCGGATGATCGGCGTTGTTCAAGTGACCGAAGCGGATCACGCGCTCTTGCTGCGCGCTCGCAGGCAAGGCAAAAAGCAGGGACAGGCCAGCGGCCAGGGCGATGCGGGCAGGAATGCGCATGGAACACCTCCAGGGAAGAAACAACGGACTGGACCGTCAGGCCCACCGATTGATACCGATGGTAATTAAAAAGTGGAAACTCATTCCACAGTAGAAACCCTTTATCATTTGCTCAATATTTCTCGTACAAATCAGCAGATGGCACCCGTCCGCCCCCCGCTTGAAAGTCGCATCGCATGAGCAACATCCTGGAACGCAGTTTCAAAGTGCTGGAACACCTGGCCGTTCACCCCGAAGGCAAGGCCATCTCGAGCCTGTCCACCGAACTCGACATGCCGCTGAGCGCCACGCACCGGCTGCTCGCCGAGCTCAGCCGCTGCGGCTATGTGCGCCAGGAGCACAGCCAGGGCAACTACATGCTGACCATCAAGCTGGTCTCGCTGGGCCTGGGCTTTCTGAGCGCCAGCGGCATCGTCGACATCGCCCAGCCGCTGCTTGACCGCCTGGCCGGCGAATCGGGCGAGCTGGTGCGCCTGGGCGTGGTCGATGGCGACGAACTGACGTTTGTCGCCAAGGCCCAGGGCGCGCTGCGCGGCCTGCGCTATGACCCCGACATGGGGCTGTCAGTCAATCTGTCGTGCAGCGCCGCGGGCCACGCCTGGCTTGCGACCATGAGCGACGAGCAGGCGCTGGCCCTGGTGTCGCGCCAGGGCTTCGGCCAGCCGCAGGACTTCGGCCCGAACGCCCCGACCACGGTCAAAGCCTTGCTGGCGCATCTAGAAACCACGCGCCTGCATGGCTTCAGCCGCATCGTCGAAGTGTTTGCTCCCGGCATGAGCGCCATGGCCGCGCCGATCCGCCGCGGCAACGGCCCGGTCATAGGCGTGGTGACGATTGCCGGCCCGCTGATGCGCCTGACCGAAGCGCGCATGGAGGCGCTGGGCCCGGCGCTGCTGCAGACCACGCAGGAGCTGGCGATGACCAGCAGCGGCTCGGCGTTGCTCAAGAATCGGGGTTGAGGTCAACGCAGAGCTCTGGCCTGCCCGGAGGGAATCGGGAACCGGTTTTTCTGGCGCCAGTATTCGATCCAGCGCCATCACCTACTGTTATCGCGGCGGCCGTTCATGGTTCGACAAGCTCACCACGAACGTTTTCAAGCGTTCGGGCTGAGCCTGTCGAAGCCCTGCGTCGAACAAGCCTGCCCTCAGACACGGCCGGCAAGGCAAGCTCAGGGGGGACTGCCCCGCGCGCCCTGCCCCAGCTGCGCGCAGGCCATGGCCCCCAGCGTGCGGCATACCTGCTCCATCGCGGGCGTCACCGGGTGGGTGCATGCCAGGCGCAGACAGTGTTCATAGCGCCCCGAGTTCGAGAACATGCTGCCCGGTGCAATGCGTATGCCCTGGGAAAGCGCTTCGGTGAACAGCGCGGAACTGGAAAACCCGTCGGGCATTTCCAGCCACAGGCACAGCCCGCCGGGCGGCAGGCTCAGCCGCGTGCCCAGCGGAAAATGGCGCGCCACCAGCCGCGCCATGGCTTCGCGCTGGCTGCGCAGCTGCTGCTTGAGCTTGACCAGGCTGCGCTGGTGCGTGGGCGAGCCCAGCACTTCGGCGACGATCAGCTGGGCCAGCGTCTGCGTGTTGCGGCTCTGGGCGAACTTGAGCATCTGCACGCGGCCATGCCAGCGCCCGCCGTTCATCCAGCCCTGGCGCAGGCCGGGCGCGAGGCTCTTGTTGAACGCCTGGCAATAGATCACATGGCCCGAATTGTTGTCCCAGGCCTTGAGCGGCTTGACGACCTGATCGCTTTCGACGAACAGACCATAGGAATCGTCTTCGATCAAGGCCGCGCCATGGGCCGCGCACAACGCCACCATGCGCGCCTTGTGCGCGTCGGGCATGCGCGCGCCCAGCGGCATCTGCAGCTCGGGCACGACCACCACGGCCTTGAGCCGCGGCTGGGTCTGGAACGCGAGTTCCAGCGCCTCTATCGACATGCCGGTGCGCGGGCTGCAGGGAATTTCCAGCGTCTGCAGCTGCAGCGACTCGACCACCTGCAGCAGGCCGTAATAGGTCGGCGACTCCACGGCCACCATGTCGCCGGGTGCGCAGACCGCGGCCAGGGCCAGGCTCACGGCTTCCGAGTTGCCGGTGGTGGCCAGCACATCGGCCGGGGCCACGCGTATGCCCGAGGCCAGCGCGCGCCGCGCCATGGCCTGCTGGAAGTCGGGATGGTTGCCCTGGTTGGCGAGCAGCGAACGGCCCTGCACCAGCAGCGTCGGGTCGTCGCGCAGCAGCCGGGCGACGATGCGGTTCAGATAGTGGTGATCGAACAGGCCCGGCGGCGGCGTGCAGCCGCCGATATCGGTATGCACCTGCGCCTGGCGCCCCTGCTCCAGCAGCAGCGAAATATGCGCGTTGATGCCTATGAAGTGCGCCTGATCCACGCCTACCACGGGCTGGCTCAGATCGGGCTCGCTGCTGGGCGCGAGCGCCCCGCCCTGGGCGCTGCGCACGAAGTAGCCCACGCGCTCGCGCGCCTCCAGATGCCCTGCGGCTTCGAGATGGCGCAGCATCTGCAGCGCGGTCGACAGGCTCACGGTGTGGCGGCGCATCACTTCGCGCACCGAAGGCATGCGCTCGCCGACCTGCAATGCGCCCATGGCCATCGCATGCGCGTAATCGGCCGCGATGCGCTGGTACAGCGGCAGTGATGCGTCGGAACGGGTCTCGGCGAGAGGCAGCAGCATGGGGCGTGGAATAAAGGTGCTCAGGCCTTGCATCATGCCTGTTCCGGCTGTTCTGCAACAGATACAGATTCAGCGCTGCCAGACCAGAACAGATGGCTGCAAGCTGCGCTGCTGCGGTGCACAAGCCCGGCTGCTGTGCCTGTTATGCAAACAGCAACGGACCTACGCTTACAGCACCGAAACAGCCCGACTTGCGAGTCCTCGTATGCAACACCCCGCTCCTGCCCTTGCGCCACTGGCCCGCGGCCAGACCCTGACCCGCGCCTTTGCCGCGGGCGATGAACTGTTCTGTGCCAGCGGCACGCTGCAGCTGAACACCTCGGCGCTGGCCGGCATCGAAGCCCTGCCCGGGCTGCAACTGCGGCTGCAGGCGGGCCAGAGCTGGCGTGCGCCCGCGGCGCTGCGCCTGCAGATCACGGCGCTCGAAAGCCAGGCCCGGTGGCGCTGCAGTCCCGCAGCCGACGTGGTGCCCGCTCCCGCGCCGGCCAGCGACTGGCGCGCGCGCGCCGCTGCCTGGCTGGGCAGCTGGCGTGCGCTGCGGGCCTAGGCCCGCTCCACGCCGGGTGCCGCGGGCAACTGCAGCTGCACTTCAAAGCCCGGTGTGAGGTTGGCGAAATGCAGGCTGCCGCTGTGCAGCTGCACGATGGCCTGCACGCTCGACAGTCCCAGACCATGGCCGGGCTGGCGCTCATGGGCGCGATAGAAGCGGTCGGTAATGTGCGGCAGCAGATCGGGCGGAACGCCCGGGCCGTTGTCCTGCAGCCGCAGATCTATCATGTCGCCCCGCTGCTCGGCCATGATGCGCAGATGGCCGCCGGCCTGCTGGCAGGCGTACTTGAGCGCGTTCTCGACCAGATTGGCCAGCGCATTGGCCAGCAGATCGGCGTCGCCCAGCGCGCAGGGATGGCCCTGGACCACGACTTCGAGATAGGAGCCGGTCTCTTCCGCGACCGGCGCATACAGGTCGGCGATATCGGCCAGCAGGCCCTGCATGTCGACCACGCCGAACTCCTGGCGGCGCATGCCCGACTCGAGTTCGGCGATCTGCAGCAGCTTGTCGAACACCGTGCCCAGCGCCTGCACTTCCTGCTCCAGGTGTTCGAGCAGGCGCTGCTGCTCGTTGCCGCCCAGATGGCGCGCGCTGCGCAGCTGCAGCAGCACGCGCGTGAGCGGCGTGCGCAGGTTGTGGGCGATGGTGTTGGAGACATGGCGCACGCCGTCCATCAGCAGCTCGATCTGGTCGAGCATCTTGTTGATGTCGCGGCCCAGGCGCGTGAACTCGTCTTCGTCGTCGGACAGCGGAATGCGCTGGCGCAGATCGCCGTTCGCGACCTGCAGCATGGTGTGGCGTATGCTGGCCGCGCGCGCATCGACCAGGCGCCCGAACCCCACGCTGCCCCAGATGGCCAGCACCACGACGATCACCGCCGCCGTGAGGCTGGCGTTCATGAAGCGATGCTCGATGTCGTGCAGCGCCTCCATGTCGCGGCCCACGATCAGCAGATTGCCGCTGGGCAGCTCGGTCACGGCCACGCGGCCGGTCATTGTCAGGCCGTTGCGTTCCAGCGGCAGCTCGCGCAGGCCGAAGGTGTTGATGCGGCGCTGGCGCAGAACGCGCGCGTTGCCGGTGAGGAATTCGCCATCGCGGTCCGTGAGAATGGCGATTTCCGTCTGGCTGTCGACGCCGTCGCTCAGCAGGCGCTCGATTTCCTTGCGCAGCGCGTCTTCGCCATAGTTCAGCGCATGCTGCTGCAGGCGCTGCAGATCCATGTTGGCTTCGCGGTCCATGCGGTGGCTGAACACGCTGACCATCTGCACATAGAAGATGGTCAGCACCACCACCATGGTCAGCAGCAGCAGGCCGCCGTAGCTCAAGGCCAGGCGAAAGGCAATCGAGCTCCAGGGACGCCTGGCCGCGTGCATGAAGCTCACAGCCCGGGAATCTGGGTGGAAAGGCAGTAGCCCACGCCGCGCACGGTGTGGATCAGCGGCTGCTCGAAGCCCTTGTCGACCTTGTTGCGCAGCCGGCTGATGTGCACGTCGATCACATTGGTCTGCGGATCGAAGCGGTAATCCCAGACCGATTCCAGCAGCATGGTGCGCGTCACGGTCTGGTCCACATGGCGCGCCAGAAACGCCAGCAGGCGGAACTCGCGCGGCTGCAGCATCAGCGTGCGCCCGCCGCGTTCGGCATGGCGGCTGAGCAGGTCCAGCCGCAGGTCGCCGACTTCGAGCACGGGCGCGGGCGCGGTCGATTGCACGCGGCGCAGCAGGGCTTCCAGCCGGGCCTGGAGTTCGGAGAACGCGAACGGCTTGGTCAGGTAGTCATCACAGCCGGCCTTGAGGCAGCGCACGCGCTCGTCGGTGGCCGACAGCGCGCTGAGCACCAGCACCGGCGTGGTGTTGCCCATGCCGCGCAGCGCCTGCAGTATCTTGATGCCGTCGAAGCCGTCGGGCAGCATGCGGTCGAGAACGATGGCATCCCAGTGGCCGGTCACGGCCTGGGTCAGCCCCTGCACCCCGTCGGGGCAGACGCAGACTTCGGCCTGAAGTTCGCGCATGCCTTCGGCAAGAAAGCGGGCATTCTGGCTATCGTCTTCGATGATGAGAAAGCGCGGCATGGAAAGTTCGAGCAACAAACCTCCGACTATAAACAGCCTGGGGCCACGCAGCCGCCGCCCACAACCCCATCCGCGAGTGGCAACTGGCCGCGCGCGGCGTTGAGCTGCCATTCGGCCTGCCAGACCTGCAGCGTCAGATCCAGATATTCCTGCTGGTGGGTCGAGACCGAATCCATCGCGTCCAGCCATTCCAGAATGGAGCTCTGGCCCAGACGGTAGGAATCCTGGGCCATCTGGCGCAGCGGTGCGAGCTGGGTCAGGCCGCGCGACTCGAAGTTGGTGAGCGACTTGCGCAGCAGATCGCGCTGGCGCAAGGCCTGCTGCAGCTGCTGGCGCGCCTGCTGCTGCGCGGCGTCTTCCTCGAGCAGCGCCTGCGCGTGCTCGAGCCGGGCGCGCTCTATCGGGCCCTGCTTGCGATCGAACAGCGGCAGCTCGATGGAGATGCCGACCTGGTTGTAGCCATACGACTCCTGCCGCCCGCGCACCCGCGTCACGCCCACCGTGGGCGTGGGCAGGGCTTCACGCGCCTGCTGGCGCGTGTACTGCTCGGCCTGCACCACCTTGGCATGCGCGGCCTGCAGCGGCGCGAGCCGCTGGCTCGCCTGCTGCCACATCGCGTCGAATGTCGGCTCCGGCGCCGCGAGCTTGGCGGGCAGCAGGCTGCCCACGGCCTCGGGCGTCCAGTTCGGCAGCGCCAGCAGTTCGGCCAGCGCGGCGCGCGCGGCCACTGTCTGCGCTTGCTGCTGCTCGAGCTGCACCTGCATCTGGGCGCGCTGCAGTTCGACCCGAGCGCCGTCGTAGCGGCTGCGCGCGCCCAGCTGGATCTGGCCTTGCACGATCTTCACGGCCTGGTCCAGTTGCGCCATGGCCTGCTGCTTGGCGACCAGCTTTTCCTGGTCCAGCAGCAGCTGCGCAAAGCGCTGCGCCGCCTGGCCCAGGATGTCCTGCACCTGCGCGGCGCGCTCGGCTTCGCCGGTCGCAGCCGCGAGCTTCGCGGCTTCGGTGCGCATGCCGATCTGGCCGAAGATGGGCAGCGACTGCTCCACGCCCCACTCCTTCTCTTCGGGCTTGCGACCATAGTGCGCCGTCGGATTGGCCCAGGTGCCCGCGGTCTGCACGTCGGCCTGCTCCATGCGCTGGCGCAAAGGCATGGCGCGCAGCGTGGGGTGCAGGCTGCGCACCAGCGCCAGGTACTCGACCAGGCCCAGCGACGCCGGCAGCTGGGAAGCGCCGGCCGCGCTGGGCGCGGCGGCAACGGATGCGGAGGTCTGCGCCGGCGACGCGGCCAGGCAGGCGCCGGCGCACACCAGGGCCGCGGCGGCGGCGATAGATTTAAAGGCTTTCATCCAACTCATCCGGTTTCTTCAAGGTCTTGGGGCCGAGCCAGGCATAGAGCACGGGCAGCAGTACGAGCGCGACGACGGGCAGCACCAGCATGCCGCCGACGATCACCGACGCAAAGGGACGCTGGGTTTCGCTGCCCACGCCGGTAGACATGGCCATGGGCAGCAGGCCCAGCAGCGCCAGCGTGGCGACCAGCAGCACCGAGCGCATGCGCTCGGCCGTGCCCTGCACCAGGGCATGCTTGAGCGGCATGCCTTCGCGGCGCAGCGTTTCGACCGCGGACACCACCAGCAGACCGACCAGCGCGACCTGGCCCAGCAAGGCGATGAAGCCGATGGCGGCGCTGATCGACAGCTCTATGCCCGTGAGGTGCAGCGCGGCAATGCCGCCGACCATCGCGAACGGAGCGCACAGCAGGATCACCGCCGAGCTGCGCGCCTGGCCCAGCGCGCCGAACAGCAGGCCGAACACGATCAGCAGCGACAGCGGCACGACCACCTGCAGGCGCTGCGAGGCGCGCTGCTGGTTTTCCCACTCGCCGCCCCAGACCGCCTGGTAGCCCGCAGGCACCTGGACGTTGGCCTTGAACGCGGCCAGCGTGTCCTTGACCACGGAGCCGATGTCGCGGCCTTCGACGTTGAACTTCAGCGCCATGTAGCGGCTGTTGTTCTCGCGGAAGATCGACGCATTGCCGATCTTCACGCTGATCCTGCCGACCGAATGCAGCGGCACCGAACCGCCCTGGGGCGTGGGAATCGCAATGTCGCGCATCGTGGCTTCGTCCATGCGGTTCACATACGGCAGGCGCACGCGCACCGGCACCGGGTGCTCGCCTTCCCACAGCGTGGTCGCGAGTTCACCGGCCAGCGCCATCTCCAGCGTCTTCTGCGCGGTTTCCATCGCAATGCCCTGGCGCGCCAGCGCGTTGCGGTCGAACTCGACGTGCAGCTGCGGTGCGGGCGCATCGCGGTACAGGTCCAGATCCACCACGCCTTCGATGGGGCGCACCTGGTCCATGGTCTGCGTCAGAATGGCGCGCAGCTGATCGATCTCGGGGCCGAAGACCTTGAGCACCACCTGGCCGCGCGCGCCCGAAGTCGATTCCTCGACGCTGTCGCGTATCGGCTGCGAGAAGTTGAACGCCACGCCGGGAATCACGCCCAGCTCGCCGCGCATCTGCTCTATCAGCTCCGGCTTGGTCAGGTCCTTGCGCCATTCCTTGAGCGGCTTGAGGCGGATCAGCGCCTTGGCCATGTTGAGCGTTTCGTTGTCGGTGCCCGACTCGGGACGGCCCTGCTCGGTGCTGACCGAAGTCACTTCGGGGAACTTGCGCAGGATGTGGCGCACTTCGGCCAGCACTTCCTGGCCCTTCTCGAGCGAGATCGAAGGCGGCATCTGCACCAGCACGTAGGCGTCGCCCTCATCGAGCTGCGGCAGGAACTCGGTGCCCAGCTTGGTCGCCGAGAGGCCGGCCACCACCAGGATCACCACCGCGCCCACCACCACGGCGCGCTGGCGCGCGATGCGGTCCAGCGTGCGCGCTATCCAGTGCTGGTAGCCGTGGTCCATGCGCTCGAACACTTCAGGCTCGGGCTGCATCACATGCTTGGGCTTGAGCAGCAGCGCGCACAGCGCAGGCACCAGGCCCAGGGCAAACACCAGCGCGCCGAGCAGCGCGAAGCTGTAGGTCATGGCCAGCGGACGGAAGATCCGGCCTTCGATGCTCTGCAGCGAGAACACGGGAATCAGCGCCGCGATCACGATCGCCATCGCGAACAGCGTCGGCTTGGCGACGGCAATCGTCGATTCGATGATGATGGCGCGCATCTCGCGCTGGTTTTCGGGCTTGCGCAGCCGGGCGTTGCGGATGATGTTCTCCGCGAGCACCACCGCCCCGTCGACCATGATGCCGAAGTCGATCGCGCCCATGGAGATCAGGTTGGCCGGCATGCCCAGCCAGTGCAGACCGATGAAGGCCACGAGCAGCGACAGCGGAATCACCGTGGCGACGATCAGCGAGCCGCGCAGGCTGCGCAGCACCAGCCACAGCACGCCGACGATCAGGCTGGCGCCGAACATCAGGTTGTGCTGCACCGTGGCCAGCGTATGGCCCACGAGGTCGGAGCGGTCGTAGGTGACTTCCATCTGCATGCCTTCGGGCAGCAGGCCGCCGTTGAGCAGCTTGACCTTCTCATGCAGGCCGTCGAGCACCCGCGAAGGGTTCTCGCCGCGCTTGAGCAGCACCACGCCCTGCACCACGTCGTTCTCGTCGTCCATGCCCACCGAGCCCTGGCGCGGCGTGTGCGACTGGATCACGCTGGCGACATCGCCGATGGTGATGGGCGCGCCGCCGCGCAGTTGCACCACCACTTCCTTGATCTCCTGCGGCGAGCGCAGCAGGCCTATGCCGCGGATGATGAACGACTGTTCACCCCGGCGCAGCAGGCCGCCGCCGACGTTGCGGTTGGACTTCTCTATGGCTTCGGTCACGTCGGCCAGCGACAGCCCCAGGCGGTAGAGCTTGTCCGGGTCCACCTCGATGTGGTACTCCTTGACGAAGCCGCCTATGCTCACCACATCGGCCACGCCCTGCACCTGCTTGAGCGTGCGCACGATGTTCCATTCCTGCTCGGTGCGCAGCTGGTCCAGCGTGTGGCGGTCGCTCTTGAGGCGGTAGTAATAGATCTTGCCCAGCGGCGTGTAGTCGGGCGCCATTTCGGGCGTCACGCCCGCGGGCAGGTCGGCCTGGGGCAGGCGCTGGGCGACTTCGGCGCGCGCGGTGAAGCTGTTCGCATGGTCGTCGAAGACCATGTTGACCATGGCCAGACCGAAGTAGCTTTCCGAACGCAGCGACACCAGCCCCGGCGTGCCGTTGAGCTGGCGCTCGAGCGGCTGCGTGATCTGGCGTTCGACTTCCTCGGGCGCGAGACCCGGGGCCTGGGCAATGACGCCCACCTGGACGTTGGTCACGTCGGGGTAGGCTTCAATCGCGGTATTCAGGTATGAATAGACGCCGTAGATGGCGATGAAAATGGTGGCGCACAGCACCACCAGCCGCCGATGGACGGCGAAATCAATCAATGCGCGCAACATGCTCTGGTCCGTTCCTCAGAGCATCTGGCTTGCGGCGCCATCGAGCAGCAGCGCGCCGCGCACCACGATGCGCTCGCCGCTCTGCAGGCCCGAGATCACCGGCACCCAGCCGCGTACCGGCTGGCCCAGCTTCACGACACGCGGCTCGAACGTCTGCGCGGTGGTCTGCACGAACACCACGCTGCGGTTCTCGCCCTGGATCAGCACCGCGCCTATGGGCACGCGCATTTCAGGCGAGCGCTCCATGGCGATGCCCACGCGCGCCTGCATGCCGGCGCGCAGGCCCAGGGGCAGATCCTTGTCGGTGAGCGCCAGCTGCACCGGCGCGCGGCGCGATTCGGCGTTGACCACCGCACCCACCTGCTGCACGCGTGCCGCGACCGGTGCCGACTGCGTCGACAGCTCGACCTGGGCGGCCACGCCGGCCTTGATCTGCGGCAGATCGGCTTCGAACACTTCGGCCACGACGCCCAGCGATTGCGGGTTGCCGATGGCAAACAGCACGGCGCCGGCTTCGGCCTGCTGGCCCATGGTCGCCTGGTGCTGGGCGACGACGCCCGCGTGCGGCGCGCGCAGAACGATGCGATCGCCGCCGTCCGGGCCCAGCAGGGCCGCAGTGCCGCGCGCGCGCGCCAGTTCCTGGGCGGTCTCCTTGCTGCGGGCCTGGGCCACGCGCAGCTCGGTCTCCGTGCCCACACCGCGCGCGACCATGTCCTGATGGCGCTGCAATTCAGCGCGGCTGGTGTCGGCGGCCAGCTGGGCCGCGCTGACTTCATGGCGCATGCGCAGCGCATCGGCGCTCACCAGAGTGGCCAGCGGCGCGCCGGCCTTGACGGCCTGACCGGGCTGCACATGGATGGCGGTGATGCGCGCCGCGGCGGGCGAGGCCACGCTGTCGAGCTGGCCCGAAGGATATTCAAGGCGTGCGGGCGACCACAGCCACTGGTTCGATTGCGGCGCTTGCACGGGCGCAATCTCCAGCAGGCGCAAGGCCGCGGGTGCAACCTTGACGGCCGCCACCTTGACGGCTGCGACCTGTTGACTGAACGCCGGTGCCGCGAACAGCGCACTGGCGAGCAACGCGGCAACGCTGGGGCGCAACAGCCAGGCGGTGGGCAGCGCGGGGAAGGAGGAGGGAACCATATCTCGGCTTTCTCAAAACAGTGCAGGCATGCGCACCAGGGTGATTTGAGGCGATGATAGGAAGCGGTCCGCGCGCATGGGATGAACTCCACATGACGGTTTGGTAAGAATTGGCCTACAACCAGCAGGCAGCGGCCACCTCCCCGGCACGGCGCAATGAACGTTGGACGCAACCAACGTTCCTGTATCTAATTTGCCGCCGATTCCTGCGCGCCGATAGAATGAGAACCCTTCTCATTTGCAATCACACCATGTCCGACGCCGCAGCGGCCTTGCAGCAACATGTTCAAACCCTGTACAGCGACCACCACGGTTGGTTGCGGGCTTGGCTGCGCCGCCGCCTGGGCTGCGGCGAGCGCGCCGCCGATCTGGCGCAGGACACCTTCGTGCGCGTGCTGAGCAGCCGGCAAGCGGCGGACACCACCGCCTGGCGCGAGCCGCGCGCCTATCTCACGACCATCGCGCGCAATCTGGTCGCCGACCACTGGCGGCGCCAGGAGCTCGAGCGCGCCTACCTCGAAGCGCTGGCCGCCCAGCCCGAACCGCTCGCACCTTCGCCCGAAGCGCATTTGCTGATCGTCGAAACCCTGCTGCGCATAGACGCCTGCCTCGCCGCCCTGCCCGCGCTCACGCGCCGCATCTTCCTGAGCTCGCAGCTCGACGGCCTGGTCTATGCCGACATCGCCGAGCAGATGGACGTCTCGCTGCCCACCGTCAAACGCCATATGAGCCAGGCTTTTCTTGCCTGCCTGAGCGCGGCATGAGCAGCGCGCACACGGCAGGCGCCGACACCCCCATAGACCCGGCCATCCTGCGCGAGGCCGCCGACTGGCTGACCCAGCTGCACGGCGGCGAGGCCGGTCCCAAGGAATGGGAAGCGCTTGAATGCTGGCGCGCCTCCAGTCCCGCGCATGGCCGGGCGTGGACGCGCGCCGAAGCCCTGATGGGCGATCTGCGCGGACTGCCCGGCGGGCCGCTGCGCGCCACGCTGGAAAAGCCCGCGGCGCGGCGGCGCCATCTGCTGCGCCTGCTGTGGCTGCCGCTGCTGCCCACCGCAGGCTGGCTGGGCTGGCAACAGATGCGGATCGACGGCGAACGCTGGCGCAGCGCGACCGGCGAGCAGCTGCCGCTGACGCTGGCCGACGGCACGCGGCTGCTGCTCAATACGGCCACGGAAATTGCCGTGGATTTCACCGCCCAGGCGCGCACGATTCATCTGCTGGGCGGCGAGATTCTCGTGACCAGCGCGCCCGACCCCGCGCCCCTGCCGCGGCCGCTGCGCGTGCTGACGCAGGACGGCAGCGTGCGCCCCATAGGCACGCGTTTTTCGGTGCGCCGCGCGAGCGGCGATGCTGACAGCCGCGTGGTGGTGTTCGAAGGCGCGGTCGAAGTCGACGCGCGCGGCCGCCAGGATCGCGTCAAAGCTGGCCAGCGGCTGGACTTCGGCGCCGGCGGCATGGGCCAGCCCCAGGTCCATGCGGGCCTGACCGATGAAGCCTGGACCCAGGGCATGGTGGTGGCGCGCCGCATGCGCCTGGCCGACCTGGTGGCCGAGCTCGACCGCTACCACCCGGGCTTTCTGCGCTGCCACCCCGATGTCGCCGAGCTGCGCATCTCTGGCACTTTTCCCGCGCTGGCGCGCGCGCGCAGTCTGCAGCTGCTCGCCGAGTCCTTGCCCGTGCAGGTGCGCGAGCGCAGCGCGTACTGGGTGACCGTGGAGCCGATTCGCGCCGACACCTGATGCCGGCGTGATACCTTTTTGCGTTTCGTTCGTCGTGTTCATCAGTACATGACGAAAGGACAAAATGTCTTCCAAGCCCTCGCTTCGTTTCCAGCCTTCCGCGCTGGCCATTGCCGTGCTGCTGGCCACCAGCGCCCTGCCCGGCGCGTTTGCCCAGACCAGCCCTGGCGCCGCACCGGTGCTGCGCGCCTATGCGATAGAACCCGGCCCGCTCGATGAAGCCCTGCTGCGCCTGTCCACGGCCGCGGGCATGGGACTGTCGTTCGAGCCTTCGCTGGTCGACGGCCTGCGCAGCCCCGGGCTGCGCGGCAGCTACGGCAACGAGGAGGCGCTGCGCCGCGTGCTGCAGGGCAGCGGCCTGGAGGCGCAACAGCGCGGCGACGGCTTGTTTGTACTGCGCAAGGCCGCGGGTTCGGCGGCCGCCGTTCCCGCAGGCAACGCGGTGACCATGGCCGCGGTGACGGTCTCGGCGCGCGCCGAGCGCAGCGCCACGACCGAAGGTTCGGACTCGCTGGCGGTGCGTGCCGTGACCATCAACAAGGGCACGCAGTCGCTCAAGGACATTCCCCAGTCGGTCAGCGTGGTCACGCGCAAGCAGCTCGACGAGCAGGCCATCACCGATCTGCGCGTGGCGATCAACAACGTCACCGGCATGGTGGGTGCGCAAGGCGTGGGCCAGGGCATGGTGTTGTTCGCGCGCGGCTTCGAGATCAATGACTGGCAGTACGACGGCGTGGCCATTCCGCGCAACAACTACGCGCTGGGCAACTGGGGCACCGAAGGCATGGTGTTCTATGACCGCCTCGAAGTGCTGCGCGGCGCCTCGGGCCTGCTGCAGGGCACGGGCAGCCCGGGCGGCGCGGTCAACCTGGTGCGCAAGCGCGGCCAGTCGGAGAAGACCGTCTCGGTCACGGCGCGCGCCGGCTCCTGGGACCGCTATGGCCTGCAGCTCGACGCCGGCGGCCCGCTCAACGACGCAGGCACGCTGCGCGGCCGCCTGGTGGTCGACGAGGCCCGCGGCCATTCGTTCATCGATCACGTCAACGACCGCACGCGCTCGCTGTATGCGGCGCTCGACTACGACATCAGCCCAGACACGACGGTGGGCGTGGGCCTGAGCCATTCGGACAGCAAGTCGCGGCCCATGATCTACGGCGTGCCGCTGCGCGCCGACGGCAGCGATGTGGGCCTGCCGCGCTCCACCTACACCGGCGCCGCATGGAACCGCGGCGACATCGAGCAGACCATGCTCTACGCCGATCTGGACCACCGCTTCAACGCCGACTGGAAGCTCAAGGTCGCAGCCATCCATCTGAGCGAAAAGAACACGTCCAAGCACCAGCGCATGCACGGCGATGTGGCCGCCGACGGCAGCGGCATGACCTATGCGAACTGGATCACCGACTTCGACTCCAGCAAGGTCGGGCTGGACGCCTATGTGACCGGCCGCTTCGAAGCCCTGGGCCTGCGCCATGAAACCACCGTGGGCGCCAACTACTCGAAGTACACCTCGGACGACCTGTTTGCGCGCACTTTCACTGCGGGCGGCAACCTGTTTGCCATCGACCACAACCGCCCCGAGCCTACCCTGGCCAGCATGGTCGCTGCGGGCGTCAAGCCTTCGCGCGCGGGCTACGACGTGCAGCAAAAAGGCATCTACGCCAGCCTGCGCACCCGGCTCACCGAGCCGCTGACGGCCATCGTCGGCGCACGCGCGAGCTGGTACGACTCGATCTACAACGACAAGCAGGCGGGCACCAGCACGCTCACCACGGCCTCGCGCGAGATCACGCCCTATGCGGGTCTGGTGTATGCGCTCACACCGCAATGGTCAGCCTACGGCAGCTACACCGGCGTGTTCGTGCCGCAGTCGGAGCGCACCGCGGCCGGCGCCGTGCTCGAGCCCATCATCGGCAAGAACTATGAACTGGGTGTCAAGGGCGAGCTGATGGACGGCCGCGTCAACACTTCGCTGGCCGTGTTCCGCTACGACCACAACAAGCGCGCCGTCAACGACCTCGACGCCGGCTTTGCCTGCGACGGCTGGTACTGCTCGCGCAACTCGGGCAAGGTGCGCAGCCAGGGCTTCGAAGCCGAAGTCAGCGGCGAAGTGCTGCGCAATCTGCAGCTGATGGCGGGCTACACGTTCAACACCACCAAGTTTCTCAGCGACCCCGAAGAGCAGGGCAAGGTGTTCAGCACCATCACGCCCAAGCACATGCTGCGCGCCTGGGCGTCGTACCGCCTGCCCGGCGAATGGAATCAGCTGACGGTGGCCGGCGGCTTCAACGTGCAAAGCCATACGCTGGGCTATGACCGCTCGTTCAAGCTCGCGGGCTTCACCGTGGGCAATCTGCGCCTGTCGTACCAGGCCACGCGCGAACTCAACCTGGCCGTGAACGTCAACAATGTGTTCGACAAGCGCTACATTCTGCCGGGCTACGTCGGCTACACCGGCGCCACCTATGG
>NZ_JAVWWA010000044.1:0-2897 GCF_036666375.1 Comamonas sp. | reverse complement strand
CGGCAGGCCAGGCGCCGCTCCAGTGCGCCGTCATCTTTGAAGTCTTGTGCAACAAGGGCAAATTGCATGGGGTTCTTTCAGGGAGAGGAAATACGGAGAACCGATCGTAGCCGCATCCGTATCCATGAAAACGCCAACGGCTTGGAACCGGCGACGCACAAGTTTTGTTAACATGAGAACAGTTCTCATTAACAATCGTCTGCGACAGACGGCTTTTTCCATGTCGGCAGGCGACACATCACAAGACCTTCAGACCCTTTACGGCAACAACCATGGCTGGCTTCAGGGCTGGCTGCGCCGCCGGCTGGGCAATGCCTTCGACGCCGCCGATCTCGCGCAGGACACATTCGTGCGGATTCTCGTGTCGGGGCGCATGCCCGACGCCGCGCAGTCGCGCGCGCACCTGACGCAGATCGCCAAGGGCCTGGTGATCGATCTGCACCGCCGCCGCGTGCTCGAGGCCGCGTATCTCGAAGCACTGGCCCATCTGCCGGAAACGCTGGCGCCTTCGCCCGAGGAGCGGGCCCTCGCACTCGAGGCCCTGCTGCTGCTCGATGCGGTGCTGGGCGGTCTGCCGGCCAAGGTGCGCGAGACATTCATGCTGTCGCAGCTCGATGGACTGACCTACTCGGCCATCGCTGCCCAGTTGGATATCTCGGTGGGCGCGGTGCGCAAATACATGCTGCGCGCCGCGCTTGCCTGCCATGCGGCGCTGAGCCCGGAGGCCGCATGAGCAGCGCCGCGGCCCTGCATCAGGCGCTGGAATGGCAGGTCACGTTCTGGTCGGGCGAAGTCACGCAGCAGGAGCGCGACGGCTTTGCGCAATGGCTTGACGCAGCGCCCGCGCATGCCCAGGCCTGGGCGCAGGTGCAGCGCACCGACGCACAGCTGCAGTCGCTCGCCCGCCCGGCCGCAGCGCAGGCCTTGCGCGCCCGCGCCACGCCGCAGCGCCGCCGCGCGCTGCTGGGCATCGCGGGCCTGCTCGCCGGCGGCGGCCTGGCCGCGTATGCCGGGCGCGAAACCTCGCCATGGCAGCGCATGCTCGCCGACCACAGCAGCGCACGCGGCGAGCGCCGCGAGATCGTTCTGCCCGACGGCACGCGCATCGTGCTGGGCAGCGCCAGCGCCATCGATGTGCATTACGGGCCGCGACAACGCCAGGTAAGGCTGCTGGCTGGCGAGATCTTCATCAGCACGGCAGCCGATGCCAGCGCGCGGCCGTTCATGGTGCAGACCGCGCAAGGCACGGTGCGCGCGCTGGGCACGCGCTTTGGCGTGCGCCAGACCGACGACTGGATTGAGGTGGGCGTGGAGCAAGGCGCGGTGGAGATCAGCCCGGCGACCGGCGGCATGGCCGCAAGGCAGCGCGTCGATGCGGGCCAGCAGGCGCGATTCAGCCAGGCCGGCGTGCAAGCCATCGGGCCGCTGACGGCAAATGCCACCGCCTGGCGCCGGGGCGTGCTGGTCGCCGAGCGCATGCGGCTGGAAGACTTTCTCGCGGAGTTGGGCCGCTACCGCAGCGGCGTGCTGCGTAGCGATCCGGCCGTGCGCGATCTCATCGTCTCGGGCGTCTATCCGCTGGACGACACCGACCATGCGCTGCGCATCCTGGCCCAGGCCCTGCCGCTGCAGATCACGACCGCCACGCGCTGGTGGGTCACGGTCCGGCCCGCGGGCTGAAGCTTTTTTTGCATTGGCCGTAGCACTTTTTTCATCTCGTTCGGGAAACAGGTAAGGACCGCGTTCTGCGCGCCTCCACCGCTTCAACAATGAGAGGGAAAGTCGGATGACCATGGGAAATGACAAGCGCTCGGCTGCAGGCCATTCACTGCGCATGAAACCGCTGCACCACGCGGCGCTGCTGGCCTGCCTCAGCATCGCCTTCGCACCCGCCTGGGCACAGGATGGCGCCGCGCCCACGCGCGCCGCAGCCAGCGTGCGCTATGACATTCCGGCCGGCACGCTGGACCAGGTGCTCAACCGGCTCGCGACCAGCGCCGGCATCTGGCTGTCGTTCGACGGCGCGCTCACAGCCGGCAAGACCAGCCCGGGGCTGACGGGCAGCTACAGCGTGCCGCAGGCCTTGAACGCGGTTCTTTCGGGCCATGGGCTGGAGACCGCGCCGGGCGCAGGCGGAGGGTATGTGGTGCGCAGGAGTTCGGCGGCGGCCACGTCTGGCGATGCCGGCGGGCGCGAGGCGGCCCAGCTGGACATGGTCACGGTCAAGGCCCAGGCACAAAGTGACGGCACGACAGAAGGCACGGGCAGCTACACACAGACCGGCCCGACGCGCAGCGCTACCGGCCTGGCCCTGACGCTGCGCGAGACGCCGCAGTCGGTCAGCGTGATGACGCGCCAGCGCATGGATGATTTCAAGCTCGAGACGCTGACCGATGTGATGGAGCAGACGCCGGGCGTGACCATCGATCGCCAGGGCGACGGCAACAACATCATGGTGCGCGGCAACGCCGTCAACCTGCAGGTCGATGGCCTGCGCCAGATGGCCAGCGGCTGGTATGCGAACACGCAGATGCTCTACACCATGGACGACATGGTGGAGATGGACCGCATCGAAGTACTCAAGGGCTCGTCGGGCCTGATGAACGGTGACGGCTATTACGGCGCCACGGTCAACATGATCCGCAAGCGCCCTGCGCACGAGTTCAAGGCCAGCGTCGGCGCGGGCGCAGGCCGCTGGGACAACTACCGCGCCGATGTGGACCTGGGTGGGGCGCTCAACGAAAGCGGCAGCATCCGTGGCCGTCTGGTGGCCGCGGCCGCCGACGGCAAGGAATTCCGCGACCATGCCAAGCGCAGCAACCAGACGCTGTTCGGCACGCTCGACATCGATCTGAGCGAGCGCACGCTGCTCAATGTCGGCTTCACCCAGCGCCAGC
>NZ_JAVWWA010000043.1:0-37939 GCF_036666375.1 Comamonas sp. | reverse complement strand
AGGTGCTCGCTGGAGACGCCCAGCTGCGACAGCTGGCGCTCGCCCTGCACCAGCCAGCGGATCTCGCCTTCGGGCACGCTGATCTCGGCCAGCGCATGCACGCCGCGGCGCGCAAGCAGCGCGCGCACCCGGCCGCTGTCCTTGCCCGCGAACTGCACGCTGGTGGCTTCCCCGGCAATTTCAATGGAATCATCGCCCAGCGGCTGCACCGCGCCCGAATCCAGCGCAATGCACCACAGCCGCACCAGCGCATCGCCCTCTTCCAGCGTGCCCGAAAACACCAGCCAACGGCCATCGGGGGACCAGACGGGAAACAACACCTGCGCCTGTTGCGACGTCAACTGTCGGGCGTTGCTGCCATCCACGTCCATGAGCCAGACGTCGCTGCGGTGCGAGGCATCGACTTCCCGCGTACGCGCATAGACAATGCGCCGGCCATCGGGCGAAAGCCGGGCGCTGTTCACATTGAATGCGCCATCGGTGAGCTGCGTGGCCCGACCGCTGTCGACATCGACCGAGAACAGATGGGTTTCACTGTCGAGCTTGTAGCCCAGGCCGTCGGCTTTGTACGGCAGCTTCCAGATCACCTGCGGGCCGTTTCCGGGCGGGCTGCCGGCCTGGGGCGCGGCGCGCGCGCCGCGCAGACTGGGGTCTACGCGCAGCGACACCAGCACCAACAGCCCGCGGCCATCGGGGTTCCACTCGAAATCGCTGACGCTGCCGTCGAGGCTGCCGAGCTGGCGCGCCTCCCCGCCATTGCGCGCGATCAGGAACAGTTGGGTCGGTCCGGCCCGGTCGGACAGAAAAGCCAGCAGCTGGCCATCGGGCGACCAGCGCGGCTGGTGATCGAACGCGGTGCCGCTGGTCATCTGCCACGGAGCGCTGCCATTGGCCGGATAGATCCAGAGGGTGCTGGTGGATTGGCCGCTGGCCCGGTTCACGGCGCGGACGCTGCAGGCCGCAAGGCTTTGGTCCCAGGAAAAGCTCAGGTCGGAGATGGTTTGGTGTTGGAGCACGTCAGTGGCTTCAAACGGCTGGGGCATGGGCGGCTTTCTGAAAAGATGCGTTGCACTTCGCGGCAACCGGGCTGGCAGTGCTTGGCACCGAACCCAGCCCGAGCCTGGAAATTACGCTGTGCCCAAGGCGTACGAGGTCGGACAAGGCGCCGCTGTGCGCGCAGCCAAAGCCATCTCGTTGTCGCGCTGGGCGCTTTCAGTCCTCGCGCGCGCGTGGATAGCCTGCGTCCGCCCAGCGCTGCGCGGACGCGCGGGTGAGGCCATGGTCAGGCCGCACGCGCACCCGGGCCAGCTGGCTGCCGTCGGCCGCGGTGGCCGTGAGCGTCGCCGAGGGGTTGTCCTCATCGGGCTCGATATCGAGCGCCACGGTCACGCGCTGGCCGCGAACGTCGATCTCGATCTCCTTGTGCAACATCGCTTCCTGATGCTGCTCATGCCGGCGGATGATCTCGCTGGCGGTCTTCACCAGCGTGTTGAAGGCCGCGACGTCGAGTGGCTTGGGACTCTTCTTGTCGCGTCCCATGGTCCAGGGGCCGACCAGCGCGGGCTCCGTCTGGCCGTCCTGGGTCATCGATACCGCCCAGCCATCATCGTCTTCATTCTTGATGACGCGGGCTTCCCAGCCCTTGTGGTGCCAAAGGCGGTCTTCGAAGATGGAGAGGTCTTCATTCTCGGTTTCTGCGGACATGTCTGGAATTGAGGGTAGCGGTCAAATCCAAAGTCTATGTCTTTTTATACAGTTCTGTGCCTCTGGGTTTATCCGCGGCCCGGCAGGCGCATGCCGCCCGGCGCGCAAGCGGCCGGAAATGGCCGCTTGCACGGGAAATTTCCCAATCAGACCGCGGTGCGCACGTAATAGCGCCGCGGCAGGCACCAGGCAATGATGACGGCGCTGACCACCAGGGCCGCGGCCAGCGCATACAGTCCCATCGAGGCGCTGCCGGTCACATCCTTGACCTTGCCCACCATGTAGGGGCTGATCAGTCCGCCGAGCTGGCCTATGGAGTTGATCAGCGCGATGCCCGCGGCCGCGGCCATGCCCGTCAGAAAGCGCTGCGGGAACACCCAGAACAGGCCTATGGCCGAGATCACTCCCGTGGCGGCAATGGTCAGGCCCACCAGCAGCGCCGTCGTGTGCTCGCTGTACATGCCGCAGATGAAGTAACCCGCGCCGCCGAGCAAGGCGGTGAGCGCCAGGTGCCAGCGGCGCTCGCCCGTGCGGTCTGAGCTCCTGCCCAGCAGAATCATCACCACGCCGGCCACCAGGTAGGGAATCGACGAGATCAGGCCGATGGTGAAGGTGTCCTGCGTACCTGCGGTCTTGATCAGCTGGGGCATCCAGAACACCAGGCCGTAGATGCCGCCGGCCAGGCACATGTAGATCAGCGACAGGGTATAGGTGGCGGGCTCGCGCAGGGCGGCGCCGAAATGGTGGGCGCTGGCCTCCTTGGCGTCGCGGTTGACCATGTCGCTCCAGAACTTCTTGTCGCCGGCATTGAGCCACTTGGCATCCTTGATTTCATCGTCCAGGTGGAACCAGACAATGATGCCCAGCACGATGGACGGCAGGCCTTCAAGCAGGAACAGCCATTGCCAGCCGTGCAGGCCCATGGCGCCGTCGGTGAACTTCATGATGCCGCCCGAGATCGGCCCGCCGATGACGCCGCAAAAGGCGATGCCGGACATGAAGATGGTGTTGATGCGGCCGCGGCGCTTGGACGGAAACCACTTGGTGAAATAGTACAGCGCGCCCGGCACGAAGCCGGCCTCCAGCGCCCCCACCAGGAAGCGGATGAAATAAAAACCCATCTCGCTGGTGACGAACATGGTGCAGGCCGAGGCGATGCCCCAGGTCACCATGATGCGCATGATCCAGATCCGCGCCCCCACGCGGTGCAGGATCATGTTGCTTGGCACCTCGAACAGGAAGTAGCCGACGAAGAAGATGCTCGCCCCCAGGCCGTAGACCGCATCCGAGAAGCCCAGCTCGCTTTGCATCTGCAGCTTGGCGAAACTGATGTTCACGCGGTCCAGATAGGCCATCACCCAGCAAATCACCAGCAGCGGAATGAAGCGCCAGAAGACCTTGCTGTAGATCGCCTTCTCGCGTGAATCTTCCCCGGTGCTCACTCCACTTTCCATGTGCAGCGCAGTGCTCATAGCTTGTCTCCTTTATTGGTATGTCGCGCCGCTATGCTGCGGCGTGCGGATTGCTGTGTCGCGGATCGGGCGTTCAGTAGGTGGCGCGGCCGCCGGACAGGTCGAAGACCGCGCCGGTGGTGAAGGAGTTCTCGGCACTCACCAGCCAGCCCACCAGCGAAGCGATTTCATCGACCAGCACGAAGCGTCCGCGCGGAATCTTGGCCAGCATGTAGTCGATGTGCTGCTGCGACATCTGGTCGAAGATCTTGGTGCGGGCGGCCGCGGGGGTGATGGCGTTGACCGAGATGTTCTGGCCCGCGGTTTCCTTGCCTATGCTCTTGGTGAGCGCAATGACGCCGGCCTTGGAGGCGCTGTAGGCGCAGGCGTTGGGATTGCCTTCCTTGCCCGCAATGGAGGCGACGTTCACCACCCGGCCGTAACCCTGGCTCACCATGCCCTTGAGCAGCACCTTGTTGACGTTGAAGGTGCCGTTCAGGTTCACCTTGAGCACCTGCTCCCACTCCGCCTCGGGGTAGTCCACCGTGGGCGCGTTCGCGCCCGCAATGCCGGCGCTGTTCACCAGGATGGACACCGGCCCCAGCGCCGCCGTGGTGTCGGCCGAGGCGTGTTCCACGCTGGCCATGTCGGTGATGTCCGTGACCACGGTGTGCACCCTGCCCTGGCCCTGCAGCGCCTGGCGCGCCGCGCCCAGGGCCTCGGGGTCGCGGTCCCAGATGGCGACGGCGGCGCCGCCGGCGAGCAGTCGCTGCACGACGCACATGCCAATGCCCTGGGCGCCGCCCGTGACCACGGCCACTTTTCCGCTGAAATCGTATTGGTTCATGTGGCGCTCCTCAGGCCGCGACCACGCGCTGGCACTGCTCGCCCAGGCCGTCTATGCCCAGGCGCATGGTCTGGCCGGCGCGCAGGTACACCGGCTCGGGCTTGACGCCCATGCCCACGCCCGGGGGCGTGCCGGTGGAGATCACGTCTCCCGGATAGAGCGTCATGAAGCGGCTCAGATAGGCGACGATTTCCGGCACCTTGAAGATCATGGTCGCGGTGCTGCCGTTCTGGTAGCGGTGGCCGTCGACTTCCAGCCAGAGCTTGAGCTGGTGGGGGTCGGGAATCTCGTCCCTGGTCACCAGCCAGGGGCCGGTGGGGCCGAAGGTGTCGCAGCCCTTGCCCTTGTCCCAGGTGCCGCCGCGCTCGATCTGGTAGGCGCGCTCGGACACATCGTTGACCACGCAATAGCCCGCGACATGGTCCATGGCCTCATGTTCCTCGATGTAGGAAGCGGTTTTGCCTATGACCACGCCAAGCTCGACTTCCCAGTCGGTCTTGACCGAGCCGCGCGGAATGCGCACGTCGTCGTTGGGCCCGACCACGGCCGAAGTCCACTTGTTGAACACCACCGGCTCCTGGGGAATCGGCATGTTCGATTCGGCGGCATGGTCGGCGTAGTTCAGGCCTATGCAGATGAACTTGCCGATCTGGGCTACGCAGGCGCCCAGGCGCGGCTGGCCCTCGACCAGCGGCAGCCGGGACAGGTCCATGGCGCGCAGTTCCTGCAAGGCGGGGCCGGCCAGGAATTGGCCATCGATGTCCGCGGTCAGGCCGGAGATGTCCCGCAGGCGACCTTCGTGGTCAAGGATGCCCGGTTTTTCCGAGCCCAGGGGTCCGTAGCGCAACAACTTCATATAACGTCTCCATCTGCTTCATTGGGATGGAGCGAAGTTTAGAAGCCGCATAGGCGCTGACCCATGCGCAGATGGCTGCCCAGAGAACACAATGGAATCTCCAGACAAACCCGAACACGAAAATCCCCAGCTGGCCAGCCTGCATGCAATGGGCGGCCGGCTGAAGTTCAAGCAGCTCAAGCTGCTGATCGCCATCGAAGACATGGGCTCGGTGCACCAGGCCGCGGCGCTGCTGCACATGTCGCAGCCCGGGGTCAGCAAGGCCTTGAAGGAAATCGAGGACGCCATAGGCGCGACGCTGTTCGCGCGCACGCCGCAAGGGCTGGTGGCGACCGACATGGGCTGCTGCACGCTACGCTATGCGCGCCTGATGCTGTCCAGCCTGTCGCACATGCACCAGGAAATGCTCAACATCTCCAGGACTTCGGGGCTGCGCATTGCCGTGGGCACGATTGCCGGCGCGCTGGCGGCGGTGCTGGCCAATGCCTTGATTGCCTTCAACCGGCTGCACCCCGATGTCACGGTCGAACTGCAGGAGGGCACCAGCGCCGACCTGCTCGAAGGCCTGCAAAGCGGCGTGCTGGATCTGGCGCTGTGCCGCACTTCCGTGGCCAAGCGCACGGATATCTTCCATTTCGAATGGCTGCATGCCGAGGAAGTCGCGGTGGCGGTCTCGCCCATGCATGCCTTGAGCGGGACGCGCTGTGTCAGCTGGAAGCAGGTGGTGCAGTACCCGTGGATACTGTTTCCCGGCGACATGCCCTTGCGCACGCTGCTCGAGCGCGAAGCCGCGAGCAACGGCGTGGTGCTGGGCCTGCGGCCGGTGGAGACCGCCTCGACCTTTGCCACCGCCTTGCTGCTCAACAAGAGCCCCGAAATGGTGGCCCTGATGTCGCTCGAAACCCTGGAGTTCTTCGAAGCCCGCGGCACGGTCGCGCGCCTCGACTTGAAGGTGCAGGCCAATGCCGAACCCTATGGCATCGTCACGCGCGCCGGCGCCACGCAGTCCGATGTGCTGGCGGCGTTCAAGGACTGCATACGCCGCCAGGCGCGGTCCGCGGTGCGGCGCGGCAATTGAGCCGCGGCGCTCGAGCGCCCCGCTTCAGAAAAGCGTCTCGACCTCGCTGGCCAGGCGGTAGCCCGCGCCGCGTTCGGTGACGATCAGCGCCGGCCTGGACTGGTCGGGCTCCATTTTCAGGCGCAGCCGGCGGATCTGCACGTCCACGGTGCGGTCATAGACCTCGGCCTCGTGCAGCCGCGACATCGACAGCAGCTGGTCACGGGTGAGAACCCGCTGGGGCGCGCGGCACAGCGCATTCAACAGGCTGAATTCGCCGTTGGACAGTTCCACCGAGTGGCCATCGGGCGCGAGCAGGCGCCGGGTGCGCAGATTCAGCTCCCAGCCCGAGAAACGGAACGCGCGCCGCGTGTTGTCGCGCTCGGGCAGCGTGGCCTGCACCTGGTAGCGGCGCAGCACGGCGCGCAGTCGCGCCAGCAGCTCGCGCGGACTGAAGGGCTTGGTGACATAGTCATCAGCGCCCAGCTCCAGGCCCATCACGCGGTCGGCCTCCTCGTTGCGCCCGGTGAGCAGCACGATCGGCACCGTCGCGCGCTCGCGCAGCTGGCGCGCGAGCTGCATGCCGTCCTCGCCCGGCAGCTTCAGGTCCAGCAGCACCAGATCGATCGCCTCGCGGTCGAAGACCTCGAACATTTCCTTGCCCGAACTCCCTGCGCTGACCCGCATATCGTTCTTGCCAAGGTATTCGACCACCAGTTGGCGGATGTCGGGGTCGTCGTCGATGACGAGAATATGCGGGTCAATACGGGTGTTCATGGATCTCGGCGCTGTCAAAAGGCAGGGGCACGCAGCGTTGGCGGTACAGCCAGCAGGGCTTAGCGCATGGTAGCGCAAGCCCAGGGCGGTTCAGGCCGCCACGCCCGCACGCCCGCCGCATCAACGGGGCGATGATTGCGTGTCATGATGCCTGCCTGGTGGCCATGGTCGCAGTTCGCTGGCGTTTTGCCAGGCCCCTCTCATAGTCAATCCCTTGACCCCTTCTTGCACGGCCTGACCCGCCCACAGCGCATGGAACCCGAATCCGAGGCCAGTTCACGCCATCTTCTACGCCCCTGGTGGGTTGCGCTGGGCCTGTGGCTGGCGCTGGCGACCGTCACCTCCATCGGTCTGTGGCACCTGCGGCGCGACGCGGTGCAAAGCCAGTCGCGCGAGCTGAGCCTGCTGTCCCTGACGCTCACCGACGGCATAGAGCGCGGCCTGAGCGGCGCCGATGAGGGTCTGCACGCCTTGCGCGCCGAGCTGCAGGAGGGCCGGCTGTCGCTGGCCATGGCAGCGCGCAGCCGCGATGCGAGGCAGGCATTGCGCATTCGGGTCGGCCTGATGCCGCTGGTGGACACCCTGTGGCTGCTCGACGACGCCGGACACACCATCGCTGCGTCGGATCCCACGCCGGCCCCCGATTTATCAGTGTTCCTTCCCGCGCCCGACGCGCTGGCCGAAGGCGCGACCGCGTTGAGCCAGCCATTTGACGGCGCTGGCGACAAAGGCCCGCTGATTGCGATGGCCGTGCGGTTTCCCGCCACGGCAAGCGCGCCCGGCGGCTGGATCGTGGCGGGCATGCAGGCGAGCGCACTGCTGGGAGCGTTCAGCTCGGCCATACCGTCGACGGCAACGCGCGCCTGGGTGCTGCGCGGCGATGGCGTTCGGCTGACGAGCGTGAATGCGCTGGAACCCACGCTGGACGCCGCCACCGTGGCGCGGTACCTGGCCCAGCGTCCGGATCTGGAACTGCGCCGGTTCCAGGACGGCAGCGACAACCTGGTGGCCTTGCACACCGTGTCCCGCTACGGCGTCAAGGTGCTGATCTCGCGCGATCTGGACTCCGTTTTGGCGTCGTGGCGCCAGGCCGCGACCGTGTGCGCCGCCGCGCTGGCACTGCTGCTGCTGATCATCGCCGCGGCCGTCTATCTGGTGCAGTTGGCCGAGCGCCGCCGCGCCCAGGCGCAGCGCGCGCTGCAGGCGCAGATTTCCCGCGCCGCCAAGCTGGAGTCGCTGGGCACCTTGGCCGGCAGCGTCGCGCATGACTTCAACAACCTGCTGGCCGGCATCGTCGGCTTCAGCGAGATGGCCCAGGACGCAGCTCCCGCGGGCAGCGACCAGGCGCGCCACATCGACAAGGTGCTGCAGATCGCCTTGCGCGGCAAGTCCCTGGTCGAGCGCATCCTGACTTTCAGCCACGCGGGTGCCAAGGCCTCGGCGGTGTTCGAGCTGCAACCCGTGGTCGAGGAAGTGCTGAGCGTGCTGGCGGCGTCGCTGCGCGGCGGCATCGTGCTCGAACGCGTGCTGCAAGCGCCAGGCGCCTGCCTGCGCGGCGACGCCACGCAGGCCTTTGAAGCGGTGATGAACCTGTGCACGAATGCCATGCAGGCCATGCCGCAAGGGGGAATGCTCAGCGTGCAGCTCGAGCGACTGCAGGTTGCTGAGCCGCGCGTGCTGTCGCACACCCCGTTGCCGCCAGGCAGCTACCTGCGCCTGATTGTGTCCGACCAAGGCGGCGGCATCACGCCCGATGTCATGGAGCGCCTGTTCGAGCCGTTCTTCACGACCCGCGCGGCGCAATCGGGCACTGGCCTGGGCCTGGCGGTGGTGTTCGGCGTGGTCGCCGAGCTGGGCGGTGCCATCGATGTGCAGAGCAGACCGGGGCATGGAGCGCAGTTCACGCTGTACCTGCCGCAAGCCAGCGAGAGCGTGGCGGCCACGACGCCGGCTTCGCAGCAGCTGCACGCCGGCGCCGGACAGCGGCTGCTGGTGGTGGATGACGAGCCCGAACTCGTGGCCTTGACCAGCGAATTGCTCATGGGTCTGGGCTACGCGCCCGAGGGCTACAGCGATCCCGGCGCTGCCTTGCAGGCGCTGAACGACGATCCGCAGCGCTTTGCGGCCGTGATCACCGACGAGGTGATGCCGGGCCTGACCGGCACCCAGCTGACGCAGGCCCTGCGCCAGCGCGCACCGCATGTGCCGGTGCTGCTGGTCAGCGGCTATGGTGGCGCGCTGCTCGCCCAGCGCGCCGGCGCCGCGGGCGTGACGCGGCTGCTGGCCAAGCCGCTGCAGCGCGCCGATCTGGCGCGCGCACTGGCCGAAGTGCTGCGCTGATCGCGCCCGCGCCCCCCCCTGGCTGCAACCGCCGTTGCACCAGACTTTGCGCCAATGTTGCAAATGTCATCTGGCCTGGCGCGCATGTCATTCTCATGGGACGGACGGCGTCCACAGTGAACTCCACACACCGTACTTCAAGGAGTTCCATCATGTTCAACAGCACTTCCACCACCCGCCTTGTCGGTGCTCTCGCCGCTGCAAACGGCTACGTTCCCACGGTGTCCGCTGCCGCCGCCGAACCCGCTCCGGCCAACGCGGTCGCCGAGCTGCGCAAGGCGCGTGTCGAGATCTACTGCGGCCACAACCACCAGGCAGTGGCCGGCATCCGTGCGGCGCGCCGTCAGCTGCATGCCTCTTCGATCGCGAGCTCGTCGCCGGTTTTCGCCACACTGGACGAAGCATCCTGGCTCACGCGCCACGATCAGCATGTGCTGGCCGAGCACGCGCTCGACAAGGCATTGGACCAGTTGGCCATGGGCACGCACTGAATTGAGTCCAGCGATGGTGCCAGGCGGCGATGCGACCGATTCGCCGCGGCAGTTGCGCTCTCGAGGAATCATCATGAAACGCTTTTTGGTGGCTGCGTCCTTCGCAGTGCTCACATGCTCGGCTTTCGCCTTGCCGACCATAGGCGAAGTGCAGTCCGAAATCGGCAAGGGCCACTACGCGCGCGCCGAAGAAATGACGCGCGAGGTCGTCGCGGCCAAGCCCGACAGCGCCAGGGCACGCTATGTGCATGCTGAGATTCTTGCGCACAACCAGCGCTTTGCCCAGGCCGCCGAAGAAGCGGCCCAGGCGCGCAAGCTCGATCCCGGCTTGTCGTTCACCGACCCCGAGAAATTCCGGAATTTCACCCAGTTGCTGGCCAGGCAGCAGTCTCAAGGGACTGTTTCATCCGCCCCCGCCGCCGCTGCATACAAGCCTGCTCAGTTCGCCGGCGCCGCGCCTGCAAACCATGGGGGCGGACTGCCGACCTGGGCCTGGGCCGGCGCAGCGGGCTTGCTGGCCATGCTGGCCTGGCGCGCCCTGGGCGCGAGGCAGCAGGCGCGCCCGCAATGGCCGCCGGCCATGCCTGCAGCGGCGGGCCCGCTGCCCACGGGCGGCGCTGCGGGTGCAGCCGGCTTCAGCGGCTACGCGCCGGCGCCCGCGCCGCCCGCCACTGCCGCGGCCGGCAACGGCCTGTGGGGCACCGGCATGGCCCTGGCCGGCGGTGTGGCCGCGGGCATGCTGGCAGAAAAACTGTTCGAGGGACAGCGCGAAAGCGGTGGCGCCGCCGCACCGCTGCCGACCTACCGCGCGTCCGAACCTGGCGCTGTCGACGACCGGTCTGCGCGCGACGCCGCGGCGCAAGAGCTGGAGCAGCGCTCCATTGACATGGGCAACGGTGACGACTGGGGCGGCAACGACAGGGATACGTCAAGCGCCGACGGCTGGTGAGCGCCGGCGGGCGCAGCGGCCAGGGCCCGGCGCCTTGGCGTCTTCAGCGCGAAGGAGTCAGTATGAATGAAGATGACAGCATTGGCGAAGGGATCCGGGGCGCGGCGCGCGTCGAGGGCGCAGTGCAGTCCGGGTCGAAACCGCCCTGCGGCGATGCCAACGCAACGTCGCCGGACCTGCGCATCCCGGAGCTGCTCGCACAGGTATACGAGGCGGCGCCCGCGGTCGAGCGTTGCCACCTGCTCGAGCAGTTGCTGCAGCCTCTGGGCCTGCTGTCGCTGGCCGCAGTCGCCGGTGGCATCTTCGCCAACATCCGGCTGCGCTGCGGCTGGCAGCAGCTCGATGTCAGGCTGGACGACCTCCAGAACGTGCATGCGGTGGATGTCGCGGCGCTGGTCGATCACGCCCAGCAGGTGAGCGTGGAAACCGTCGATGGGCTGGCACAGATGCTTGTGTCCATGCCTGTTCTGTCGGGCTCGGCCACCGCCGCCTTGCTGGTGGCCATGCTGCTGCGGCGCGCCCGCTCGCGCCAGCCCACCCCTGCCGACACGCAAGATTGCTAGCGCCGTTCATGCCTGAACTTTCCCTGGTGCATCGCATGTTTCACGCCGCCCCCAAGCCCTTGCGCGCAGGCGCGCAAAATGCCCCGCACGCCGCGGTGGTGGCCGCGCCCGCGCAGACCCGCACGGGCATGGCCAGGCTGCTCATCCATGCGACGCCAGCCTGCGGTGATGAATGCGCAAGGCTGTCCCTGGTGCTGCGTCGCCTGCGCCTCTGGGCCATGGCCGCTGCACGCCGCCAGCCGCCCGCACTCAGCAGCCTGCGCATCGCCGACCTCGACGGCCGCCGCTATTTCAGCGCCGATGAGCTGCCCGCCGTCATCGACCTGCCGCTGCCGGCAGGCGTCTACGACATCACCGTGAGCCTTGGCAGCCAGCAGCGGCGCTACACCCTGGCGCTGGGCCAGGGAGTGGCTTTCCATCTGCACCTGCGCGGCGACTGAAACCACGAACTGCTGGTGGCGCCTGCCATCCTGGCCATTCCGGGGAAACCGCAACGGCGGCAACGGCCCGCACGCCGGCGCCATGGGCCAGACCGATGCAAAAGTGCAAACCAGCTGTCTTCGGCTCGCTCTGCGCCCCAGAGAAACCCTGATAATGCAGTCCGAAGCGCCGCGGTTGCGCACTACACGATTGAAGCGAATAAATGACCAAGCCCCTCAAGGAACTATTGGCCGAGCAGGCACGACTTGACGCCGCGATTGCCGCTGCGCGCAAGGAAGCATCCAAGCAAGCTCTGACCGAAGTCCTCCAACTGGTGAACGAGTTTGGTTTCACCGTCCAGCAGGTCTTCCCTTGGAAGCCGGTGGAAAAGAAAGCCGCGGCCAAATATCTGGACGAGAAGACCGGCGCCACCTGGAGCGGCCGGGGCAAGCCGCCCGCATGGATCGCCAGCAAGGACCGCGACGATTTCCTCATCGAACGTCCCCAGGCGCAGGACGGTCCCTTTTTGGCGCAGATGGCCGCCGCTGCGGCGAAGGACTAGCCGGCAGTCGTGGCGGCGCGCTGGCCTGCACCGAGCTCGCGCCATTTATCCGAACAAGCGGGAATTTGAGAACGGCCGCAGCCCAGGCCAACCCTTGGCTACTTGCAACAGCAAGTTACATCGGCATGCAGCTCCAACGGTTTATGGCAACATTTTCCCAAAGGAGTGCTGGATGACGAAACCTCAATGGAAGACTTGGAGCCTTGCAGGCCTGGCTGTTTTGGGCAGCGCGCTGGCCCATGCCCAGGCGCCGGCGGATCTGGCCGACCTGGTGGGCGCGCGCGGCGCGGGCGGCGAAACCCAGATGGAGGCGCGCGGCTATCAGATGGTGCGCGCCACGCGCGTGCGCGACCAGTCCTGGACTTTCTGGTGGAGCGATGTCCAGCGCGCCTGCGTGGCGGTGGCGACCTCCGACGGCCGCTATGCCAGCTTGCAGAGCGTGCCGGCGCAAAATTGCTCACCCGGCGGGCGCAGCGCCGAGGCGCCTCCCCAGCCCTACAGCTCCGAGGTCCTGACGCTGGTCTGCTACGGCCAGGGCCAGCATGCGACGTACTCGTCCCATTCGGGCTACGAGTGGGATGAGCGCCGCAAGCGCTATGAACCCATGCAGCGCATGGAATCGGGCACGGAACAGTTCCAGACCGGCGTGCAGTTCGACTTTCGCGGCAACACCGGACGGGTGCATTTGACGGGCAAGATGGTTCCGCCGCTGAATTCCGGCGGCAACGACGGCTGGTGGCCGCTGGAAGATGTGCAGATGGGGCCGGAGCGCATCACGGCGCGCTACCGCATCAATGCCTTGAACCGGCCGCAGGTGGAGATAGACCGGCAGACCGGCAGCGTCGAGATCAAGTCCTCGCCAGGCTTCAGCGGGCGCTGCGATCACGGCGACTGGGGAGCCGGCCGGCGCTTCTGAAGATGACCGCTGACAGCGCACAGGCGGCGCCCGCTGCGCCGGCCGCCGTATGGAAGATCCGTTTTTCGACCCTGCTGTGGGCCGGCTTGCTGTTGCTGCTGGTGGGCAGCTTGCCGGTGCTGGTCGGCGCATCCTGGCTGATTCTGCCCGTGCTGCTGCTGGCCGCGGCCGTTCTGGCCCTGCCCGTGGCCTGGATGCATCGCCAGCAACGCCGGCGCCATGCTTGGCTGCGCGGCTGTGGCGCGATTTTCTGTCTGCTGTGCGGCGCGCTGGCCATGCCGGTCTATTACCTCGCCATTGCCACCGAGGCACGCCCGGCCATCGTTCCCACGGTCACGCTCACCAACGGCCCACGCACCCTGGTGCTGCAGGGAATGCAGCATGTGGCGATGGAGCGCTTCTACAAGTCGGTGGTCTATGACCTCGAGCAGGCGCTGGCCGACGGCTATGTGCTGGCCTATGAAGGCGTGGCCAGAAGCGATCCGCAGTCCGACAGCTGGTTCGACAGCACACTGGGCGGCGGCCACGACCTGGGGGACAACTACCGGCAGCTGGGAAAGATCTGCGGCCTGGGCTATCAGATCGACTACATGGGACCGCTGGTCGCGGACGCCAAGGCCAGGCCGCAGCGGCATGTGACGATCGATGTCGACACGCGCGCGATGAAGCAGCAGTACGATGGCCTCATGGCCAGCGATGCCGCGTTTGCCGCGGCCATGCAGCGCCGCCAGCGGCAGGCCGCCAAGGATTCCGCCGATGACAGCGCCGACCTGTGGGCGCGCGTCATTGAATGGCAAAAATCCGGCAGCCCGGGCCAGGTGGCGCTGGCCGGCACGCTGTGCCGCGGCATCATGACCGAATTGATGCGCCGCGCCAATTCGCACCATGTCAGCGAGCCGCTGGATGCGGTGGTGCTCGACATGCGCAACCGCCACCTGGCCAGCGCCTTGATGGCAGATACCCGGCAGAAAATCTACGTCACCTATGGCGCGGCCCACCTGCCCGGAGTGATCGCGCTGCTGCAGCAGCAGCCGGGCTGGCAGCTGCAATCCGTCAAATGGATGCGCACCATCGCGGCGCCGGACGCGGTCAGCGGAACGCTTTAGCTCCTGCGTCACGGCCGCCGCCGCGCGGCTAGAACCCCGCGGCCAGGCCGTCGCGGCGCGGATCGCTGGCGAACTGATAGCCTTCAACGGCGGCATCGCCCATGCGCCAGATGAACTGGCCCGCGCCGAAGTCCTGGTAAGGGTCGTCGATGACTTCCAGCTGGTGGCCCAAAGCCTGCAGACCCGCGACCGTGGCCGGGTCCATGCCGGACTCGACATTGAGCGCCAGGCCCGCGTTGTAGCGCCAGCGCGGCGCGTCGCAGGCCGCCTGGGGCGACTGGCGGTAGTCGATCATGCGCACCAGGGTCTGCATATGGCCCTGGGGCTGCATGTTGCCGCCCATGACGCCAAAGCTCATCACCGGCTGGCCGTCCTTGGTCAGGAAGGCCGGAATGATGGTGTGGAACGGCCGCTTGCCCGGACCCACCAGGTTCGCGCGGTTGGGGTGCTCGGGGTCGGCGCCAAAGCCCCAGCCGCGGTTTTGCAGGCTGATGCCGAAGCTCGGCTCCACCACTCCCGAGCCGAAGCCCGAGAAGTTGCTCTGGATGAAGCTGACCATCATGCCGCTTTCATCGACCGCGCTCAGGTAGATCGTGCCGCCCTGCACCGGATTGCCGGCCTTGAAATCCTGGGCGCGCTGCGGATCGATGAGCTTGGCGCGCGCCGCCAGGTAGGCGTCGTCGAGCAATTGCGCGGGAGTCACTTCCATGCCGGCATCGGCCACATAGCGGTCGACATCGGCAAACGCCAGCTTCATGGCCTCGATCTGCAGATGCTGGGATGCCACGCCATCGAGCGGCAGGCTGGCCAGGTCGAAGTTCGCCAGAATGCCCAGCGCGATCTGCGCGGCAATGCCCTGGCCGCCGGGCGGAATCTCGTGCAAGGTGTAGCCGCGGTAGTCCTTGGCCACGGGCGTGACCCATTCGACCTGGTGGCTGGCCATGTCGGCCATGCTCAGGCAGCCGCCGTGCTGCTGCACAAACGACGTGACCGCGGCAGCGATCTCGCCCTCATAGAAGGCCTTGCCCTGTGTGGCACCGATGGCGCGCAGCGCACGCGCGGCCGCGGGAAAGCGAAACAGCTCGCCCACGGCAGGCGGGCGGCCCTGGGGCAGAAAGCTCTGGGCAAAGCCGGGCTGGGCCTGCAGCTCGGGCGCGCCCGCGGCCCATTTCTGCTGGACCACGGGCGGCACCAGGTAGCCGCGCTCGGCGATTTCGGCCGCGGGCTCCATCAGGCTGGCAAACGGCAGCTTGCCGAAACGCTCGTGCAACGCCACCCAGGCGCCGACCGCGCCGGGCACGGTGATCGAGTCCACGCCGCGGCGCGGGGGCTTGGCCTGGCGGCCATAGCGCTGCTCGAAGTATTCGGGTGTCCAGCCCTGGGGGGCGCGGCCCGAGGCATTGAGCCCGTGCAGCTGCGTGCCGTCCCACAGTATGCAGAACGCGTCCGAGCCCAGGCCGTTGCTGACCGGCTCGACGATGGTCATGACGGCGGCCGCGGCAATGGCCGCATCGACGGCATTGCCGCCGGCCCACAGCATGCGCAAGCCGGCCTGCGCACCCAGGGGATGGGAAGTCGACACGCCGTTGCGGGCGAAAACCGGCACGCGCACGGAGCTGTACGGGTTGCCGGGAGAAAAAGGAGCATTCATGGGAGTTCCTGACACGGGCTCTGGAAAATTCAGTCGGCGGAGATGCCCAGCGCCTTGATGTCGCGCGTCCAGCGCGTGAGCTCGCGGTCGATCTGTTCCTTGAACGTCTTCGGGTCGCTGCTCTCGGGCGTCAGGCCCTGGGCTTCGAGCTGGGCGCGCACATCGGGGCGGGCGATGATCTTGCGCACTTCCTGGGCCAGCTTCTCGACGATCACCGGATCGGTGCCGCCCGTGGTGAACAGGCCGTACCAGGAAGTGAAGGCGTAGCCGGGCAGGCCGGCCTCGGCCACCGTGGGCACGTTGGGCAGGGACTTCACGCGTTCCTTGGTGGTCACGGCCAGAATGCGGGTCTGGCCGGTCTTGGCCGAGCTGATCGCCGGTGGAATTCCCGAGAAGATCGCCTGGACCTGGCCCGCGGAGACATCGGCGATCGCCGGGCCGTTGCCGCGGTAGGGCACGTGCACCAGGTTGACGCCCGCCTGCTGCGCGAACAGCGCGCCGGCCAGATGCAGCGTCGAGCCGTTGCCCGACGAGGCGTAGTTGATGGTGCCCGGCTCCTTGCGCGCGGCATCGGTCATTTCCTTGACGGTCTTGTAGGGCAGCTTGGCGTTGACCAGCAAGGCGTTGCCCGATTCGGCCACCAGGCTGATAGGCTCCAGATCCTTGCGCGGATCGTAGGAAAGCTTCTTGGACAGCACCGGCGCAATGGTGTTGCTGCCAATCGAGCCCAGCAGCAAGGTATAGCCGTTCTTGGGCGACTTGGCCACGATGTCATTGGCCAGCAGGCCGCCCGCGCCGCCCTTGTTCTCGACCACCACGGTCTGGCCCAGGCTTTGCTGCAGCTCCTTGGCCAGGATGCGCGCGACGATGTCGTTGCCGCCGCCGGCCGCAAAGCCCACGAGGATCTTGAGCGGCTGCGAAGGCCAGGCATCGGCGGCAAAGGCCGGCGTCGCCAGGCCCGTGGCGCCCAAGGTGATCAAGGTGGCGCAGCGGGTGAAAAGCCGGCGGGACAGGTGTTCAAGCATGGAAAACTCCAGAATTAAGGCAGCGTGCAAGGGCTGAAGTCGCCGATTTTGATGATAGAAAGCGCTTTATGAAAGCTGGACTTTCTTCCGTCTCTTGAAAGAAAACCATTTATGCCAAGCCTGCGTATCCTGCGCACTTTTCTCGCCGTCACCACGGAAGGCTCGTTCACTGCGGCGGGGCACCGGGTGGGCCTGACCCAGGTGGCCGTGGGCCTGCAGATGCGCACCTTGGAGGCCGATCTCAAGCGCAAGCTCTTCACGCGCCAGGGCAAGCAGGTGGCGCTCAATGAGCAGGGGCGCGCCCTGGTGCCGATTGCCACGCAGCTGGTGGCGCTGTACGAGCAGGCCAAGCACGGCACCCAGGCGGATGCGCCGCTGGCCGGCACCGTGCAATTCGGCTCCATCGTCTCGGCGCTGAGCGAGCTGGTGCGCGCCACGCTGGAGCTCAAGCGCCATCACCCGGCCGTGGACCTGCATGTGGTCTCGGGCAAGTCCAGCCGGCTGATTGCCCAGGTCGAGAACCATGAACTCGATGCGGCCGTGGTGGTCAATGATCCGGCGCTCAAGCGCCCTTCCCTCGTGTGGACGCCGCTGTACGCCGAGCCCATGGTGCTGCTGACCGCGCGCTCCTCGCGGCTGGCCGAGCCCGCCACCATGGTGCGGCGCTACCCGTTCATCCGCTTCGACCACACCGAACACACGGGCGAGCTGGTGGAGCGCACGCTGCGCCGGCTGCGCGCCAAGCCCCAGGAGTTCATGGAGCTGAACTCCATCGAGACCATCGTGGAACTGGTGAGCGACGGCATGGGCGTGGCCATGCTGCCGCTGATTGCCAGGCATGGCTGGGACAAGAACCCGCAGCTGCGCGTGGTGCCCATTCCCCAGGCCGCCGAAAGCCGCCAGATCGCGCTGGTGCAATTGAGCACGGCGGCGCGCGCCGAAGTGGTCACCGCCGTGGGGCAGCAGCTCATGGCGGCGCGCGCGGCGGCGGCGTGAATTGCGCCCGCATTCACGCCGCGACACCAAGTTGCTCAATCCGCCCCCATCCTGGGCAATACTTGGGCCTCGATATCTGGAGGAGACAAACTTGATGATGCATAGACGCACCGTAATCGCCTTGGGCGCCTTGGGCGCCTTGTGCGGCGCGCTGGGCAACGGCCCGGCCATGGCCCAGGGCCTGGGCAACTGGCCCGCCAAGCCGATCACTTTTGTGGTGCCGCAAAGCCCCGGCGGAGCCAACGATGTGATTGCGCGCGCGGTCGCGCAGAACCTGGGCAGCACGCTGGGCCAACCCGTGATCGTGGAAAACCGCCCCGGCGCCAACGGCAACCTGGGCACCAGCCAGGTGGCGCGCAGCGCGCCCGATGGCTACACGTTCCTGGTGACCGCGCAAAGCGCCTACACGATCAACCCGGCGCTCTACTCCAAGGTGCCGTTCGACCCCATCAAGGACTTCACGCCCGTGATGCAGCTGGCGGTCGCGCCCTACCTGCTGGTGGTCAACCCCAAGTTTCCGGCCAGGACGCTGGACGAACTGGTGGCCTATGCCAAGGCCCATCCCGGCAAGGTGGAGTACGCCTCGGCGGGCAATGGCACGCTCAACCACCTGCTGGGCGAAATGCTCAAGAAGCAGCGCGATGTCAATCTGCTGCATGTGCCGTACAAGGGCGCGGCCGCCGCCGCCACCGATGTCGTGGCCGGCCAGCTGCCGGTGACGTTCGGCAGCTTTCCCGGCGTGATGCCGTTTGTGACCAGCGGCAAGCTGCGCGTGCTGGGTGTGGCCTCCGACAAGCCCACGCCACTGGCACCGGAGATTCCCGTGCTCAAGGAGCTGGCCGTGACGTCATGGTACGGACTGCTCGCTCCCGCGGGCACGCCCCAGGCCATCGTGGACAAGGTCTACGCCTCGATCTCTCAGGTGCTCAGCACGCCGGTGATGCACGAGCGCCTGAAGACGCTGGGTGCGGAGCCGGTGCAGTCCAGCCCGGCAAGCTTTGCCGCAGGCTTGCCGGCGGAACTGGCCCACTGGAAGAAAGTGGTCGACGCCTCGGGCGCGCGCATCGACTAGCCAGGCCGCAGGTTTGGGCCTGCGGCGCTTCAGGCTTTCGCCCCGGTCCTCAGGACGGTTCGGCGGCCTCGGCAATTGCCAGCTGCACTGCGGCGCAGGCCCGGGCCAGATCGGCAGGCAGTGCGCGGTCGGTGACCAGTACCTGCACATCCGACCACGGCAGGCTGGTGATCAGGCCGGGCGCTTCGAACTTGCTTGAGTCGGCCACGACGATCACGGTGCGTGCATGGAGGGCGGCCGCCTGCTTGAACTCGACTTCGAACGGGTCGAAATCCAGGCATCCACCGCGGGCGCTGAGCGCCGCGACAGATACCACCATGTAATCTGGATTCAATTGGGTCGCAAAGCGCAGCGCATTGGCACTGGCCAGTGTCATGTCGCTGCTGCGCAGGCTTCCGCCGGGCAGCAGCACCGTGTGGCGGTCGCCGCCCTGGGCCAGCGCCCTGGCGACTTCCAAAGACGGCGTGGCCACGGTCATGCCGCGGCGTTCCGCCAGCGCCTCGGCCACGAAGCAGGCCGTGCTGCTGTTGTCCAGCATGATGCTTGCCCCGTCGGGCAGCAGTCTGGACACCTGCCGCGCCAGGCGCCGCTTGACACCGACGTTGGTGCGCAGGCGCAGCAGAAACGGCGACTCCTGCATGTCGCGGTGCAGGCTCACGCCCCCATGGAATTTCTCCACCATGCCGTCGTCGGCCATGGCCTGCAGGTCGCGCCTGACGGTCTCGCCCGAGACACCCAGGCGCAGCGCCAGCTCACCCGTGGTGATCGACGGCGTGGCGCGGAGGATTTCGATGATGCGCTCATGGCGCGCACTCAGAATGGGTGTAATGCGCATGGATTCAGGCCCGGCAGGCCAGCAGCGCGCCGGACTGCGCATCGAACAGGCGCAGCCGCGACAGCTCGGGCGTGAGCACAATGGCCTGCTCGGGCAGCAGCGGCGCATCGGCTTCGGTGCGCACCAGCACGTCGGCGCCGTCCACGCGTATCTGCACATAGGCTTCCGCGCCGAGGCGCTCGACGCGCTGCACCACCCCTGGCCAATGCAAGGCACAGGCCGGCGTTCCAGCTGGGCTGGAGAGCGTCAACTCCTCGGGCCGCAAGCCCAGCAGCGCGTCAGGGCGCAGCGCGGCCGCGCCGAACTGCTCGCCAAGCCACGCCTGTGCCTGGCCTGTGCGCTGCGGCACCGGCAGGAAGTTCATCTGGGGCGAGCCAATGAACGCAGCCACGAAACGATCGGCGGGCCGGCGGTAGACCTCCATGGGGGCTCCGACCTGGCGCAGATGGCCGCGGTCCATCACCGCGATGCGCGTGCCCAGCGTCATGGCTTCGACCTGGTCGTGGGTCACGTAGACGATGGTGATGCCCAGCTCGGCATGCAGCCGCTCGAGCTCGCCGCGCATGTGGCTGCGCAGCTTGGCGTCCAGATTGGACAGCGGCTCGTCGAACAGGAAGACCTTGGGCTTGCGCACCAGCGCGCGCCCTATGGCCACGCGCTGTCGCTGTCCGCCGGAGAGCTCGTTGGGCCGGCGCTGCAGCAGTTCGGTGATCTGCAGCCGCTGCGCGGCTTCGTTGACACGCTGGTCCACTTCGCTGCGCAGCAGATTGCTGGTGCGCAGCAGGCCGAAGGCCATGTTCATGTACACGGTCATGTGCGGGTACAGCGCATAGGACTGGAACACCATGGCGATGTCGCGTTCGTGCGGCTCGGCATGGGTGACATCGCGCCCGCCTATCAGCAGGCGGCCGGCGCTGATGTCCTCCAGCCCGGCGATCATGCGCAAGGTGGTGGATTTGCCGCAGCCCGACGGGCCGACCAGCACCATGAACTCGCCGGCCTGGACCTCGAGGTCTAGCTGGTCCACCGCGACGTGATCCGGATAGCGCTTGCTGATGCCTTGTAGGGAGATGGCAGACATGGTTTGAATGGTAATGGGGAACAGAGTTACTTCAGGCCGGCATGCATGAAGCTGGAGACAAAGCGGCGTTGGAAGATCACGAACACCAGCATCAGCGGTGCGCTGACCAGCATGGTGGCGGCCATGAGGCGCGGCCAGTCGGCGCCGCTGTCGGCCTTGGCCAGCAGACCCAGGCCTATGGGCAAGGTCCGCACGGTCTCGCTATTGGTCACCAGCAACGGCCACATGTAGTCGTTCCAGTGCGTCACCACCGAGATCATGCCGAAGGCGATGAGCGTGGGCTTGACCAGCGGCAGATAGACATGCCACAGCGTGGCCCAGTGGCCGCAGCCGTCGAGGCGCGCGGCGTCGGCCAGCTCCTGCGGCACCTGGCGAAACGCCTGGCGCAGCATGAAGGTGCCGTAGCCGCTGGCAATGAACGGCACCATCAGCGCCCACAGCGTGTTCATCAGGCCGAGCTCGCGCACGGTGATGAAGTTGGTCAGGAAAGTGGCGTAGATCGGAAACATCACCTGCAGCAGGAACAGGCCGAACAGCAGGTCGCGCCCCGGAAAGCGCAGGCGCGCAAACGCGTAGGCGGCCAGCGTGATGGTCGTGAGCTGGGCCAGCAGAATGCCCGCCGTGACCAGCAGGGAGTTGAGCAGATAGGTGCCGAAAGGCGCGACCGACAGCGCCGCAGGATAGTTGCTCCACTGCAGGACCTGCGGCCAAAGCCCGGCGGCCGGATCGAAGATCTCGACCCGGGTCTTGAGCGAAGTGAGCAGCATCCAGGCCAGCGGACTGAGCCACAGCAGCAGCGCCGGCACCAGCACCCAGTGCATCCAGCGCGAACGCGCGAAAGGTCTGAAAGAAAGCATGTTCAGCGTCCCATGTAGTGCACCCGCCGGCCCAGCGTCGCGGCCACGATGGCAATGAGGCCGCCGACCACGAGCAGCAGGATGTTGGCGATCGCCGAGGCGCTGCCTATGTCCTGGAACTGGAAGGCGTTCTGGTAGATGTAGAAGGTGAGCACGTTGGTGGCGTCGGCCGGCCCGCCCTGGGTCATGACGAACACATAGTCGAAGATCTGGTACGAGTGCAGCACGCCTATGACCACCACGAAGTACAGCGTGGGCGAGATCAGCGGCACGGTGATGTGCACCAGCTGGCGAAAGCCCGACACGCCGTCGAGCCGCGCCGCCTCGTAGAGGTCGCGCGGCACGAGCTGCAGCGCCGCGAGCAGGATCAGCATGAAGTAGCCCGCATATTTCCAGATGCTCATGAAGATGATGGCCGGCAAGGCCCAGTGCGGGTCGTAGAGCCACTCGAGCTTGGGCAGGCCCAGCCAATGCAGGAGGCCATTGATGGGGCCGTAGCCGGGTGCATACAGAAACACCCAGACCATGCCGGCCGCCACCGAGGGAATCATCACCGGGTAGAAGAAGGTCGAGCGGTACAAGGCCGTGCCGCGCAGCCCGCGGTCCAGCGCCACGGCCAGCAGCAGCGCCAGCGCGATCGAAGCCGGCACCGTGATCACCATGTAGACCACGGTGTTGCGCAGCGACTGCCAGAACAGCGGGTCGTGCCACAGGCGCTTGTAGTTCTCCAGGCCCACGTAGAAGATTTCCGTGGAGCCCAGCTGCACATCGAAGAATCCGTACACCGCCGAACGCAGGATGGGCCAGTAGGTGAAAGCTCCCAGGAACAGCAGCGAGGGCGCGAGCATCGCCAGCGCAGTGAGCAGCTCGCGCCGCCGTTGGCGGCGCGTCGCCGCATCCGGGGGCGCGCAGGGTTTGGCGAGTGACGGATTCATCGTGGCTTCAACCGCGGCGGCGCGACAGGCGCTGGATCTCGAGATTGGACTTGGCCGTGGCCTCGCGCAGCGCGGCATCCGGCTTGATCTCGCCTATCAGCGTGCGGTCGATGGCGCCTTGCAGGTAGCTGCGCACCTTGTGGTAGCCGGGCACCTGCAGGAAGGCGCCGGCGACTTCCGCCGTCACGAACGCCGAACGCGACTCGGGCACCTTGGCCACATGGGCCTTGAGCGCCGGCGTTTCCCAGGACGATTTGCGCGCCGCGAGATAACCGGTGTCTATGCACCACTGGGCCTGGTTGGCGGTATTGGTCATCCAGCGCGCGAAGGTCCAGGCCGCGCGCTTGTGGGCGTCGGGCTGCTTCTTCGCGATCAGGATGGGGCCGCCGCCCATGGTCGAGCCCAGCTGCCTGCCCTTGGGCATGGGCGCCACGCCCACGGGAAAGGAGGCCGACTTGAGGATGTTGGTCATCGAGCCCGTGGAGTGATAGAGCATGGCGGTGCGCCCGGCCATGAAGTCGTTGGCCGAGCTCTCCCAGGTCGACGCCGCGGGCATGTGGCCGGCCTTGACCATGCGCAACCAGAACTCCAGCGCGTGCACGCTCTCGGGCGCGTCGAACGCGACCTTCTCCTTGGTCCAGAACACCAGGCCGTTCTGGCGCACGAAGCTCTCGAAGATCCAGTCGTGCCAGCCGCCGCCAATCGTCAGCCCCCATTGCGCCGTGGCGTCACCGTTGCGCACCGTGAGCGCCTTGGCGCTGGCTTCGAGTTCGCTCCAATTGGCCGGTGCGGCCTTGAGGCCGGCTTTGGCAAAGGCCGCCTTGTTGAAATAGACCACGGGCGTGCTGCACTGGAACGGCAGGCCGTACAGCTTGTTGTCGGACATGCAGGTTCCCAGAAATCCCGGCAGGAAGTCCTGAAAAATGTCGTCGGCCTTGGCCAGCGCCGTCACGTCCTCGAGCGCATCCATGTTCAGGAAGGTGGTGAGCATGGAGTTGATCGGCAGCCAGCTGGCCGGCGGATCGCCCACGCCCAGCGCGGTCATCACCTTCTGTTCGGTGTTGTCGTAGCTGCCCGCGTAGATGGCTTCCACCTGGATGTCGCTGTGCGCGGCATTGAAGCTGCTGATCATGCCGGACACCAGGCGGTTGATGTCGCCCGAGACGCCCACGGGGTACATGAAGGCCAGCTTGACCTGCTGCTGGCCGCTGGCGAATAGCGGCATGCCGCCCAGCATCGCGGCGGCCGACACGGCCGCACCGCTCCTGAGCAACTGGCGACGCTGGGAAGACAAGGCCGGGGGAGACACAGCGGGGTTCGAATGGCGCATGGCATGGTTCCTTCAGTACAGAGGAGGGACAACAACTGGGAAAACTCAGCCCGTATGCTGCGGCGCCATCGTGACAACCATATGAAATCCACATAAACCATTTCATTTCCACAAAAATTTATGGAATCTTGCGCAAGCCGCCTAGACTTGCAGGCCATGCATGCACCACTTCTGATTGCCCAGCTTTCCGACCCGCACATCGGCACCGGCCCCGACTTTCTGGGCGGCCGCATGGACACCGAGCGCGCCTTGCGCCAGGCCGTGGCCCATGTCGCCGCCATGGAGCCCCTGCCCGACCTGGTGTTGCTGACCGGCGACCTGACCGAGCGCGGCAGCGCCGCCGAGTACGCGCTGGTGGCCGACGCGCTCGCGCCGCTGACCATGCCCGTCCATGCCGTGCCCGGAAATCACGATGACTCCAAGAGGGCGCGCTCCGCGCTGGGCCGCTACATGCCGGTGGCGCACGATGCGCCGGAGAATGCGTGCTGCTATCACTTTGAATTCCAAGGCCTGCATTGCGTGGCGCTGGACACCGCCGTGCCCGGGCGCTCGCACGGCGCCTTGGGCGCGCAGCAACTGGCCTGGCTGGAGCGCACGCTGCAAGACTGCAGCGGCCAGCCGGTATTGATCTTCATGCACCACCCGCCGCTGCCCACCGGCATCGAAGCCATGGACGCCTGCAGCCTGCTCGAAGGCGGCGAGCGCCTCGCGGCGCTGATCCGCGCGCACGGCCAGGTGCAGGGCCTGCTGTGCGGCCACCTGCACCGCGCGGTGCAGATGCAGTTCGGCGGCGTGCCGCTGCACGTGGCGCCGTCCGTGGCGCACCAGGTGGCGCTCGATCTGCGCCCCGGCGCAAAGCTGCACGCCCGGCTGGAGCCGCCCAAGATCTCTCTGCACCGGTGGACGCCGCTGCACGGACTTTGCACCCACTCGAGCTACATCGAGACCCAGGGCCCGGCGCTCGCACTGTGAGGCCGCTCCACGCCCCATACGCCCCCACCATGATTTCTCCCCCGCCCCCGCAGCTCGCATTGTTTGACCTCGACCACACCTTGCTCGATGGCGATGGCGATGACCTGTGGTGCCGCTTTCTGCTGCGCCACGCTCTGGTGCCGGCCGAGGCGCAGGCGCGCAACGAACAGCTGTGCGCGGACTATCGCGCCGGTCAGGTGAGTGCGCAGGCGTTCAGTGCGTTCTACGCACGTCTGCTGGCCGGGCGCTCGCCCGCCCAATGGAGTCCATGGCAGGACCGGTTTCTGGCCGAGGAGATTCGACCTCGCCTGCCGCCAGCGGCATATGATTTGGTGGCCTCGCACCGGGCTGCCGGCCACACCGTGGTGCTGACCACGGCCAGCAACCGCGTGATTGCCGAACGCACGGCCGTGGAGCTGGGCTTTTCGCATTGCCTGGCAACCGAGCTGGCCCTGGTCGACGGCATTTTTTCCGGCGAGGTCGAGGGCATCCCCAACATGCGCGCCGGCAAACTGCAGCGCATGCAGACCTGGCTGGCTCGGCAGGGACTGCCGGCCAGCGCGCTGGCCAGCGCCTTTTTCTACAGCGATTCCATCAACGACCTGCCGCTTCTGAGCGAGGTGGGACAGCCAGTGGCCGTCAATCCGGATGCCCGGCTGCTGCAGCACGCGCTGGCCCACGGCTGGCGCGTGCTCGATGTGCTCGGCGCAGCGCAACCACGCTGTTGAGCCTGCCCAACCCGGCATGAATTTTCCGGCCCTGCCCGATCGGCCGCCCGCGATCGGCGAAAATGCGGCATACGGACGGCGCGATCAGGGTATCGCGGCGGCGTCCGTTCAAGGCTACGGCTTGCCCTCCGAGCAGATTTGCTGAAGATGTTCGTTTGTTTATGACAATAACAAGAGGGCCGTTTCGCCAGGATTTCCTGCGCGATGAAGTGCTGGCCGACCTTTTCGAGGCAACGGCCGCACGCCAGCCAGGGCATGCGGCGCTGGTGTTCGCAGACCGGCAACTGAGCTACCGCGAGCTCGATGAACATGCCGATCTGATGGCCCACCACCTGATCGCGCAAGGCGTGCAACCCGGCGACATCGTGGGCCTGTGGCTGCCCCGGGGCATCGATCTTCTCGCCAGCCAGCTGGCCATCGCCAAGACCGGCGCGGCCTGGTTGCCGTTCGATGCGGACACGCCCGCCGAGCGCGTGGCGATCTGCCTTGAAGATGCGCAGGCCGTGGGCATCGTCATCGGCCATGGCCTGCCAACGCAGCTGCGCGCCGGCCCATGGGCGGTGTGGGACCAGACCGCCCTGCTCGCCAAGACCTCCGGGCCCTTGCTGCGGCGGCGCGCAGCGCGCCCCGAAGATCCCGCCTATGTCATCTACACCTCGGGCTCGACCGGCAAGCCCAAGGGCGTGCCCATCAGCCAGGGGGCGATCTGCCATTTCCTGCGCAGCGAGAACGCCGTGCTGGACGTGCGCGCCGACGACCGCGTGTACCAGGGCTTTTCCGTTGCCTTCGACATGTCGTTCGAGGAAATCTGGATCTCCTATCTTGTGGGCGCCACCTTGTGGATTGCGCCGCGTGAAATCACGGCCGACCCCGATGCGCTGCCACGCGCGCTGGTCGAGCATGGCGTCAGCGTGCTGCACGCGGTGCCGACCTTGCTGGCGCTGTTCGGCAGTGACGTGCCGGGCCTGAGGCTGATCAACCTGGGCGGGGAAATGTGCCCGCAGGCCGTGGTCGACCGCTGGGCCACGCCTGCGCGCCGGATGTTCAACACCTACGGCCCGACCGAAGCCACCGTGTCCGCGAGCATTGCCGAACTGCACGCAGGCCAGGCCGTGACGATTGGCGCGCCGCTGCCCAACTATGGGCTGCTGGTGGTCGATGCCGACCTGAACCTGCTCGACGCCGGCGAAACCGGCGAGCTGTGCATCATCGGCCCCGGCGTCGCCCAGGGCTACCTGGGCAGACCGGAGCTCACGGCCGAGAAATTCGTCGCCAACCCCTGGATGGCACACCCGCATGAGCCGCGCCTCTACCGCACCGGCGATCTGGCGCGCATCGATGCCCAGGGCCAGGTCCATTGCCTGGGGCGGGTCGACGACCAGGTCAAGGTCCGGGGGTTTCGCGTCGAGCTCGGCGAAATCGAAGCCAGGCTGAGCGCGCTGCTGCGCAATGGCGCGGCGGCCGTGGTGCTCAAGCCCGTCAACGACATCGACCAGTTGGTGGCCTACGTCGTTGCCGCCGGTCGCGACGCGCCCACGCCCGGCGATCTGCGCGCGCGCTTGCGCGAAGTCCTGCCGCCCTACATGGTGCCCAGCCACTTCGAGATCGTCGCCGGCATTCCGCGCCTGACCTCGGGCAAGATCGATCGCCAGGCCTTGCGCGCGCTGCCGATGAGCGCGCTCACCGCGCCCGCCGGTTCCGCGGGTTCCGACGCGGCGCAAAACGATGCCGAGGCCGCGCTGTTCGCGGTACTCGCGCGCCTGTTTCCGGGGCAGGCGCTGCGCGGATCGGTCGATTTCTTCGACGACCTCGGCGGGCATTCCCTGATCGCGGCGCGCCTGGTATCGACGCTGCGCGAGGATGCGCGATTCGTTCACATGACGGTGAACGACGTCTACCAGAACCGGCAACTCGCCGCCATCGCCGAAGCCATGCAAGCCGGCATGGCCAGGCTCGGCGGCGCGGCCCTGCCCGGGTTCGCGCCGGTTCCGCGCTGGCGCAGGATGCTGTGCGGCGCGGCGCAGGCGCTGGCATTGCCGTTCATGATCAGCCTGAATGTGCTGAACTGGCTCGCACCGTTTTTCACCTACCACTATTTCACCGGCGAACCCGGGGACAGCATTGCCTTCGCCGTGCTGGCTTCGGTGCTGGTGTTCCTGGGCAGTCACCTGTTCAGCCTGACGGTGGCGGTGCTCGGCAGCCGGCTGCTGCTGCAAGGGCTCAGGGCCGGCAGCTATCCGCTGTGGGGCCTGCACTATTTCCGCTGGTGGCTCGCCGACCGGCTGCAGCAGATCGCGCCGGCCTACCTGCTCTCGGGGTCCTCGCTGTACAACGGCTACCTGCGCGCCATGGGGGCGCAGATCGGCAAGGAGGTCGTGATCGGCTCGGTCACGATCCGGCACGCCCATCTGCTGCGCATAGGCGATGGCGCCAGCATAGGCTCGAACGTCAATCTGGAAAATGTGCGCGTGGAGCGCGGTGAACTGGTGGTGGGCGCCATCGATATCGGCGCCGAAGGCTATGTGGGCTCGTATGCGGTCATGGAGGGCGATACCGCGATCGCGCCATGGGGCCGGCTCGAGGGCCTGGCGGCGCTGGCGCGCGGCGCGCGCCTGGCCGCGCATGAAGTGTGGGATGGCGCGCCGGCGCAGTTCGTGCGCCTTCGCCCCAGCGGCGAGCGCGCGGCGCGCCCCGCGGTCAGCCGGGCGCGCCGCATGGGAGAGGCCATGTTCTTCGCGTTCGGTGCCGCGCTGACGGCGGTGCTGTTCTTTCTGCCCATCTTCCCGGCGTTTGCCTTGATCGATGCGCTGGAAGAGCGGGTGCTGGCGCCATCGCTGGAAGCGCATGGCTATGTGCTCGCGGTATTCCAGTACGCCTTGCTGGCCCTGCCCGCCAGCGCGGTGCTGATCGTGGGCACGGCGCTGATCGCCGCTGCCATCCGCTGGGCCGTGCTGCCCAGGCTGCAACCAGGAACCTGGCCGGTGCACAGCAACCTGTACTGCCGCAAGTGGCTGGCCAACCAGATCCAGGTGGCGAGCCTGCATGTGCTGCACGGCGTCTATGCGACGGTTTTCGTTCCCACCTGGTATCGCCTGCTGGGGGCGAAGATCGGCCGGCATGCCGAAATCTCGACCGCCATGGGCCTGATTCCAGACATGCTGACGCTGGGCGACGAGTCCTTCATCGCCGACGCGGTGATGCTGGGCGACGAGGAAATCGATGGCGGCTGGATGTCGATCGACCATACGGTCGTAGGCCGGCGCAGTTTCATCGGCAACGGCGCCTATGTGCCTGACGGCACCACCTTGCCCCCGGACATGCTGCTGGGCGTGCAGTCCAAGGCGCCCGCGAGCGAAAAGATGCAGCCCGGGCAGACCTGGGTGGGTTCGCCTGCAATCAGCCTGCCGGCGCGCGAAGTCCTGACGGGCTTTGCCGAGTCCCTGACTTTCCGGCCTTCGAAATGGCGTTGGCTGGGCCGCGCGACCGTGGAAGCGATGCGCATCGTGCTGCCGCTGTCGCTGGTCATAGGCGCGGGCTACGTGATTGTCCAGAACCTCATGCCCGTGGCCGCGCAGGAAGCCTGGCTGGAGCTGGCGCTCGACCTGGGCGTGGCCGGCATCTATTACGGCGTCGGCTGTTTCCTGTTCGTGCTGGCGCTCAAGTGGCTGCTGATCGGTCGCTACCGGCCGCGCGCCACGCCGATGTGGACGCCCTTCGTCTGGACCAGCGAAGCCTTGACCAGCATCTATGAGTCGATTGCCGTGCCCAACTTCCTCGAGTACCTGCGCGGCACGCCCATGATGCCGTCGATGCTGCGCCTCATGGGCGTGCGCATAGGCCGCGATGTCTACCTCAACACCACCGACATCACCGAATTCGACTGCGTAGAGATCGGCGACCACAGCGAACTCAATGCCTGGTCGGGCCCGCAGACCCACCTCTTCGAGGACCGGGTGATGAAGATCGGCCGTATCCAGATCGGGCAACGCGTGACGCTGGGCGTACGCACCACCGTGCTGTACGACACCGTGATCGGCGATGGCGTGCTGCTCGGACCGCTGACGCTGATCATGAAAGGTGAAAAGCTGCCGCCCGACAGCGCCTGGCATGGCTCGCCAGCCCAGTCATGGACGCCTTGACACCGCCGGCACCCATGGAGCCGGACCAGAGGCCGGCCTTGCGCGCGCTGCAGCCCGCAGTGTGGCGGCTGCAAGGCCAGCGCCGGCAACTGCGCGCCGAGGCCAGAGCGCTGCTGAAGGAACTGGTGGCCGGCTATCTGGGAACCAGCAGCGACAACACGCTGCTGCATTTCGTCCCCGGCCAGGCGCCGTTCGTGGACGCGCGCTGGCAAGGGCTGCGCTTGTCGATCAGCATCAGCTACAGCCAGGACCTGGCGCTGATCGCCCTGTGCCCCGGCGCACGCATTGGCATCGATGTGACAGAAACAGCCCCCATGCCGGATTGGGCAGCGGTGGCCAGGTCGTATCTGGGTCCGGCAGTGCTTGCGCGACTCGCGTCGGCCGATGGCGCAGCGCGCGACAAAGCGTTCGCGCTCGCATGGGCCGAACTCGAAGCGCGCGGCAAGTGCCTGGGGCTGGGATTGCAGGAATGGTCGGCAGAGCGGCACGCGCGCTTGCACGCGCCTGCCATCGAAGTGATCAGCAGTGCGCTCGAAGGGTTTGCTATTGCCTTGGCGCGCAATGCAAATAGGACGCAGCTCTAGAGAGCCGCTCTTTCTTGCGGACAATCCACCGGCACCGGGCCGCAGCCTCTACACTCTAGGTCCCCTTGGGGAGTAGCCTGCCTCCAGCTTCTGGAGGCGCCTGCGTCAACACACTCGGCATCTTGCATGCTGTGGCGCAGGCAGCCGTCTTTCGGTTGGCGAGACCATCGGCATATCACCGCGACGCAGGTCGGGCAGCGGAGGTATGCCGCTGCGTTTTCGCCCGACCGATTGACCGCAAAAATGAATATCACCGCGATTTCCCTGCTGGCGTTTGCCATGTCCACCGATGCGTTCGCTGCCGCGATCGGCAAAGGCACGGCGCTGCTCAAGCCGCGCTGGAGCGAAGCCTTGCGCACCGGCGCCATTTTCGGCGTCATCGAAGCGATCACGCCGGTCATCGGCTGGGCGCTGGGCTCGGCCGCGTCCGACTACGTCAAGGCCTGGGACCACTGGATTGCTTTTGTCATGCTCCTGCTGCTGGGCGGCCACATGCTGATCGGCGCGTTCCGGCCCGAAGCGCAAGCCGTGGAGAAGCCCAGGCGCCATGGCTTCTGGCTGCTGGTCGCCACGGGCTTTGCCACCAGCATCGATGCCATGGCGGTAGGCGTGGGCCTGGCCTTCCTGGATGTCAACATCGTCACGGTCGCGCTGGCCATAGGACTGGCCACGTTCACCATGGTCACTCTGGGCGTGATGCTGGGCCGGGTGCTGGGCAATGTGGTCGGCAGCTGGGCCGAAGGCCTGGGCGGCATTCTGCTCATGGGAATCGGCGCGCTGATACTGATGGAGCACCTGAACGCCGCCTGACGACCAGCGCAGGCCCGGTGCGCCTTCATCGCGCGGCCAGAACTATCGGCCTGCGCCAAAGATCCAGGGTTGCCAGCGCGTGCCCTGGATCAGGGTCTGGAGCATTGCCGCCAGTCCTTGCGCATCCTGTGCATCGAACCGGCCATGCAGGGGGCTGTCCAGATCCAATACCCCGACCACGCGCCCGTCGATCACCAGCGGCAGCACGAGTTCCGAATTGGACGCGCTGTCGCAGGCGATGTGGCCGGGAAAGGCATGCACATCGGGGACGATCTGGACCTGCATGGTCGCCGCGCAGGTGCCACAGACACCGCGGCCGATGTCGATGCGCGTGCACGCCACCCTGCCTTGAAACGGCCCCAGCACCAACGTCTTGTCTTGCCGCAGGTAGAAGCCAGCCCAGTTCAGACCGGGCACGGATTGAAAGACCAGTGCGCAGAACTGCGCGAGGTTTGCCAGCGGATCACGCTCGCCGGCGATCAAAGCCTGCCATTGGCGGTCGAGCAGCCCATAGGCCTCGCGCTTGCGCTGTGCGCTGGACATGTCCAGCAGCTGGGAGTTATCGATTTTCATTCTTCTCGCGTGTCGGGCGTCAGTGGCTGGGTGATGCACGCGTTCAAGCGCGACGCCGGCAACCGCTGCAGGAAATGGCTTTGAGCATCGGTATTGCAGCGTGGCATTGTGCGCTATTCAAAAAATGAATAGCGATGCAGTATTATCGCCCACTGCGGCTGCGCCGGCTGCGGTATTTCTCTTGCACGGACCGCTGAATGCGCCTGCGCCTACCCCTTTGATCGAATGCCTTTTGCGAGGCAATGGAGTGCCATGTTTCGACGTTTTTTCCTGTGCTGCGCGGCCTTCGCGCTGGCAGCGCCAGCCATTGCCGGCGAAGGTGTCCTGATCGCGGCCGGCGCCGGCTACCGCAAGCCCGTACTGGAGTTGCTGCAGACTTTCACCCGCGCCACGGGCATACAGGCCGAGGCCAGCTTCGGCAACATGAAGCAGGTGGAAATACAGGCGCGGCAAAACCCCGACATCGACTTCCTGATCGGGGACAAGACATTCCTCGAGCCCATGCAGCTTGCACAGGGCTTCGAGCACCTGGGCAAGGGCCAGCTGGTCCTGGCGGCCTCGAAGTCGCATGCCTTGAATGCGCTTGCCGATCTTGCCCAGCCGCAGTTCAAGCGCATCGCGATTCCCGACCGCACCAAGGCCGTCTACGGCAAGGCCGCGTACACCTGCCTGGAGCGCAGCGGGCTTTCGGCAGCGCTGCAACCCAAGTTGATCGAGGTGGCGACGGTGCCGCAAGTCAGCGCCTATCTGTCCACGGGCAATGTCGACGCCGGCTTCATCAATGCCACGGAAGCCCTGGCGCTGAAAGACAAGGTCGGCGCCAGCCTCGAGATATCAGCGCAATGCCATGAACCGATAGAACTGAGCCTGGCACTGCTCCAGGGCCGCGAAGCGACCCCTGCCACCAAGGCATTTCTGCGCTTCATCGCGACGCCGCAGGCACGCGAGGTCATGCAGCGCCACGGGCTCTGAGTCCGGCGCTGGCCCATGCTCTGCATCAGCGCGCCGGTGTGGCTGACCGCCCAGGTCATTGGCTGGAGCCTGCTGGCGCAGCTGATCGTCGGCGGCGCGACAGGCTGGGTGCTGGCGCGCCGCAAAGGGCCGGGCCGCCAGATCCTGGACATTCTGGTGACGCTGCCGCTGATCTTTCCGCCCATCGTGCTGGGCTATGCCCTCTTGCTGCTGCTGGGTCGCAATGGCTGGCTCACGCAATGGATGCCGGGCTGGCTGCAGCCCGAGATCATCTTCACGCCCACCGGACTGGTGGTGGCGGCCTTTGTCGCGGGCCTGCCCCTGATGGTCAAACCCACGCAGAACGCCTTCGCCGCCATCCCGGCCAGCATGCGCGAGGCAGCGGCCACGCTGGGCCACTCGCCGTGGCAGACGTTCTGGCGGGTGGAGCTGCCGCTGGCCAGGCGCGGCCTGGCCGCAGGATTGATCCTGGCGGGCGGGCGCGCCCTGGGCGAGGTCGGCCTGTCCCTGATGCTGGGCGGCAATATAACGGGCCGCACCGAGACTTTGTCGCTGGCAATCTTCAACCAGGTGCTCGATGGCAATTTCGACTGCGCCAACCAGCTGTCGCTGCTGCTGTGCCTGATTGCCATTCCGGCCTTCATGATGCTGCGCCGTCTGGGCTCCCTTTAGGCGCGGCGCTGGACGCAATGGTCCGCAATTGATCTGGGCAGACGCGTGCCTGGCGGCGGGTCCCTGGACTTCAGTGCACGCGGCACCGGCGCTGCCATGAATCTGTGAACTGGGCCGGTGATCGGCCGCCTGTGCGGTAATCCAGGCGGCTGCAGCCGCCCGGCTTGTATTCAAGGCGCTGAAGCTGGGGCAAACTACGCCCTACAACGGGCAGGCCGGGCCTATGCATGGCCGCCTGGCTTGAACTACGCGGTCCCCAACGAAACCCGGTGCAATACAGTCGAACGGTGCAAAGGGCGACCAGGCCCTTTTCGATGCAGGTTCCAACATGAAATCCATCAATGCAGGTGTTGCCCACGACGGGCAGAGCATGCCCAGCCCGGTGGGACGCCCCTTTCTCGCGGCAGGCGTCTTCATTGCACTGCTGACGGTGGTGTTGATTGCCACCAACGTGTGGCTCGCATCGCGGACCTATGATGCGGCCTGGTCGCAGACCACCAAGACCTCGAGGAATCTCGCTCACTCGGTGGCGAACCAGCTCGACAGCGTTTTCAGCGAGGTGGACCGGTTGCTCAACACCCTGGGCTACATGCTGGAGCAGCGCGACATGACTCCCGCGGACCTGGAGCCTCTGCAGCCCATCATGGTCACGCACCTGAGCCGCGCCGAGTACATGCACGGGCTGTTTGTCTATGGCGACGATGGGCGCTGGCTGGTGCACACCCAGCCCGTACAGTCCCGTCAGGCCAACAATTCCGACCGCGAGTATTTCATCGCGCACCGCGAAAGCCGCAGTACCCGCGTCCTGATCAGCAAGCCCGTGCAAAGCCGCTCGACCGGAGAATGGATCATTCCCGTGTCCAAGCGCATCGAGGATGCGGAGGGGCGCTTCGCGGGCGTGCTGCTGGCCACCGTGCGCGTCGACTACATCGTCAAGCTGCTCAATGGTTTCGACATCGGCCAAAAAGGCGCCATATCGCTGAGCCTGGCGGATGGAAAGCTTCTGCTGCGACGTCCCTACGCAGCGGAAGAACTGGGCCAGTATTTCGCCAACAATCCCTTGATGTCGGCGGTCAACAGCGCGCGCGCGGGAATGGTCAGGATCACCTCGCCGATTGACCGGGTCAAGCGTCTCGCGGCGTTCGAGCATCTGCCCAACAATCCGCTGTTTGTGACAGTGGCGCTGTCGGAAGAGGAGATCCTGGCCGAATGGCGCAGCGCCGCGCATGTTCAATTCGCCTGCATGTTGCTGGTGGTCTCCATCATCGGCGTTTCCTCGTGGTATGTGCTCAGGAGCATGAAGCTGCGCCAGACTTCGGACCGGGCGCTGCGCAGCGCCCATGAACAGATCGTGCTGGCGAACGCCCAGCTCGCGGAACTTGCGGAACATGACAGTCTCACCGGGATACTGAACCGCCGGGCGTTCGATCACCGCTTCGAAGACATCCTGGGGCAGGCCCGGCGCTACGGCCGCCCGGTTTCGGTGGTGCTTTTCGATGTGGACCACTTCAAGTCATACAACGACAACTATGGACATCCCGCGGGCGACGACTGCCTGCGCCAGGTGGCGGCGGCGCTCTCCAGCGCAATGCGCCGTCCGGGCGACGTGCTCGCGCGCTATGGCGGCGAGGAATTCGTCGCCATATTGCCCGACACCCCCGCCGACGGCGCCCGCGCGGTCGCCAACGCGGCCAGGCTTGAAGTTGCGCGGCTGCTTCTGCGGCATGAGGCGAGCGCCGACGGCATCGTCACCGTCTCGGCGGGGATTGCATCGGCCCATGCGGCAAGCGTCGATCTGACGTCAGCTGGATTGATCGGGCAGGCGGACAAGGCGCTTTACCGGGCCAAGCACGAAGGACGCAACCGGGTGGTGGTGGCGGAAACTCCGCAGGGCTGAGTCCCGGCGTTCGGCGCCCGGCTGCGTACCTGCAATTCGTCTGCCCACGCTGGCAGCACGCTTGTGCACGGCCACCCGGGCTGCCTGGTCCATGGCGATGGAAGGCGTGGCGCAAACAAGCCAGCAAGCCCTTCGCCAAACACCTGCCCATGGCGCCACCGCTCGCCTGCGGCCGGCTCTGCCCTGTGTCCAACCGCATTCCAATGGGGCTCAGCATCGGTACGCGAATTTTTTCCCGAAAAAGCGTTGACCCTCTCGTAACGGCAAGGTTTAGCATGCCTTCAATTCGAGAGGGAAAGCATGTTTTTCAAGATCGGCGAACTCGCCCGGCGTACCGGACTGACAGTGCGCGCATTGCGCCACTATGACGATATTGCGCTGCTGGTGCCCTCCGCCCGCTCCGCTGCCGGCTACCGTCTCTACGATCGCCAGGACGTGGCGCGGCTTTACCGCATCCAGGCCTTGCGCCGACTTGACCTGTCGCTGGCCGACATCCAGGGCCTGCTCGACAATGCGGCCGGCGGCATTGCCCAAGTCGTCGCCCGCCAGGTCGCGCAGCTCGACCATGAGATCGTGCAGGCATCGGCGCTGCGCACCCACCTGCTCGCCGTGCAGCGCCAGTTGCAGGCCAGCGAGGAACCCGGCATCGACGACTGGCTGCTGGCACTTGAAAGCATGGTCACGGGCGCGAAATACTTCAGCGACGACGAGCAGCGCACGCTCAAGGCCCAGCGCGACGGGTTCAGCGACGCCCTGGCGCCCGAGCGCGCCGCCTTGAGCGCGTGGCTGCAACGCCTGCTGGCAGCGGGCGTATCGTACGAGGATACGCAGGCCCAGGCCCTGGCGCAGCGCTGGATGGCCATGCTGCGCGAGGAAACCGCGGGCGACGAAGGTCTGCTGATGAAGCTCTACAGCATGCACTGGAACGAGCCGTCACTGCACGCGCTGACCGGAGTCGACCGCGCCGGCATGCGTTACATCGCGCACGCCATGGCCTTCGCCCGGCTGCAACTCTATGCCCCGCATTGCAGCGCCGAGGACATGGCCGCGCTGCGCGAGCACTACGTTGCGCAAACGCTGGCCTGGCCGCCGCTCATCGCCGAGGTCAGGCAACAGATGCTGGACCGCGCGCCCTGCGATGGCGCCGCCATGCGAGCCTTGGCGCGGCGCTGGCAGGCGCTGTCGCTGGCCAAGGCCGGCGGCAATACCGTACTGCATGCCAAGCTGCAGAGGGCCTTGCGCCAGGACGCGGCGCTGCGGGCCGGCTCCGGCATCGACGAGGCCCTGGCCGCCTATGTTGGGCAAGCCATGGCCCTCCTGGACAGCGCAGCCAACCCCTGAATACATCCTGAAGGCCCACCCATGCACGCTAGCGCACAGACAAATCCCCACTTCTTCACCGGCAACTATGCGCCGCTCACCGAGGAGCGCGACCTCGCGCAACTGCCCGTCGAAGGAACGCTGCCTGCCACGCTATCGGGCAGCCTGTACCGCGTAGGCCCGAATCCGCAGTTCGCCGCACGCGACAACAACTACCACTGGTTCTCCGGCGACGGCATGGTGCACGCCTTCCATATCAGCAATGGCAAGGTGTCGTACCGCAACCGCTGGGCGCGCACGCCTAAATGGCAGCTCGAGCATGCGGCCGGACACGCGCTTTTCGGCACTTTCGGCAATCCCGCGACCAGCGACCCGCTGGCGCTGGGCAAGAACGGCGGAACCGCCAACACCAGCATGCTGTGGCATGGCGAGCGGCTTTTCGCGCTCGAGGAGTCGCATCAGCCGTTTGAAATCGACGCCCGCACGCTTGACTCCAAGGGGCATCAGAGCTTCGGCGACCGCCTGGCCGCGCGCTGCACCGCCCACCCCAAAGCCGACCCCGACAGCGGCGAGCTGCATTTCTTCGCCTACTCGTGCGACCGGCCGTGCTCGCCCAGCATGCTCTATGGCGTGATCGACAGGAACTGCGAAGTCACGCAACTGCAGTCCTTCACCGCGCCCTACGCGGGCATGGTGCACGACTTCATGCTCACGCGCACGCATGTGCTGTTCCCCGTGACGCCGCTGACGTTCAGCATGGAGCGCGCCATGCGCGGCAAGCCGATGCTGGCCTGGGATGCGGGCCTGCGCACCCATGTCGGCGTGCTCAGGCAAGGCGCCGCGGCGCATACCATGCGCTGGTTCGACACCGACCCCTGCCATGTGTTCCATGTGATGAATGCCTGGGACGACGGCGACACCATCGTCGCCTACGTGATGCAATCGAACACCGCGCCCGGCCTGCCCGACGCCCAGGGCCGCCCTGGCGCGCCCGAAGCCATGGCCGCGCGCCTGTGCCGCTGGACTTTCGACCTGGCCTGTGCCGACACCGGCTTCGAGCGCGAATACCTCGACGAGCTGGTGGCGGAGTTTCCGCGCATCGACGAACGCTATACCGGCCGGCGCAACCGCTACGGTTTCTATACCTGCCATGCGACATCGCGTGCCCGTGACAATTCCGAAAGCGTGCTGTACGACAGCCTTGCGCGTTTCGATTTCGACACCGGCGAACGCCACCTGTACACACTGCCGCCGGGCGACGTGGTGTCCGAACCCGTTTTCGTGCCACGCGCGGCCGACGCACCCGAAGCCGACGGTTGGCTGCTCTCGGTGGCCTGGCGCGCGCAAGAACAGCGCAGCGACCTGCTGGTGTTCGACGCGCAGGATCTGGCAACAGGCCCCATAGCCGTGGCGCATTTGCCGCATCGGGTGCCTTTCGGCTTTCATGGAGG
>NZ_JAVWWA010000042.1:11939-37996 GCF_036666375.1 Comamonas sp. | reverse complement strand
AGTCCGCGGTGTTGCCGCCCGTGTCGTGCGAAAACTGCAGGGCGCTGAAGGTCTGAGTGGGCGCCGTGGTGTCTATGACGATGGCCTGGTTTGCGCCCAGCGAGCCCGCGGTTCCCGGCGCAGGCAGGGTCAGCACGGCGGTGTCGCCGCCCGCGCTCTGGATGGCGGCGCCCATAAGCTGCAAGGCCGTGCTGTTCAAGTAGTCGAGATCGGCGCTGTTGTCGCCGGCCTGCACGGTATAGGTGAAGCTCAGTTCGGTGGTGCCCGAGCCGCTGCTGTAGGTGGCCTGGCGGCCGGGCTGGCCCAGGTCCAGCAGCAATACCGGCACCCCGCCCGTGGTATCGACGTTCACGCTCTGGTCGAAGGTGACGACGATGGTCAGGGTGTCGCCCGCCTTGTAGCTGCCGTCGGGCTGCGAGGCGCTGACTCCGGAGACGGCCGGGTTCAACGGGAGCACGGTGATGCCTATCGTGTCAATGTCCGTCTTCTGTCCATCGCTGCCGGAAAAGCCCGAGTCATTGGACGTGACGGTGATGCTCGCATTGCCGACATGGCCGCTTGTTGGTGTGAAGCTCAAGCCTTGCAGGACAGCGTTGACTGAGGCCGTGTTGCCCTGGAAGGTGACGGTGGTGACATCAGTGCTGCCGCTCGGGCTGGTCACCGCGATGTCCAGCGAGGGCGGCAGCGTCAAGGTTCCATTGGTGGCGGTCAGCGTGACTTCCAGTACATCGCCATCGGCATCGCTGATGGATATGGCATTGCCGTTGGCATCGTTGAACACCAGGGTGAGGTCCTGCTTGACGCTCTGGGTGCCCGGCACTGCGTTGACCGGGGCATCGTTGATCGCATCCACGCTCACGCTGCGGTTGACGATATTGCTGTCCAGGCTGCTGTCGTTGATCTTGAATTCGATGTTCCGGGTGGTGGTATCCGGGTTCTCCGAGGTGCTGGTGTAGGTGACGGCACCCAGTGCCGCCTGCCATTGGGCGGCGCTGGCGCCTGCGGCCGACGACAGATTCAGGGTGGATGTGGCGGCGTCCCACAAGGCGTCGATGTCGCCCATGGTCTGGGCGACGGCCACCAGGCCCAGAACATCGGTGCTTTCCGAGTTGGTGATCCTGACGGTGGCGCTGGCCAGCGTGGGGCTGTCAAGGTCGGACACGGTGATGCCGCTGTCGATGACCACGGGCTGCGAGGCGGTGTTGGCGCCTTCGACGAAGGCTGCGTCGGCACCCGCCCCTGCGGTCAGTTGTGGCGCATCGTTGACCGCGGTGACCGTCACGCTGGCCGTATCCGTGGCCGTCGAGAATGCGCCAGTTGTATCCGAAGTGGCCGTGCTGACTTTGGTTCCCTGCTGGCCTGCGGTGCTGCTGGTCTGATCCCAGGCCTTGTAGGTGATCGATGGGGTTTCGCCATGCAGGCCGTCCGGTGTGAAGCGTATCTTGTCGGTGGCGCGCAGCAGCAGGGCCGCCGCGTCGCTCACGATGCCTGCGTCGCTCCAACTCGTGCCGCCATCGGTGCTGAACTGCCACTGTCCATAGGTGGAGCTGGCGCCGGTGATGGCAATGCCCTTGAGCGCGCCGGTGTCGACGTCGGTCACGTTGCCCAGCAGAACGCCGACCAGTTCGCCGGCGTTGTTGACTGCACCATCGGTCAGTGCTGACAGCGTGGGTGCCACGGCAGTGAGCACCGGTGCGTCATTGATGGAACTGACCACCAGGGTCGACTGGGCCGTGCCTGCGGAGAACCCCGTGCTGCCGCCATTGGTGCTGGTATCGGCCAGGCCGCGTGACCCGGGGGTCGAGGCGCTGCCGGTGGTGCGATCCCAGGCACGGAAGGTAAGGTCGACGTTCTCGCCGTTGACTGCGTCCGGCAGGTAGCGGACCTGGGTCTCGGTTGTCAGCAGCAGAGCGCTGGTATTGGAGACGGTGCCGAAATCGGTCCAGATAGTGCCATCGGCGGAGTACTGCCAGATGCCGCGACCGGTGGTTGCGGTCACGGCGATGCCGGCAAGCGCGCCGGTATCGACGTCGCCATGGCTGAGGCCGCCGAGCAACGTGCTCACCTGGTAGCCCGGGGTGGCGGTGTCTTCATTGACGCTGGCCATCGAGAACGGGCCGCCGCTGAGGGTCGGTGCATCGTTGACCGAGACGACGCTCACGGTGCTGGTGATGCCCGGACTGGCCATCCCGTTGCCGCCGTAGTCAACGCCGCCGCTGTCGCCCAAGCCGATCAGGGTGACCACTCGCGCCGATCCCGACGGTCCTTCGCTGTCGTTGCGGTAGGCGGTGTTGTTGACGATGGTCTGCGCCGCGAGCGCCGACAGGCCGGCATGCGCCAGGGTCACGATGGCGGTGTTGCCGGCGACCGAGACCGAGACGGTCGCGCTGTTGCCGGCGGTGACCACAAAGGAGCTGTTGGTCAGGGTCACAGTGCTGCCGTCGATCACCAGCTTTTCGGCAGCGCCGTCGGCCAGGTTGGTGACGGTGTAGTTCATCATGTTCACCGTCTGCCCTGACTCGATGGTATTGATCGAGGTGCCGGTGAACAGTGCGACCGCGCTGGCGTTTTCGGTGTAGATCGGGTTGGTGCCGGTGCTGCTGACCACGGGCGCATCGTTGACGGCCAGAACATTCACGTGGACCAAGGCCGCTGCGCTGGTGCCGCCGGCTCCGTCTGACAGGCTGATGGAAACTTCGCGCTGCGTGGTGGACGGGTCGGCCGTGTTGCTGTTGCGATAGGCCAGGTTCTGCAGCACCGCGGACACGGTGGTCGGCGTCGCATTGGCCGTCAGTGTCAGTTCCAGCGAATTGCCGTTGCTGCCGCCTGTGAATGTGCCAATGACCAGGCCGTTGTACATGACCGAGGCCCCGCTGACCGTCACCAGATTGGCGCCCGCACCCTGGTCGCGTATCAGCAGAATATCTTCGGCGGAGTTGCCGCCATTGGCGATCTGAACGGTCAGCTTGCCACCACCGAAGTTCGCGGAGTCGAGGTCGGTGACGACGGCATTGCCGCCCGCGTCGATCAGCACCAGCGGGCTGTCCTCGAGGTAGCTGACGGTATCGGTGTGGAGGTTGCCGATGACGGGTGGCTGCACGCTCGAGGTGGTGAAGTTCAGCGTGGTGTTGTCGCTGATGCCAGCGAATACCTTGCCGTCGGCATTGGCGAAAGTCTTGCTGTCGATACGCAGCGCATAGGACTTGCCCTGTTCCAGATCGGCCGGAGCATCGATCGTCCAGGTGGTGCCCGAGCCGGTGACCGATGCGCTGCCCACGGCAATGGTCTGCACCACGGCATTGTCCGAAGTGCGCACGATATAGATATTGCCCGTGCCTTTGCTGACCCCCTGGTCGAATGTCAGCACGATGTTGGCGGTGGGGGCGACATTCAGGCTGTTGTCGGCAGGAGTGGCGCTGAGCAGTTTGGGCCGGCTGCCGCTTTGGTTATAGACGATACTGCCGCCGGCCGTGGACGAACTGACGAATATGTCCATGTCACCGTCGCCGTCGAAGTCACCGACGCGATAGTTCTGGTTGGTCATGTTTGCCAGCGTCAATCCTGAAAATGGCGAAGCTGACAGCGCCATGTCAACAAAGGCGGCCCCATCGTTTCGGGCGTACCTCCAGTCGGAGACGGTCGTGCCGTTCTGGTAGAGGATATCGGCGTCACCATCGCTGTCGAAGTCGCTTACCACCACGCGATTGATCGTCACCGGCATTCCGGTGAGCGGCCTTTCCTCGAAAATGCCATTGACATTGCGGAAGGAAGTGATGCTCTGGCCGCCATTGACGTAGATAAGATCCGCGCGCCCATCGCCATCGATATCTGCCACCTTGTAGTTGTTTAAGGACAGGTCCGGCAGAGTGACGTTTCTGAAGGGTGATGCGGGATCGGTGATGGCCAGGTCGGTGAAGCTGCCGCTGCCGTTGTTGAGCAGCATCTTCCAGACATAGGGGCTTTCGAAGGAGCCGACACCGCCTTGGTACAGGACGTCCGCAGCACCATCACCAGTGAAGTCCGCCACGAGCGTGCGCACGCCGTAGGTGGGTCCAAGGCCGAAGTTTTCAGTGATGAAGCCCGATCCGGTATTGCGGTACAGAGTGGTGGAAGGGCCGGTGAGCTGGAAAGCCAGGATGTCGATGTCGCCATCGCCGTCCACGTCAGCCGCGTGGTAGTTGGTTCCGTTGTTTCCTGCATCGGTCAGCACCACACCGGCGAATGGCGAACTGGTCTGATCGTAGGTGGTGAACGTTCCATCGGCATTGCCTGCGGCGAATTTCCATGCCGACGCAGGAGCGCCGGTCTGGAAGAGGATGTCGTCCTGGCCGTCATTGTTGAAGTCGCCGACCACGGTTTTCATGAGGTTGTTGCCTGTGCCCAGCACCGGCGCGCTCGCGACGGCGCCACCGCTGAAGCTGACCGCCATCAGGGCGTCGAAAGCAGCTAGTTCCAGCGCGCTGGCTTCGATGCTGCCGCTGCTGCGTTCAAGCATCCAGTTGCCGCCCAGGGCGGCCGCGCCGGTATCGTCCACCGATGCCGCCACGTCCGCTCCTGTGATCGCCGCCAGTTGGCCGAGGAAGTCCCGGCTGTCGCCAGCCTCGCCCACCCGGCAGCCGTAGAGCAGTAGATCTCCGTCCTCGCCCAGCGCCGCGCCTATGCGTTGCAAGGCGGCCTGGTTTTCCGCCAAGTTGGCGCTGCTGAGCCAGGTATTGCCCACCTGCACCGTGCCCGGCGCGCCATGCGACAGCAGGTGGATGGCCTGCAGTCCGTCGCGGCCCTGCAGGTAATCGGCCATTTGCTGCAGGCCGTCCTGGGTTTCGTCGAGCAGCACCACCTGCATGTCGGGCGGCAGGCCCTGAAGCAGGCCGGAAAGATCGGCAAGGCCGGCATTCACGAAAACGACTTGGCGTGAGGAATCCGGCGCAGCGGCGGCAGCAGTTGTGGAGCGGTCCATGAAAAGTACCTTTGAATAGGAATCAGCCACTGGTGTGGTCGGTGACAGCGGCTGTTTTTGCTTGCAGTTGCAACCGTGCAGCCGTGCTGCGCTTGTGGAAAAGCCCCGCGGCGGAAGGGGCTCATAAAGGTTGCGGCTTCGATGAAACCCAATAGAAACCGATGGCCAGAGCATTTAATGCTGGCTGTGTAAACTAAAGAAAATTATACAAAAAACACAAATTCACACAACTGGATGCAAGTGACTTTTACGCATAAGAAGCCAGCTGCAATGGGCTGAAGTCCCGGACCGCCACGGGGCTGCGGCAGCGCCCCGGCAACCCACAGAAACCGGTGAAAAGCTTCTTCCGTGGATGTCAATAGGGAAATCCGCAGGCTTTGACGCCTTCAATTTTGATTCTTCGTTCAGTACACTGAATCATATTCAGCACACTCAATGAGCTGACCCATAAAGACAAGGAGCCTCACGATGTTTCCCAAGAATGCCTGGTATGTGGCGTGCATGTCCGACGAAGTGGGCGCCAAGCCGCTGGGGCGCAAGATCTGCAACGAGCCCATGGTGATCTACCGCAATGCCGCGGGCGCGGCGGTGGCGCTGGAGGACTTCTGCCCGCACCGCGGCGCGCCGCTGTCGCTGGGCACGGTGGTCGACGGCAAGCTGGTCTGCGGCTACCACGGGCTGGAAATGGGCTGCGACGGCAAGACGGTTTCCATGCCGGGCCAGCGCGTGCGCGGCTTTCCGCCGGTGCGCGCGTTTGCCGCGATCGAGCGCTATGGCTTCATCTGGGTCTGGCCGGGCACGGGCGTGCCCACGCCGCTGCACCATCTGGAATGGGCCGAAAGCCCCGACTGGGCCTACGGCGGCGGCCGTTATCACATCCATTGCGACTACCGGCTGATGGTCGACAACCTGATGGACCTGACGCACGAGACCTATGTGCACGCCAGCAGCATCGGCCAGAAGGAGATCGACGAGGCGCCGGTCAATACCAAGGTCGTGGGCGACGAGGTCGTCACCAGCCGCTTCATGGAGAAGATCCATGCGCCGCCGTTCTGGCGCATGGCGCTGCGCGGCAACGGCCTGCCCGACGAACAGCTGGTCGACCGCTGGCAGATCTGCCGCTTCACGCCGCCCAGCCACGTGATGATCGAGGTCGGTGTGGCGCTCGAAGGCAAGGGCGGCTACGACGCGCTGCCCGAACACAAGGTCTCGAGCATCGTCGTCGACTTCATCACGCCCGAGACCGACACTTCGCACCACTACTTCTGGGGCATGGCGCGCAACTTCAAGCCCCAGGACCAGGCGCTCACGGACACCATACGCGAAGGCCAGGGCAAGATCTTCGCGGAAGACATGGAAATGCTCGAGCGCCAGCAGCAGAACCTGCTGCGCTACCCCGAGCGCAAGCTGCTGATGCTCAACATCGACTCCGGCGGCGTGCAGTCGCGCCGCGTGATCGACCGCTGGCTGGAGGCCGAACGCAATGCGCCCGGTGTCGTTGCCGCGATCGCGACCGCGGGAGCCGCCGCATGAGCGCTGAACTGCTCACCGTGCGCGTGGCGCGCAAGACGCTGGAAACCGAGACCATCTGCCGGCTCGAGCTGGTGGCCGAGGGTGATCAGCCGCTGCCCGCATTCACCGCGGGCGCGCATATCGATGTGCACGCGCCCGGCGGCTTTGTGCGCCAGTACTCGCTGAGCAACCCTCCTGCCGAGACCGGCAGGTATGTGATCGGCGTGCTGCGCGAAAGCGCCTCGCGCGGCGGCTCGGTCGCCATGCACGACGCCGTGGCCGAAGGCGATGTGCTGCAGATCAGCGCGCCGCGAAACCATTTCGAGCTCGCCCAGACCGCGCAGCAGCACCTGCTGTTCGCGGGCGGCATAGGCGTGACGCCCATCCTGAGCATGGCGCGCCACCTGGCCGGCAGCGGCCAGGACTTCCGGCTGCATTACTGCACGCGTTCGCGCGCGCACACCGCGTTTGCCGATGCGCTGGCCGCGCCGGAGCTCGCGCCCCATGTGGCCCATTATTTTGCCGACGCTGGGCCGGCGCTCGATCCGCTCGCGGCGTTCGGCCCGGTGCGCGCCGGCGTGCATATCTATGCCTGCGGGCCCAAGGGCTTCATGGACTGGGTGCTGGACAGTGCGCGCCAGGCGGGCTGGCCCGAATCGCAACTGCACTGGGAGTTCTTCGCGGGCGAGGCGGTGGACCTGTCGGACGCAGGAAGTTTCGCCGTGAAGATCGCGAGCACCGGCCAGGTGATACCGATCAGTGCGCAGCAGACCGTGACCCAGGCGCTGGCGCTGTGCGGCATAGAGATCCAGATGTCGTGCGAGCAAGGCGTGTGCGGCACCTGCCTGACGCGCGTGCTCGAAGGCATTCCCGAACACAAGGACATGTACCTGACCGAGGAGGAGCAGGCCTTGAACGACCAGTTCACCCCCTGCTGCTCGCGTTCGCGCTCGCCGCTGCTGGTGCTGGACCTGTAGATGGCGGCGCAACAGGCCATGTTCCAGGATCCGGGCGGGGCCCTGGCGCTGGACGACCAGCCCGGGCATCTGATACGGCGCGCGCACCAGATCGCGGTGTCGGTGTTCCACAGCACCATGGGCGGCGACATCACGCCGGTGCAGTACGCGATTCTCAAATGCCTGCAGGCCCAGCCCGGCATAGACCAGGTGACCTTGGCGCAGGAAGTGGCGCTGGACACCTCGTCGGCCGCGCTCACCGCCGTGCGCCTGGAGACCAAGGGCTGGATCGCGCGCCAGCTCGCGCCCAAGCGCCAGCGCTGCCTGTTCCTGACCGCGCAGGGCAGCGACATGCTGCGGCAGATCGACTCCCGCATGCATGCCATGCAGAAGACGTTGCTTGACGATTTCAGCCCGCACGACCAACGCGAATTTCTGCGCCTCCTGCGGCATTTCACCGCGAGCAAGAACGCCATGAGCCGGGCACCTTACCGTCCCCAGGCACGCGAACAGAGCCGGGCGTGACGCCTATGTGGATGGTTTGTCGGACAGCGCCACGCGGTCGAGCAGCGAGATCAGCAAGGCGCGCTCGTCAGGGCTCAGGTCTTGCGCAATGCGCACTTCGTAGCGGCGCGTCTTCTCGTACAGGCTGAGCAGCTCCTGGCGGCCCTTCTCGGTCAGCAGCAGCGAGTAGCTGCGCCGGTCGCCCGGGATGGAGCAGCGCTCGACCAGTTCCAGCGCCTCGAGGTTGTCTATCACCTTGACGATGCTGGCGCGCGTGATGCGCAGCTGCTCGGCGAGCGCGGACTGGTTGGTGCCGGGTTGGGTGCCGATGATCGACAGCGCGGTCATGCGCGCGGGCGAGATGGTGTCCTCGCCATAGGCGGCGAACAGCATTTCGTAGGTGCGGACCTTGGCCCGCTGTATCGCATAGCCCAGCGAATCATGAAGTATGTCGGGCACGTCGCCGGAGGCCGGATTCTTCTGGGCTGCAGCCAGGCTGTTGTCGGCGCCTGGTTTTGCGGCTACGGGATGCGCAGTTTTCAAGGGTTACCTCTAGTTTTTGATCTCAGGCTTTAGATTAGCATGAACTAACTGTTTGCTAGGTAAACAGATTTGCAGGCTAACAAAAGGAGATGACATGAAGTTCACGACCGCGTTGAAACTGTCGCTGGGTGGCCTGGTGCTGGTCAGCCAGGCCACCTGGGCCGATATCCGCATCGGCATCAGCACTTCGTTGACCGGCCCCGGCGCTTCGCTGGGCATTCCGGTGCGCAATGCCTTCGCGATGTGGCCGCAGGAGATGGGCGGGCAAAAGCTGGTGCTGCAGGTGCTCGACGACGCCGGCGACCCGACCATCGCGACCAAGAACGCGCGCCGCTTCCTGGAGGAAAAAGTCGACGTGATCATCGGCGCGGCCAACACGCCGGCGACCATTGCCATCGCCCAGGTGGCCAACGAAGCCGGCGTGCTGCATCTCGCGCCCAACCCGGTCGAGCTGCCGCCGGGCCGCGACGCCTGGACGTTCCGCTCGACCATGGATTCGGGCTTCTTCACCGAGGGCCTGCTGGCGCACATGAAGCGCGCGGGCGTCAAGACCGTGGGCTTTCTGGGACTGTCGGATGCCTACGGCGAGGTCTATCTGAAGTCGCTGAACCAGCAGGCCGAGCAGGCCGGCGTGAAGGTGGTGGCGGTGGAGCGCTTCACGCGCGCCGACACCAGCGTCGCCGGACAGACGCTCAAGGTGCTGGCCGCGCGGCCGGACGCGGTGCTGGTGGTGGCCGTGGGCGGTGGTGCGGCCTTGCCGCAAAAAGCCCTGGCCGAGCGCCGCTACAAGGGCAAGGTCTACCACACGCCGGCTTCGGTCTCGGGCGATTTCCTGCGCCTGTCGGGCAAGGATGCCGAAGGCGCGCTGGTCATCTCCGGCCCCGAGCAGGTTCCCGAGCAGCTGCCGGCGTCGCACCCGGGCCGCAAGATCGCCCAGGCGTTCGTCGATGAGTACGAGACCAAGTACGGCGCGGGCTCGCGCACCCAGTTCGCGGCCCATGTCTATGACATCGGCCTGGTGCTGGAAAAGATCATTCCCGTGGCGCTGAAGAAGGCCCAGCCCGGATCGCCGGCCTTTCGCGAGGCCTTGAAGGATGCGCTGGAAAACACCGACGGCATCCCGGTGACCAAGGGCGTGCTGCGCTACACGGCGACCAACCACTGGGGCCATGGTCCGGACGCGCGCGCGCTGCTGCGCGTCGACAAGGGCCAGTGGACGCTGATTCCCTGATCTGCGCGCTGCTGCAAAGGAGTCAGATCCATGAATTCGTTTGAGCTGGGCGCGCTGCTGGTGCAGGACGGCATCACGACCGGCGCCATCTATGCGCTGCTGGGCGTGGCGCTGGTGCTTGTGTTCTCCGTGACGCGCATCATATTTTTCGGCCAGGGTGAGTTCGTCACTTTCGGCGCCTTGACGCTGGCCTGGCTGCAGGCGGGCCAGCTGCCCGGCACGGTCTGGCTGCTGCTGGCGATGGCGCTGATCGCCGGCGCGCTCGAGGCCGCAGCCGCGCTGCGCGAAGGCCAGCCGCGCCGGCTGGCGCGCATTGCGCTGTACTACCTGGTGGCACCGGGCGCGCTCAGCGCGCTGATGGTCTGGGCCGCGCCGCGCGGACTGCCGCTGGTGCTGCAGTGCCTGCTGAGCATGGCCATCGTCACGCCGCTGGGGCCGCTGCTGTACCGCCTGATCTACCGGCCCATGGCCAACGCCAGCGTGCTGGTGCTGCTGATCACCTCGGTGGGCGTGCATTTCGTGCTCGCCGGCATTGGGCTGTGGCTGTTCGGCGTCGAAGGCTACCGCACGCCCGCGCTGTGGGACGGCGATCTGCTGCTGGGCAATTGGGCGATCAACGGCCAGGGCGTGATCGTGCTTGCTGCGGCCATTGCGCTGATCGTGCTGCTGGCGCTGGTGTTCGGCTACACGCTGTCCGGCAAGGCCTTGCGCGCCGCCGCCTCCAATGCCACGGGCGCCAAGCTGCTGGGCATCTCGGTCGCGTTCTCGGGGCAGATGTCGTTTGCCATCGCGGCCTTCATCGGCGCGCTGTGCGGCATCCTGATCGCGCCCATCGTGACCATCTACTACGACTCGGGTCTGTTGATCGGACTCAAGGGCTTCGTCGCCGCCATCTTCGGCGGCATGGCCAGCTACGGCTTCACCCTGCTGGGCGCGGTCACCATCGGCATCGTCGAGGCGTTCTCGTCCTTTCTGGCCAGCGCCTACAAGGAAAGCATCGTGTTCCTGCTGGTGATTCCGGTGCTGTGGTGGCTGTCCAGGCGCGGCGGCGCAACCGAGGAGCATTGAATGAAACCCGATTCCTTTTCCCCGGCTGGAGCTGCTGCCGTGGCCGCGGCCCCCGGGCCACGCGCCGGCAGCAGCCGACTGCTCGCGGGCGCGCTGGTGCTGCTGGCTGCGGCCTTGCCGCTCGCGCCCGTGCCCGATCTGTTGATCACCCAGGCCAACTACGTGGGGCTGTACGCGCTGGTGGTGCTGGGCCTGGTGCTGCTGACCGGCATCGCCGGCCTGACTTCGTTCGGCCAGGCGGCGTTCGTGGGCATAGGCGCCTACGCGACCGCCTACTGCACGCTGACGTTTGGCTGGTCGCCCTGGATCACGCTGTTCGTCGGTCTGGGCGCGACCGGCGTCAGCGCCTGGCTCATAGGCACGATCACCATGCGCATGTCGGGCCACTACCTGCCGCTGGCGACCATTGCCTGGAGCATTGCGCTGTATTACCTGTTCGGCAGCGTAGAGGCGCTGGGCAAGTATGACGGTCTGTCCGATCTGCCCAGCATCACGCTGCTCGGCTGGGACCTGGGTGGCTCGCGCGCCATGTATGCGCTGATCTGGCTCAGTGTCGCGCTGTCGGCCTGGGGCGCACTCAATCTGCTGGACTCGCGGCCCGGGCGCGCCATCCGCGCGCTGCACGGCGGCGTGCAGATGGCCGAGGCCATGGGCGTGGACACCGCGCGCCTCAAGGTCACGGTGTTCGTCCTTGCCGCGCTGCTGGCTTCGGTCTCGGGCTGGCTGTTCGCCCACCTGCAGCGCGCCGTCAACCCCACGCCTTTCGGCCTCGAAGCCAGCCTCAAGTACGTGATCATGCTGGTCGCGGGCGGCATGTCGCACGTGGGCGGCGCGGTGCTGGGCTCCTCTGTCATGACGCTGCTGCAGGACCAGTTGCAGGTGCTGCTGCCGCGCTTGTTCGGCAGCGCGGGAAACTTCGAGGTCATCGTCTTCGGCCTGGTGCTGGTGCTGCTGCTGCGCTTCGCGCCCGGCGGCATGTGGCCCGGCCTGGGCCGCTGGCTGCCCGCGCGCCGCATCGCCGTGGTGCCGGGCGCGCCGGCGCTGGCGCGGCGCACGCCCGTGCCCGCGGGCGAGGCGCTGCTGCAGGTGCGCGGCGTGCAAAAGCGCTTTGGCGGACTGCTGGCGGTCGACGGCGTAGACCTCACGGTCAAGGCCGGCGAGATCGTCGGCCTGATCGGGCCGAACGGCGCGGGCAAGTCGACGACCTTCAATCTGGTCACCGGCGTGCTGCCGCCCAGCGGCGGCGAAGTGCATCTGCGCGGACTGCGCATAGACGGCCGGGCCGCGCGCGAGATCTCGCGCCTGGGGCTGGCGCGCACCTTCCAGCATGTGAAGCTGGTCGCCGACATGAGCGTGCTGGAGAACGTCGCGCTGGGCGCCTACCAGCGCGCCCGGGTGGGAGTGGTCGCGGCCGTGCTGCGGCGCGACCGGCGCATCGAGGCCGCGATGCTGCAGGAGGCCGAGCGCGCGCTGCGCCGCGTCGGTCTGGCCGAGCTGATGCACCGCCCCGCGGGCAGCCTGGCCCTGGGCCAGCAGCGGCTGGTGGAGATCGCGCGCGCGCTGTGCTGCGACCCCGCCGTGCTGCTGCTCGACGAGCCCGCGGCCGGCCTGCGCGCTTTCGAGAAACAGGCCCTGGCCGTGCTGCTGTCGGAGCTGCGCGACGAGGGCATGGGCATCCTGCTGGTGGAGCATGACATGGAATTCGTGATGAAGCTCACCGACCACATCGTGGTGATGGTGTTCGGCCGCAAGATCGCCGAAGGCGCGCCGCTGGTCATACAGACCCACCCGGCCGTGCTCGAAGCCTACCTGGGAGCCGCGCCATGACCGCACCGCTGTTCCAGATCAAGAACTTCGGCGTCTGCTACGGGCAGGTCAGCGCGCTGCAGGACGCCGACCTGGTGCTGGCCGCGGGCAGCGTGGTCACCGTCATCGGCCCCAACGGCGCCGGCAAGTCGACGCTGCTCAACGGGCTGATGGGCCTGCTGCCCAGCACGGGGGAGGTGATCTTCGACGGCCGGTCGCTGGCCGGCATGGGCACCGAGGAGCGCGTGCTGGCCGGCATTTCTCTGGTGCCCGAGCGCCGCGAGCTGTTTGCCGACATGCCCGTGATCGACAACCTGCTACTGGGCAGTTTTCGCCGCCACCGCCTGCGCGACAAGGCGCCGGCCGACCAGCTTGACTGGGTCTACGACCTGTTCCCGCGCCTCAAGGAGCGCTCCAGCCAGCTGGCCGGAACGCTGTCGGGCGGCGAGCGCCAGATGCTGGCCGTGGGCCGGGCCCTGATGGGCAAGCCGCGGCTGCTGATGCTCGACGAGCCCAGCCTGGGCCTGGCGCCGCGCATCGTGCAGGAAATGCTCGATGTGATCGGCGGCCTGCGCGCCCACGGCGTGTCCACGCTGCTGGTCGAGCAGAACGCGCGCGCCGCGCTGGCGCTGGCCGACTACGGCTATGTGCTGGAGAACGGCCGCATCGCGCTGCAGGGGCCGGCCGGCGAACTCGCCAACAACCCGCGCATCGCGCAGAGCTACATGGGCATGACGACCAGCGACGCCGTCGCGCCGGCCGCCGTGCCGAACTGAAACCCCATCGGAGCAAACCAAGCATGAACACCAATACCCTGCAAGAACCGCGTCTGGTCACCCTGGAAATCGACGGCGCCGTCGCCACCATCACGCTCAACCGCCCTGAGAAGCGCAATGCGCTGAGCCTGCGCGTGATCGAGCAGCTGCGCGATTGCTTCGCTGCGCTGCCGGCCACGGTGAGCGTGGCCATCCTGGCCGGCGCCGGCACCCATTTCAGCGCCGGGCTCGATCTGTCCGAGCTGTCCGAGGCCACCGCGGCCGAAGGCATGCAGCATTCGCTGGCCTGGTACGACGCGTTCTCCAAGATCCAGTTCGGCCGCGTGCCGGTGATCGGCGTGCTGCAGGGCGCGGTCGTCGGCGGCGGGCTGGAGCTCGCGTCCTGCCTGCATGTGCGCGTGGCGGAAGAAAGCGCCTACTTCGGCCTGCCCGAAGGCCAGCGCGGCATTTTCCTGGGCGGCGGCGGCTCGGTGCGCGTGAGCAAGCTGATCGGCTTCTCACGCGTCGCAGAAATGATGCTCACCGGCCATGTGGTCAACGCGCAGGAAGGCCATGCCATCGGCCTGGCGCACTACGTGACCCCGGCCGGCGAAGGCATGCGCAAGGCGCGTGAACTGGCCGAGCGCATTGCCGGCAACGCGCCGCTGTCGAACTTCGCCATCCTCAACGCGCTGCCGCTGATCGCCGAGCAGCCCATGTCGCACGGCCTGATGACCGAGGCGCTGATGGCCACCGTCACGCAAAGCGCGCCCGAGGCCAAGCAGCGCGTCGCCGCCTTCCTGGAAAAGCGCGCCGCCAAGGTCGTAAGCCCCGACTGAGCCCATCCCTTCCTTTTCATCGAGTCCCTTGCCATGACCCAACTTCCTCCTTCCATTGGCGGCGCTGCGCGCCTGTCTCTCGATCCCATTTTCCGGCCGCGCTCGGTGGCCATCATCGGCATGTCCGCCAAGCCCGGCTCGGCCGGCCAAGTGGTGCTGGGCAACATGCTCCAAGGCGGCTTCACCGGCACCGTGCACCTGGTCGGGCGCAGCGGCGGCGAGATCATGGGCCGTCCGGTGTTCACCGACGTGGCGCAGCTGCCCGAAGGCGTGGACCTGGCCATCCTGATGCTGCCGTCCGAAGCCGTGCTGGCCAACATCGAGGCCTGCGTGGCGCGCGGCGTGCGCGGCGCGGTCTGCTTTGCGTCCGGCTTTGCCGAGATGGGCGACGCCGGCCGCGAACAGCAGCGGCGCATAGGCGAAGTCGCGCGCGCCGGCGGCCTGGCGCTGCTGGGCCCGAACACCGTGGGCTACTTCAACTATGTGGACGCGTTCACCGTCTTCATGGTCGAGCAGAACATTCCGCCGCCGCTGGACCGCGACGCGGGCAAGGCGGTGGCCGTGGTCGCGCAAAGCGGCGGCATAGGCGCGCACCTCGCGGCCTCGCTGCGCATGCGCGGCGTGCCGCTGTCGTACATGATGACCACCGGCAACGAGGCCCAGCAAGGCCTGGCCGAAATGATCGACTTCTTCGTCGATGACCCGTACACCGGCGTGATCGTGGTCTATGCCGAGCAGATCCGCAGCGCGCCCGACTTCCTGGCCGCCGCCGGCCGCGCGCGCCAGGCCGGCAAGCCCGTGGTGCTGCTGCACCCGGGGCGCAGCGAGCGCTCGCAGGCCGCGGCCCAGTCGCATACCGGCGCGCTGGCCGGCAACCACGCAGCCATGCACCTGATGGTCGAGCATGCGGGCGTGGTCAACGTCGATACGCTGGAAGAGGCCATCGACCTGGGCCAGCTGCTGCTGCGCTATCCGCAGGCGCCCACGGGCGGCCTGGGCCTGGTCACGGCCTCGGGCGCGCTGTGCGGCATCACCCAGGACTATGTGGAGCCGCTGGGCCTGGACCTGCCCGCGCTGTCGGCCGAGCAGACCGAACGCCTGCGCGAGCATCTGCCCGACTTCACGCCGCCGCGCAATCCGCTGGACCTGGGCACGCTGGTTGCGTGGAAGCCCGAACTGATCTCGCTGGGCACGGCGTCGCTGCTGGCCGACGCGGACCTGGGCAGCGTGCTGGTGTCCCTGCCCATGCCCGGCCCCGAGACCGCCGTGGTCTGGCTGCGCCACTACCTGCAAGGCATCAGCGCCAGCGCCAAGCCCGCGATCCTGGTGATGCAAAGCGAGGACGAGCCGCTGCCGCCGGCGTTCATCGAGGAGGCGCAGCGCAGCGGCGCCATCGTCATGCGTTCGCCCGAACGCGCGCTGCGCGCACTGTCGCGCATCACGCGTTTCGGCCGCGCGCGCGCCGCCCAGGCCGCGCCCGATACCGCGCCCGCGCTGCGCCTCGACGGCCCGCTGGGTCTGGGCAGCGGCACGCAGGCCGAATGGGTGGGCAAGCAGCTGCTGGGCCGGCTGGGCCTGCGCGTGCCTGCGGGCGCGCTGGCGACCACGCCCGATGAAGCCGTGCGCATTGCCGCCGACATCGGCTACCCCGTGGTGCTCAAGGCCCAGGCCGCGACGCTGGCGCACAAGAGCGAGGTCGGCGGCGTGCTGCTGAACATCGCCGACGCGGCCGCGCTGCGCGCCGCCTGGCAGCGCCTGCATGACAACGTGCGCCGCGCCGAGCCGCAGCTGGTGCTCGATGGCGCGCTGGTCGAGAAGATGGGCGAGCGCGGCCTGGAGCTGGTCGTGGGCGCGAGCCGCGACCCCAACTGGGGACCGATCCTGATGGTCGGCCTGGGCGGCATCTGGGTCGAGGCGCTGGGCGACGTGCAGCTGCTCGCGCCCGATCTGCCGCGCAGCGCCATCGTCCAACGCCTGCGCAGCCTCAAGGCCGCCAAGCTGCTCGACGGCTTTCGCGGCGCGCCCGCGGTCGATCTGGATGCGGTCGCCGAGGTGGTCGCGCTGCTGGGCCAGCTGATGCTGCAGCACCCCGAGATCACCGAAGTCGACATCAACCCGCTGGTCGCCTACGGCAAGGGCCAGGGCGTCGTGGCGCTGGATGCGCTGATCGTCACGCAGTGAGCGGCGAGCAATCTACAAAGGACTGACAACATGGAACTCCAAGGAACTCCTGTTCTGGTGACGGGCGGCGCGCAAGGCCTGGGCGAGGCCACGGCCGTGCACCTGGCTTCGCTGGGCGCGCGCGTCACGGTGCTCGACATCCAGCTGGAACGCGCCCAGGCCGTGGCCGAGCGCATAGGCGGGCTGGCGCTGCACTGCGACGTCACCGACGCCGACAGCGCCCAGGCGGCGATCGCCGCGGCGCGCGCACGCCACGGCGTGGCGCGCCTGCTGGTGAACTGCGCGGGAGGCGGCGCGGCGCGCCGCGTCGTGGGCAAGGACGGCCCCATGCCCATGGCCGACTTCATCAAGGTGGTGAACCTGAACCTGTTTGGCGCGTTCAACATGACGCGCCTGGCCGCGGCCGAAATGATGGCCGCCGAGCCCGCAGACGCTGTAAACGGCGAGCGCGGCCTGGTGCTGTTCACCGCTTCGGTCGCGGCCTTCGAAGGCCAGGTCGGCCAGGCGGCCTATACCGCGTCCAAGGGTGCGCTCGCGGCGCTGACGATACAGCTGGCGCGCGAGTTCGCGCCGCAGGGCGTGCGCGCCATGGCGGTGGCGCCGGGCATTTTCCACACGCCGCTGCTCGAGACCCTGCCGCTGCCGGCCCAGCAGGCGCTGGCCGACAGCATTCCGTTTCCACGCCGCCTGGGCCGGCCCGAGGAGTTCGCGCAGCTGGTGGCCGACATCGCGCGCAACAGCTACCTCAACGGCGAGGTGATACGCATCGACGGCGCGGTGCGCCTGGCGCCGCGCTGAGCACTATGCTGCACTACACGCCCCCCCTGCGCGAGCTGCGCTTCGTGCTGCACGAAGTGCTGGACGCGGCCCGCCAGCTGCAGGCCCTGCCGGACCACGCCGCGATCGACACCGCGACGCTGGACGCGCTGGCCGAGGAAGCGGGCCGCTTTGCCGCGCAGCGCATCCTGCCGGTCAATGCCGCGGCCGATGCCGCGGGCTGCCGCTGGGCCGACGGTGAAGTGAGCATGCCTGCGGGCTTTGCCGACGCCTACCGCGCCTACTGCGAACTGGGCTGGCCGGCGATCTGCGCCGACGCCCGCGTGGGCGGCCAGGCCTTGCCCACGCTGGTGTTCAGCGTCGTCAACGAACTCGTGGCCTCGGCCAGCCATGCGTTCGTGATGATTGCCGCCATCAACCACTGCGCCGCCGCCTGCCTGCGCCATTCGGCCAGCGCCGCGCTGCAGGCGCAATGGCTGCCGGGCCTGGCCAGCGGACGCGTGCTGTCGTCGATGTGCATGACCGAGCCCCAGGCCGGCTCGGACATAGGCCTGCTCACCACGCGCGCCGTGCCGGGCGACCAGGGCAGCTACCGCGTCAGCGGCAGCAAGATCTTCGCCAGCGGCGCCGAGCATGACCTCAGCGACAACATCGTGCATCTGGTGCTGGCGCGCACGCCGGGCGCGCCCGCGGGTTCGCGCGGCATCAGCCTGTTTCTCGTGCCCAAGCGCCTGGAAGGCGGCGAGCGCAACGGCGTGCACTGCGATGGCATAGAGCACAAGATGGGTCTGCATGGCAGCCCGACCTGCGCGCTGCGTTTCGAGCACGCGCGCGGCTGGCTGGTTGGCGAACTGCATGCGGGCCTGCCCGCGATGTTTCCGATGATGAACGAGGCCAGGCTGCTGTCGGGCCTGCAGGCCGTGGGCCTGAGCGAGCTGGCGCTGCAGAACGCCCGGGGCTATGCGCTCGAGCGCCGCCAGGGCCGCTCGCCCGCGGGCCGCCAGCCCTGCGCGCTGGTCGAGCACCCCGACGTGCAGCGCATGCTGCTGACGCAAAAGGCCTGGACCGAAGGCGGGCGCGCGCTGGTGCACTGGGCGGCGCTGCTGATCGACCAGGCGCGAAGCCATCCCGATGCCGACCAGGCGCGCGCCGCCGGCGAGCTGCTGGGTCTGCTCACGCCCATCATCAAGGGCTTTCTGAGCGAGAACGCGCAGCAGTCCATCAGCCTGGCGCTGCAGACCTTCGGCGGCCATGGCTACATGCGCGACACCGGCATCGAGCAGCTGGTGCGCGATGCGCGCGTGATCACGCTCTATGAGGGCACGACCGGCATCCAGGGCCAGGACCTGCTGCTGCGCAAGGTGCTGGGCGATGGCGGCCGGCGGCTGGAGCTGCTGCAGGCGCAGGTGCGCGATTGGCTCGCGGGCCCCGGCAGCAGCGCCGCCATGGCTGAGTTCGCCGCGCCGCTGGCGCGCCTGCGGGACGAGCTGCAGTCGCTGACCTCGACCCTGGGCGCGCGCGAGCGCGAAACCCCGGGCGCCGCGCTGGCCGCGAGCACGGTCTTCCTGCGCCTGGCCGGCCACCTGGTGCTGGCCTGGCTGTGGGCGCGCATGGCGCAGGCCAGCCTGGAGGGCGCGGGCCGGGGCGATGCCTGGTACGCGCTCAAGCTCGAAACCGCGCGCTTTTATTTCACCCAGATGCTGCCCGAGACGCAGGCGCTGCGCGCCGCGGCGCTGGCACCGGCGACCGACACCGGCGCGCTGCTTGCGGCATCGCACTGACAGGAAAACTCCCCACCATGCAACTCAAAGGACAAGCCTACATCGTGGGCGCTTATGAACACCCGACCCGGCATGCGCTGGACCGCTCGCTGGGCCAGCTGCACGTGGACGTCGCGGCCGGCGCGCTGGCCGACGCCGGCCTGACGTGGGCGGATGTCGATGGCTACTTCTGCGCCGGCGATGTGCCCGGCTGGGAAGCCCAGGGCGCGGGTCCGCTGTCCATGGTCGAGTACCTGGGACTGAACCTGCGCCATCTGGACACCACCGAAAGCTGGGGCTCGGCCTATCTGAACCATGTGGCACATGCGGTCCAGGCGATTGCCGCGGGCAAGTGCCGCGTGGCGCTGATCACCCAGGCGGGCCGGCCACGTGCGGAGAAGTTCTCGCCCGAGGCCAGCCACCGCCTGCAGACCCAGTCGGCGGCCGAGTCGCCGTTCGAGGCGCCCTATGGTCCGGTGGTGACCAATGTCTACGGCATGTGCGCACAACGCCACATGTACGAGCATGGCACCACCTCCGAACAGCTGGCCTGGATCAAGGTCGCGGCCTCGCACCATGCCCAGCACAACCCGCATGCCATGCTGCGCCAACCGGTGACGGTGCAGGATGTGCTCGATTCGCCCATCGTCGCCACGCCGCTGCACCGGCTCGACTGCTGCGTCATCAGCGACGGCGGCGGCGCGCTGGTCGTGGCCCACCCCGAAGTGGCGCGAAGTCTCAAGCGCCCGCTGGTCACGCCCATAGGCGCGGGCTTTGCGGTCAAGCACCTCAACGGCGGCCATTTCGACATCCTCGCCTCGGGCGGCGTGCAGACCGGGCGCGAGGCCTTTGCCCAGGCGGGCGTGGGCCCGGCCGACATCCAGTACGCCTCGCTCTACGACAGCTTCACCATCACGGTGCTGATGCAGCTGGAGAACCTGGGCTTTTGCGCGCCCGGCGAAGGCGGGCGCTTCGTCGCCGACGGCGGGCTGATCAGCGGCGTCGGCCGCCTGCCCGTCAACACCGACGGCGGCGGCCTGTGCAGCAACCACCCGGGCAACCGCGGCGGCATGACCAAGGTGATAGAGGCCGTGCGCCAGCTGCGCGGCGAAGCCCATCCCCAAGTGCAGGTGCGCGATTGCCGGCTCGCGCTGGCGCACGGCACCGGCGGCCAACTTGGCGCGCGCCACGGCAGCGCCACCCTGATCCTGGAACGAGAGGCCTGAACATGCAAGACCGCATCCCCCCATCGCCGCAAATCTGGCCCGAGACCGCCGCCTATTGGGACGCGGCCAATGAAGGCCGGCTGCTGCTGCGCCGCTGCCTCGACACCGGCCGCGCCTACCACTATCCGCGCCCGCACAGTCCGTTCACCGGCAGCGACAACACCGAATGGATGCCGGCCAGCGGCAAGGGCACGGTGTATTCGCTCAGCGTGCTGCCGCGCGCCCAGCCGCCGTACTGCATCGCCTATGTCGCGCTGGCCGAGGGCCCCATCATGCTGAGCAATCTGCTGGCCGATGACCTGTCGAGCCTGCGCATAGGCCAGCCGGTGCAGGTGCGCTTCGTGGCCAGCGCCAACGGCCAGATGGTTCCCATGTTCGAGCCCTGCTGAAAGGGCGCGCCATGCTTGCCAGCGTCACTTCTTTGCGCCCCGCGATGCCGGCCCCGCCCGCCCTGGCGCGGGTCACGCCAACTGCCGACGACGACGGCGCCTGCGCGCCCGGTTGGCTGCCGCACTTTCGCGGCCTGCGCGCCATGGTGGCCGTGGCCGAGCAGGGCACGGTGGTGCGCGCCGCCGAAGTGCTGCACCTGTCGCAACCCGCGGTCACGCGCGCGCTGCGCGGTCTGGAAGATGTGCTGGGCTTTGCGCTGTTCGAGCGCTGCGCGCGCGGCATGCTGCCCACGCCGGCCGGGCGCATCCTGACCGAGCGCGCGCGCCGTGCATTCTCCGAGCTGGAGCAGGCCAGCGCCGCGATCACCATGCTCGCCGGTGCGGGCCGCAAGGCCCAGGGCCAGCGCTTCGCCGCCATGGTGGCGCCGCATCTGCTCGACAGCCTGGTGGCCGTGGCCGAGCAGGGCAGCGGGCCGCAGGCAGGCCACAAGCTGGGCCGCAGCCAGCCCACGGTGCACCGCAATCTGGCCGAGCTGGAACACCTGGCCGGCGTGGTGCTGTTCAATCGCACGGCCTTCGGCACGCGGCTGACCGAGGCCGGCGAGACCCTGCTGTGCGGCGTCAAGCGCGCGCTGGCCTCGCTGGCCGTGGCGCACGAGGAACTCGCACCCTTCGGCGGCCGGCCCACGGCCCAGGTGCGCATCGGGGCCCTGCCGTTGTCCATAGGCGTGCTGGTCCCGCAGGCCGTGGACCGCCTGCTGAGTGCCTGCCCGCACCTGCAGGTGACCATCGTCGACGGCACCTATGACGCGCTGGTGCAGCAGCTGCGCCGCGCCGAGATCGACCTGATCGTCGGTGCGCTGCGGCCTCTGGGCGCGCCGCGCGACCTGGTGCAGGAGCCGCTGTTCCAGGACCGGCTGATGCTGGTCGCGCGTGCCGGCCATCCTTGCCTCTCCCAGCCGCCGCGTTGCCTGGCCGAGTTGGTGGGCCACGCCTGGATCGTGCCGTTGCCGCAGACACCGGCGCGGCTGGTGTTCGAGCGCCTGTTCCGGAGCGCCGACCTGCCGCTGCCGGCCGCGCGCCTGCAGGTCAACAGCCCGGCCATGGTGCGTACGCTGCTGCTGGGCAGCGACCGCCTGGCGCTGCTGTCGCCGCTGCAGATCGAGGCCGAGCTGCGCAGCGGCCAGCTGGCCGTCGTGCCGCTGCCCGGCCTCGATGCCAGCCGCACCATAGGTGCGTCCACACGCCTGGGGGGCAGCCTCTCACCCGCGGTGCTGGCCTTGCTGGACGAGCTGCGCGCGGTGGCCGGGCAACTGGTGCCGGTCCTGCACCGCTGCGCGACAAACCCTGTCCGCGAGCCGGCGGTCGAAGCGTCTTGATCTTCATGGGTTTGTCAACAGACGCTCGTATACTCCTGCGAAGTTTTCAAACGGAAGAAAGCGCGTAGCGGTGCCGGCGCAGCTCTTCCGTATCTGCAACAGGATTCCTTTTCCTTGGGAGCGCCCTATGCGCATGACTTGCACGCCGCACGCCTGGTCCTCCGGTGCAATCATTTCCTGGCATCACCTTGGCATGGCGCTGTGCGCCTGGCTTGCCGCAGGCGCTGCCCATGCGGCTCGTCCCATGATTACCGACGATGCCCGCATCGTCGACGCGAAATCCTGCCAGGTCGAGAGCTGGGTCAAGTCCAACCGCGGCAGCACCGAGTACTGGGCGCAGCCCGCGTGCAATTTCACCGGCAACCTGGAACTGATGCTCGGCGGTGCCCGTACCAAAGGCGACCTGGGAGTGCAGACCACGGATATCGTCTTTCAGGGCAAGACCCTGTTCAAGACGCTGGAGCCCAATGGCTGGTCCTGGGGGCTGGCGCTGGGCAATGCGCGCCATGCGCAGATCCACAACGGTCTGATCGGCGACCTCTATGCCTATGTGCCCGCCACTTTTTCATTCCGCGATGACCGGGTGCTGCTGCACACCAATCTGGGCTGGCTGCGCGAGAAGGAACCGAGAAGGCAGCGCATGACCTGGGGCATAGGCACAGAAACGCAGTTGTCGCAGTCCACCTGGATGATCGCCGAAACCTTCGGCCAGAACCAGGGCAAGGCGTTCTATCAAGTTGGCCTGCGCTACTGGCTGGTGCCCAATCGTGTGCAGATGGATGCCACCTATGGCAATCGCGCGGGCAGCAGCACGCAGGAGCGCTGGCTCTCCATCGGTGTGCGCCTGCTGTCCCCCGCTTTTCTGCCGTAGCGTCCGGTCGCTGAAAGTGCATTGACCGACAGCCGCAAGCTGGTTGCTGGCGCGCTTGGGCGCGCGCAGGCAAGCCCGCGCCGCGCCCTATGCGGGTGATTGCGGATATCGGCAATAAGCATGGCGCGCGGGTCGAATCGCATTGGCCGTCCCTGGGGTGAACTGAGATGCTGCGATGCATCACAGCCCCAAGAGGAGACCGCTTCCATGAACCTGCCCCGCCACCTTCTTTGCAGCGCCGCGGCGCTTCCCCTGCTGCTGAGCGCCTGCGGCGGCGACGGCGCACCGCAGGCGAGCGCGCCGCCGCCCCAGTTATCGAAGGCCCAGGGCGGCGCGCTGCAGGCCTGCGCCACGCTCAGTGCCGTATCCCTGCCCAACACGCGTTTCACTTCCGCCACTGTCGTTCCGGCCGGCGCGTTGGCCGGCCAGCAGGCGCCCGAGCACTGCCTGGTGCAGGGCCTGATGCACGAACGCACGGGCGTCAACGGCAACTACGCGATAGGCTTCGAGATGCGCCTGCCCAAGGCCTGGAACGGGCGCTTCTTCTACCAGGCCAACGGCGGCGGCGACGGCGTGGTGGCCACGGCCGTGGGCGCGTCCGGCCCAGGCACGGACACCACGGCGCTGTCCATGGGTTTTGCCGTGCTCAGCTCGGACGCGGGCCACAACGGCGCGCAGAACAATGCAGGCCCCGGGCATTTCGGGCTGGACCCGCAGGCGCGGCTGGACTACGGCTACCAGGCCGTGGCCAAGCTCACGCCCATGGGCCGCAAGGTGGTGAACGCGGCCTATGGCAAGGAGCCGGACCGCATGTACATGGGCGGCTGCTCCAACGGCGGGCGCCACGCCATGGTTGCGGCCAGTCGCTATGCCGCGCAATATGACGGCATTCTGGCCGGCAACCCGGGCTTCAACCTGCCCAAGTCGGCGGTGCAGGGCGCCTGGGACACGCAGTGGCTCAACACCGTGGCCGATTCCACGGCCGCGCTGTCCAGCGCTTTCACGCCCGCCGAACTGAACCTCGTGGCCGACCGCGTGCTGGCGCGCTGCGACGCGCTCGACGGCCTCAAGGACGGCATGGTGCTCGACGTGCAGGCCTGCCAGACCACGTTCAAGCTGGACCTGGACGTGCCCACCTGCAGCGGCGCGCGCGACGGCAGCTGCCTGAGCGCGGCGCAGAAAACCGCGATGGGCAAGATCTTCGGCGGCGCGAAGAATGCCGCAGGCACGGCGCTGCATGCAAGTTTCCCCTATGACCCGGGAATGCGCAGCGGCGGCTGGTCGGTCTGGAAGTACTTCATCAACACCACGCTGGGCGCGGGCTCGCTGCCCTACATCTTCACCACGCCGCCCAACGCGCTGGCGCCGACGGCGCTCGTGGACGGCCTGCTGAACTACAGCATGGACAAGGACGCACCCAAGATCGGGACCACGGGCGGCCTGTTCACCGAATCGGCGCTGGCGTTCATGACGCCGCCCGACGCCGACCGGCTGTTCACGCTGCGCGAGCGCGGCGCCAAGCTCATGGTCTACCACGGCACGGCCGACCCGGCGTTTTCGTCGGACGACACGGCCAACTGGTACACGGCGCTGCGCAAGACCCATGGCGAGGACACGCCCAACTTCGCGCGCTACTACCCCGTGGCCGGCATGAACCACTGCTCGGGCGGGGTCGCCACCGACCGCTTCGACATGCTCACGGCGCTCGTCGACTGGGTCGAGGACGGCCGTGCGCCCGACCGCATCACCGCGTCCGTGCGTCCGGCCAATGCCGATCTGGCCGCGACCGGCTGGTCCAGCGCCCGCACCCGGCCGCTGTGCCCTTTCCCCAAGGTCGCGCGCTACCAGGGCGGCAATACCGAATCGGCCGCGAGCTTCGCCTGCGAATGACGCCCGCCACCGGCCCGGGGCATGGGCCGGTGATTGGGGTTAGTCCGGGGCTATCGACAAAACGAATGGGTCGCGATGCGAATGGCATTGGTCGCGCAGCCGGCTTGCTGAGAAGCTGACGGCAGTGCCAATGAGCACCTATCCCTACGAATCCATACCTATATTTCAGGAGACAAAAACATGGCATTGCGCAAACTCACCCTCATCGCCGCGGCTTCGCTGGGCGCGCTGGCCAGCCTGGGCGTGCAGGCCCAGACCGCCGCGCCCAGCTCGTCGGTGACCATCTGGGGCGTGGTCGACGCCTTTGCGGGACGCCAGCAGCTGTCGGGGCGCGACGCGACCACGGTCGTGGGCTCGGGCGGCCTGACGACTTCGCGCGTGGCTTTCATGGGCGCCGAAGACCTGGGTGGAGGCCTGCGCGCGAACTTCAACCTGCAGATGTTCCTGCGCCCCGATTCGGGCGACCTGGGCCGCTTTCCCGGCGACGTCGCGTTTGCGGGCCGCTCCACCGTGGGCCTGAGCGGCAACTTCGGCGAGTTCAACATGGGGCGCATGAATTCGCCGCTGTTCTTCACGCTGATGCGCCAGGACGTGTTCGGCCTGGCCGCGCTGGGCCCGATGTTCCAGCACATGTTCCCCGGCGGCCAGCCGATTGCCGCGCCGCAGGCCGTGACCGACAGCACCATCAACAACGGCCTGCAGTACGCCACGCCCAACTTCGGCGGCTTTCGCGGCGCCGTGCATTACGGCATGTCCGAGACCAGCCCGCACAGGGGCCGCTCGGGCTACAGCCTGAGCTACATCAACCAGGGCCTGGACGTGGCGATCGCGGGCGACCACATCAAGGCCGGTCCGCTGGTCGCGGGCGAGTCCAAGCAGACTTCGCAGCTGGTCAGCGCGTCCTATGACTTCGGCAGCTTCAAGCTCGTGGGCATCGCCCAGCGCCAGAAGCAGGAAGTGCTGCGCAACACCTACAAGATCTACAACCTGGGCGCGAGCATTCCGGTGATGGGCGCGCACAAGGTGCTGGTGTCGTACTCGCATACCGACCTGGACGCCGTGGTCGGCGACCGCACGCGCAAGACCCTGGCCCTGTCCTATAACCACTATCTGTCCAAGCGCACCGACCTCTACGTGCTCGCGAGCTCGGACAAGGTCAGCGACCTCAAGCGCGGCACGACGCTGGTCGGCGGCATCCGCCACCGTTTCTGAACGGTGGGGCCCGTGTCCGGTCTTGCGCCAGGCCGACGCGGGCGTTCAAAGGTTCATGCTGTGGCGCTGGATGGTCGCGTGTTCGCGCAGCAGCATCTCGGCGCGTGACGATTCCCTGCGCTCCAGTGCCTCGACGATGTAGTGGTGCTGGCGATGCGCATAGACCAGGTCCGCGAGCGCGACCGCATCGGGCGCGTCGCC
>NZ_JAVWWA010000042.1:0-11839 GCF_036666375.1 Comamonas sp. | reverse complement strand
GCGCGTCGCCAAACGCAATCGTCGCCGGCGAGACGAACGGCACCACGGCGCAGCGCTCCACGAGTTCGGAAATCAGCGGCCGGTCCGCGGCCTGCAGCAGCAGCCGGTGGAAGCGGGCATTCATTTCGCCATACGCGTAGTTCGATGCCGAGATGTCGTCTCTGTCGGCCAGGATGGCATCGCCCTGGATCAGGCAGGCATGGAACTCGGCCTGGATGTCCGCGCGCAGGCCGCGCTCGGCCGCAATCTTTGCCGCCATCCCTTCGAGCGTTCCCCGGGTTTCGAGCGCGGTGAGACTTTCCTCGTGGGTGAACGCGCGCACGGCGAAGCCGCGCTTGCCCACCGGCGTCAGCAGCCCGTCCTTTTCCAGCGCGGGCAGGGCCTGGCGCACCGGCGTTCTCGACAGCCCCAGCATTTCGGACAGCGCGGCCTCGGTGATGCGCGTGCCCGGCGCCAGCCGTCCCTGAAGAATCAGTTCGCGGATCTTGATCGCGGCATTGAGGTGCAGCTTCTGCAGGCTGGCCTGGGTCATGGGTCGCAGTGGATGTGATTTGGGATTCCAAGTGTAGCCAAGTTGTGTTGCGGCGCGCAGCCTTGGTGGAATTTGGAGTCCCAAAGCATTGAATCTTGCCCATATTTCCCGGGTTTTCACCTATTTGGAATCCCAAATAGCCTAATAACAATACAGGAAGCCCAAAAAATCCTTGTTTGGGATTCCAAATGCCAAAGACCCACGGAGAATCGAATTGAATCCCACCACCATCGCCGCCCAGGTCGCCGGTGTGCGCGAGCTCACGCCCCGGGTGCGCGAATACCAGCTGGTCGCAGCGCCCGGCCAGGCCCTGGCGCGCTATGACCCGGGCGCGCATATCGCGCTGCATCTGACGTCGCCCGAACTCGGCGCGTTCGTGCGCCACTACTCCCTGGTGGGCGGGCCTGCCGACGGTGTGGCGTGCTATCGCATTGCCGTGCAGCGCGAGGACCGCGCCCAGGGCTCGGATTTCATCCATCGCACTTTCGCCCAAGGCACGCGGCTGCAGATTTCCGCGCCGCGCAACAACTTCCTGCTGGGGCGCAACGACGCGCGCAGCCTGCTGATTGCCGGCGGCATAGGCATCACGCCCATCTACGCCATGCTGGCCAGCGTGGTGCGGCGCAACAAGGACTTTGCGTTCGTGTACAGCGGCCGCACGGCCGAGCAGCTCGCCTACCGCGACGAGGCAATGCAGCTGGCGGGCGCGCGCGGCCGGCTGCATCTGAGCGGCGAAGACGGCGCGAACCTGCTGGACCTGCGCGCCTTGCTGGCCGCGCAAGGCCCCGACACCACGGTCTATGTCTGCGGCCCCGCCGGCATGGTGCAGGCCACCCACCAGGCCGCGGCCGCACTCGGCTGGGAGCCGGGCCGCGTGCGCAGCGAGTTCTTCGGCGTGGCCGGCAGCCCGCACGACGTGGCGTTCGAGGTGCACCTGGCGAAGTCGGGCCGCTGCATCTCCGTGGGCAGGAACAGCTCCATCCTGGAAGCGCTCACGGCCGCGGGCGTCGAGCTGCTCTACGACTGCCGGCGCGGCGAATGCGGGCTGTGCCCGCTGACCGTGCTTGCAGCCGACGGGCCCATAGAGCACCGCGACCGCTACCTGAGCGCCGAGGAGCGCGCCGCCGGCAACACGCTATGCCTTTGCGTATCCCGCATCCAGGGCCAATCCCTGACCCTGGACGCCTGAGCCCCGTTGGAGAAAAATTCATGAGCAATATTCACGCCCTCAAGTCCGCCGGCGACGTCGCCGCACTGCGTCCCGGCTACGCGGATCAGGACACGCCGCTGGTGCGCAACTGCTGGTATGTGGCCGGGCGCAGCAGCGAAATCGGCCGCGAACTGCTGCAGCGCCGGATTCTCGGCGTCGACGTGGCGCTGTACCGCACGCTCGCGGGCGCGCCGGTCGCCGTGCGCAACCGCTGCCCGCACCGCTCCTTTCCGCTGGCCAAGGGCAAGCTCGAAGGCGACATCCTGGTCTGCGGCTACCACGGCATGCAGTTCGATGCCTCGGGGCGCTGCGCCAAGATGCCCTCCATGCCGATCTCGCCGAGCAATGCCAACGTGCGCAGCTTTGCGCTGGTGGAACGCTTTCCGCTGGTGTGGATCTGGATGGGCGAGCCCGATCTGGCCGACGAGTCGCTGGTGCCCGATACCTCCTGGCTGTCGGACCCCGCGCAGCGCAGCGTGACCGGCGCCTTCTTCATGCGCTCGGACTATGTGGCCATGCACGAGAACCTGCTGGACCAGACGCATTTTCCCTTCCTGCATCCGGGCACGGTCGGAACCCCCGAGTACGCGCGCTCCAAGCTCGATGTGCGCGAAGACGGCGAGCAGATCGTCATCGACCGCGCGCTGCGCAATTCGCCGCCTCCCGGCATCTATGGCGTGCCGGCCGGCATCATGCACAAGCGCGTGGACCGGCTCTCCGAAGCACGCTTCATCTCGCCGGCCATGCACGTGGCCTTCGCCCAGATCCTGGACCATGCGCCCGACGGCGACGCGCCGGGCCGCTACCGCTTCAACATCACCCACCTGATCACACCCGAGACCCAGCACACCATCCACTACTGGTGGTTCAACACGCGCGACTTCAAGCTGGACGACGCCCAGGCCGACCACCACCTGCAGACCGCCTCGGAGCAGGCCTATCTCGAGGACGTGGATGCGCTCGAATGGATTTCGGAGGTGGTGCGCAAGGACGCCGAGCCGCAGTTCGACCTCAACTTCGCACCGGACAAGCCGGGTCTGCTGATGCGCAGAAACCTGTATCGCATGGCGGCGCGGGAAGCAGCTGCGGCGCTGCGCTGAACGCGCGACACGATGAATGCCCACCCACAGGATTTGACCATGAACACCGATGTCGCCACCTTTCCCCAGAACGCCTGGTATGTCGCCGGCTGGGACGCCGAGATAGGCCGGAACCTGCTGGCCAGAACCATCTGCGACCATGACATGGTGCTGTACCGCAAGCTCGACGGCCAGGCCGTGGCGCTGGCCGACAGCTGCTGGCACCGCCTGCTGCCGCTGTCGCAAGGCCGGCTCGCGGGCGACGAGCTGGTCTGCGGCTACCACGGCCTGCGCTTCAACGCGACCGGGCGCTGCACGCACATGCCTTCGCAGGAGACCATCAACCCGTCGGCCTGCGTGCGCTCCTACCCGGTGGTCGAGCGCCACCGCTTTGTCTGGGTCTGGCCCGGCGACCCGGCCCAGGCCGACCCGGCGCTGATTCCCGATCTGGGCTGGTTCGACGATCCCGCATGGGTGGGCGACGGCCGCATGACGCCGGTGCAGGCCGACTACCGGCTGGTCATAGACAACCTCATGGACCTGACCCATGAAACCTTCGTGCATGCCTCCAGCATAGGCAACGAGGCCTTGACCGAAGCGCCGTTCGAGGCCTTCCACGGCGAGCGCACCGCGACCGTGGAGCGCTGGATACTCGACCAGGAGGCGCCGCCTTTCTGGGCCGCCCAGCTTGGCCGGCCCGGACCGGTGGACCGCTGGCAATACATCTACTTCCTGTCGCCTGCGGTGGTGGTGCTCGACGTGGGCGTGGCCGTCGCGGGAACGGGCGCGCCCCAGGGCGATCGCAGCCAGGGCGTGGGCATGTGGGTGGTGCACATTCCCACGCCTTCGACGCGCAACAGCTGCTACTACTTCTGGTGCCATCTGCGCAACTACCAGCTGCACGACCAGGGCCTCACGCGCCGCATCATGGAGGCGGCAGCAGGCATCCTCAAGGAGGATGAGGACGTGATCGAGGCGCAGCAGCGCGCGCTGGCGCGCAACCCGCAGCGCGGCTTCAACAACCTCAACATCGACGCCGGATCGCTGTGGGCGCGCCGGCGCATAGACCAGATGATCGCCCAGGAACAGCCGCGCGCGATCCGTCTCGTCACGGCCGCGTGAAGGAGTGGCCATGCACAAGCTCGCTACCTGGCTGCCAGTGCGCGTCGATGCAATGCGTGATCTCACGCCGTCGATACGCGAGTTCAAGATCGTCGGACTGCCACCCGCAACCTGCACACCCGGCGCACATGTCAATGTGCGCGTGCTGATCGGCGGTGCGCCCGACCACCGCTCGTACTCGGTGACGCGCCAGCTGCCGGACGGCAGCTTCTTCATCGCGGTCAAGCGCGCGCCGCAAAGCCGCGGCGGCTCGGCCTACATGTGGGCGCTGGAAGTGGGCAGTCTGCTGCAGATCACGCCGCCGGCCTGCGATTTCGCGCTCCAGTATGGGCAGGCGCACTACCTGCTGATTGCGGGCGGCATAGGCATCACGCCCATCTACAGCATGGCGCTGGCACTGGCCGCGCGCGGCGCCGCGGTGCGCCTGCTCTATGCCGCGCGCAGCGCCGAGGAGTTTGCATTCCGCCAGGAACTCCAGGCCGCGCTGGGCAGCGGCGTGGAGTTCGTGTGCACCGCCGCGGGCCAGCGCCTGGACATCGCCGCCGAGGTGAACGCGCTGCCGGCTGGCGCCGGACTCTATGTCTGCGGTCCCATCGGGCTGATGGACGCGGTCAGGGAGGTCTGGGCCGCAAGCCGGCGCGCGCCCACGCAGCTGCACTTCGAGACCTTTGGCGCCGGTGGTCGCCACGCCACGCAGGCGTTCACGGTCAATGTGCCGCGTCTGGGCCTGCGTCTGCAGGTGCCCGGCACCCAATCAATGCTGGACGCGCTGACGCAAGCCGGTGTGCCGCTGCTGTCGGACTGCCGGCGCGGCGAATGCGGACTGTGCGCCGTCGACATCCTCGAGCTGCAGGGCGAACTCGATCACCGCGATGTGTTCTTCAGCGCGCAGGAGCAGCGCAGCGCGCGCCGCATGTGCGCCTGCGTCTCGCGCCTGGCGGGCGGCGAAGTCAGCATAGAGGCGGCCTGGCGCCCGGACCCGGTGCTGCGCTAGCGCCTGCGCGACGCCGGGCCCGGGACGCACAGCCTCAATCCTGCAGCGCCTTGCGCACTTCGATCTGGAACTGCTCGCTGCTGCGCAGGCGCTGGTATTCGCGGTAGGCGGCGCGGTACGCCGGGGTCTCCAGGCCGTGCGAGGTTGCCAGGACTTCGTAGCGGTCCAGGCCGGCGCGCCGCCAGAGCACCAGATCAGCGACCACTTCGGCGCGCGACAGGCCCGCAGGCTCCGGCGTCGCGGGACGGTCTGCAGGGGCTGCGGCGCTGGCCGCGAACGAGGCCAGCAACGCCGCGGCGCAGGCCATGGAGGCAAGGCCACGCAGGGCGGGATGGGGATGGGAGTTCAACATGGTGTTCCGGTAAAAATGAGGGAAGGGAAACGGCCTGGGGCCGGCGGAGAAAGCACGGGAAAGAGCGGGGTGGTTCACAACCTCCTTGTTGGCGAGGTGACGGGCAGCGATGCCGGCTGCGCCGGCGCCATGGGCGGGCAATTAGAGGGGGGCGGCGGTGGCGGTGTCCAGCCGCCGCCCAGCGCCTTGAAGAGGGCCACGGCCGCGCGCGCCGACTCGGTACGGGCCTGGGCCTGCGCATCGCGCACGCTCAGCAGGCCTTCATCGGCCTGCAGCACTTCGATCAGGCTGACCACGCCCTTGTCATAGGCCGCGCCAGAAGCTTCGCGTGCGCGTGTCAATGAATGCAGGCCTTGCGCCAGCACCGTCTCCAGTTCTTGCCGGCGCGCGCGCGCCAGCAGGGCGTTTTCCACATCCTCCGTGGCCCGCAGCAACGCTTGCCGGTAGGCGGCAAGCGCCTGCGCTTCCTGCGCCTGGGCCTGGTCTATCTGGGCGTTGATGCGGCCGAAGTCAAACAGCCGCCAGCGCAGGCCGGCCACGGCAGCGGCCTGGGTCGCGCCGCCGCTGAAAAGCTGGCCGCTGCCCATCGATGTCGCACTGCCTATCAGGCCGCTGAGCGAAAGCTTGGGGTAATACTCCGCCATCGCCACGCCAATCCGCGCATTCGAAGCCGCCAGCCGCCGCTCGGCCGCAATGATGTCCGGGCGGCGGCGCAGCAGCTCACCCGGCGCGCCGCCCGGCAGCATGGCGGGCAGCGCGGGCAAGGCCTGACCGCCGGCAAGTTGCGCCCTGTGGGTGCCGGGCATCTCGCCCAGCAGCACATCCATGGCGTTCATTGCCGTTTCGAGCGCGGCTTCGAGCATGGGGAGAGTGGCCTGGGCGCGTGACAGCGCGGCTTCGACCTGCCTGACCTGCAGTTCGGCGGCCAGCCCCTTGTCCCAGCGCAGCGCGATGGTGGAGCGCAACTGCTGCTGGGTGCGCACCTGCTGGCGTGCGATTTCCAGCCGGTTTTGCAGTCCGCGGATGTGGAAGAAGGTGTCGGCGGTCTGCGCAGCCACCGCGAGCCGCACGGCCACGGCAGCGGCCGCCGTGGCCTGGTAGTCGGCCTGCGCTGCCTGCCTGGCGCGCTTCAAGCCACCAAACACATCGATTTCCCAGCCCACGGCCAGATTGGCTTCGTGGGCATTGCCGTAGCGGGCGAAGTCTGGCGTCGAGTTGAGCACCTGCCCCAGGGGCGTCTGCAGCGACTGGTAGGCACGCGACGTCTGGGCGCTGACGCTGCCCGAAGGCAGCAGCGCGGCGCCGGCGGCGTCCAGCCCGGCCCGGGCCTCGCTCACCCTGGCCGACGCCTGGGCGAGATCCAGGTTCTGCGCCAGGGCCAGGGCCACGAGATGCGTGAGCTGCGGGTCGCCGAAAGTCGTCCACCATGCCGAAAGCGCGCTGTCGGTCACGAAGCTGGACGCAGTTTCCTCGCCCGCTGCCGGGCCTCTGGTGAAAGCCTGGGGCGTGGGCGCTGCGGGCGGCCGGTAGTCGGGGCCGACCGCACAGGCCGCGCAGAGGCTGGAAACGATCAGGGCGCAAAGCAGGGGAAGACGGGGCATGGTCAATGAAAGCAAGGGAATGACGTTGTGACTATATTATGATTTGGTCACTCGTTGTAGGTTTTTTTTGCCCGGGGTAAGCTTGTGACCATGAATACCCCCAACGTCTATCCCGTTTCGGCGCGCGGACCCGTCGAACACGATGTGCGTGCGCAGATCGTCACTGCAGCCAAAGAGCACTTCAGCCGCTACGGCTATGAAAAGACGACGGTTTCCGACCTGGCCAAGTCGATTGGTTTTTCCAAGGCCTACATCTACAAGTTCTTCGAATCAAAGCAGGTGATAGGCGAGTTGATCTGCTCCAACTGCCTGATCGAGATGGAAGCCGAAATCCGCCAGGCCGTGGCCGATGCCGGGCGCCCGCCCGAGCAGCTGCGCCGCATGTTCAAGGCGATTGTGACAGTGACGCTGCGGCTTTTTTCCGAGGATAGAAAGCTCTACGAGATCGCCACCTCGGCGTCCGCCGAGCGCTGGCAGGCGGCGGTGGCCTATGAAAGAAACATGCACCAGCTGCTGCTGGACATTCTCGAAGCCGGCCGGCAGTCGGGCGACTTCGAGCGCAAGACGCCGCTGGACGAGGCGGGCGAGGCCATCTTCCTGATCATGCGTCCCTTCCTCAATCCCCTGCTGCTGCAGCACAGCCTCGAGCATGCGGAACAGGCGCCGGCGCAGCTTGCGGGACTGGCATTGCGCAGCCTGTCGCCTTGAATTTTTCTTTGTGACTATTGACAAAATTAGTCACTGGTCAAAAAATCGGGTCCTGCTCAATTCTCGGGACTCCCATGCCTAGGCACCGCCATCTGTCTATCGCAGCGCTCTGCACGCTGCCGCTTGCGCTCATCGCCTGCGGAAAAACCGCCACCCCCGATCCCCGCACCGGCATTCCCCTGGTGCGCACCGTCGAGGTCGCGCCCGGCGCCTCCTCCGAGCGGGCCTTTACCGGCATCATTGCCGCGCGGGTGCAAAGCGATCTGGGCTTTCGCGTCTCCGGCAAGGTGCTGCAGCGTCTGGTGGATGCCGGACAGTCCGTGAAACGCGGCCAGCCCCTGCTGCGCATCGATCCCGTGGACCTGCAGCTGGCCGCCCAGGCGCAGGACGACGCCGTGGCCGCCGCCACGGCCCGGGCGCTGCAGGCCGGCGAGGAGGAGGCACGCTTTCGCGACCTGCGCGGCACGGGCGCGATCTCGGCCTCGGCCTATGACCAGGTCAAGGCGGCGTCGGACAGCGCCACGGCACAGCTCAGGGCGGCGCAAGCCCAGGCACAGGCGGCACGCAACGCCAGTGGCTACGCGGAACTGCGCGCCGATGCCGACGGCGTGGTGGTCGAAACCCTGGTCGAGCCTGGCCAGGTGGTCAGCGCCGGCCAGGTGGTGGTGCGCCTGGCACAGGCGGGCCGGCGGGAAGCGGTGGTCCAGCTGCCGGAAACGCTGCGCCCGGCCTTGGGCTCGCCGGCCCTGGCCAGCGTCTACGGCAAGGAGGACGCCGCCGTTCCCGCCAGGCTGCGTCAGCTCGCCGATGTTGCCGACCGGGCGACGCGCACTTTCGAGGCGCGCTATGTGCTGGAAGGCGGCGGCGCCCATGCTCCGCTGGGAAGCACGGTCACGGTGAGAATCGCCGGCCGGCCGCAGTCGGGCGAAGCCGCCTTGCAGGTGCCGCTGAGCGCGCTGCTCGACGACGGAAACGGCCCCGCGGTCTGGTTGCTCAAGGGCACGCAGGTCGAGCGCCAGCGCGTGGCGATCGCGCGCATGGACGCAGACACAGCGCATGTCACGGGCGCGCTGCGGCCAGGCGACACCATCGTCGCCCTGGGGGCGCATCTGCTCAAGGACGGCGCCACGGTGCGCGTTGCCGCACCAGCGCCGGCAGCGCCGTCCACGGGAGGCCGCAGTGAGTAAGGGCCGCTTCAATCTCTCCGCGCTGGCGGTGCGCGAGCGCTCCGTCACGCTGTTCCTGATCCTGCTGATCTCTGTTGCGGGAGTGATCTCTTTCCTGCAGCTGGGGCGCGCCGAAGACCCGGCCTTTACGGTCAAGGTGATGACCATCGTCACCGCCTGGCCCGGCGCGACGGCGCAGGAGATGCAGGACCAGGTGGCCGAGAAGCTGGAAAAGCGCCTGCAGGAGCTGCGCTGGTACGACCGCGCCGAGACCTTTGTCCGGCCGGGCATGGCGTTCACCACGCTCACGCTGCAGGACTCCACCCCGCCGGCCGAAGTGCAGGGGGAGTTCTATCAGGCGCGCAAGAAGCTCGGCGACGAGGCGGCAAACCTTCCCGCCGGCGTGATCGGGCCGATGGTGAACGACGAGTATGCGGACGTCACCTTTGCCCTTTATGCGCTCAAGGCCCGCGGCGCGCCGCAGCGCGAGCTGGTGCGCGATGCCGAGGCGCTGCGCCAGCGTCTGCTGCATGTGCCCGGGGTGAAGAAAGTCAACATCGTGGGCGAGCAGTCCGAGCGCATCCATGTGGAGTTCTCGCATGAACGCCTGGCGACGCTGGGAATCGGTCCGCAGGAAGTGTTCTCGGCCCTGAACCAGCAAAACGCCTTGACGCCCGCGGGTTCGGTGGAAACCGCGGGCCCGCGGGTTTTCATCCGCATCGACGGCGCCTTCGATGAACTGCAGAAGATCCGCGACACGCCCATCGTGGCCCAGGGCCGCACGCTCAAGCTCTCAGATGTCGCCACCGTCACCCGCGGCTACGAGGACCCGGCGACCTTCATCGTGCGCAATGCCGGCGAGCCCGCGCTGCTGCTGGGGGTCATCATGCGCGACGGCTGGAACGGGCTCGATCTGGGCCGTTCCCTGGACCGGGAAGTCGCGGCCATCAATGCCGACATGCCGCTGGGCATGGGCCTGGCCAAGGTGACGGACCAGTCCGAGAACATCAGCGCCTCGGTCGATGAGTTCATGGTCAAGTTCTTCGCGGCGCTGGTGGTGGTGCTGGTGGTGTGCTTCGTCAGCATGGGCTGGCGCGTGGGCGTGGTGGTGGCGGCCGCCGTGCCGCTGACGCTGGCCGCGGTGTTCGTCATCATGGCGGCCACGGGCAAGAATTTTGACCGCATCACGCTGGGCTCGCTGATCCTGGCACTGGGCCTGCTGGTGGATGACGCCATCATCGCCATCGAGATGATGGTGGTGAAGATGGAGCAGGGCTACGACCGCGTGGCGGCCTCGGCCTACGCCTGGAGCCGTACCGCCGCACCCATGCTGTCGGGCACGCTGGTGACCGCTGTGGGCTTCATGCCCAACGGCTTTGCGCGCTCCACCGCGGGCGAGTACACCAGCAACATGTTCTGGATCGTGGGCATCGCGCTCATCGTCTCCTGGGTGGTGGCGGTGGTGTTCACGCCGTATCTCGGCGTCCGGCTCCTGCCGGAAATCAAGAAGGTCGAAGGCGGACATGCGGCCATGTACGGCACGCCGCGCTACCAACGTTTTCGCAGAATGCTGGGCAGCGTGATCGCGCGCAAGTGGCTGGTGGCCGGCGCGGTGGCTGCCCTCATGGCCGCAGCCGTTCTGGGCATGGCCCTCGTGAAAAAGCAGTTCTTCCCCATCTCCGATCGACCGGAGGTGCTGGTCGAGGTGCAGATGCCCTATGGAACGTCCATGGCGGGCACCGACGCGGCCACGGCCAAGGTCGAGGCCTGGCTGGCGCAGCAGGCGGAAGCGAAGATCGTCACCGCCTATGTGGGCCAGGGCGCGCCCCGGTTCTACCTGGCCATCTCGCCCGAGCTGCCCGACCCCGCGTTTGCCAAGATCGTCGTGCGCACCGACAGCCAGCAGCAGCGCGAAGCGCTCAAGGCGCGGCTGCGCGAGGCCATAGCGCAGGGGCTGGCGCCCGAGGCAAGGGTGCGTGTCACCCAGCTGGTGTTCGGGCCGTACTCGCCGTTCCCCGTCGCCTACCGCGTCTCGGGCCCGGACCCGGACAAGCTGCGCGAGATCGCCGCCCAGGTGCAGCAGGTGATGGCCGCCAGCCCGCTGATGCGCACCGTCAACGCCGATTGGGGCGTGCGCACGCCGGTGATGCACTTCACCTTGCAGCAGGATCGCCTGCAGGCGGCCGGGCTGAGCTCGACGGCGGTGGCGCAGCAGCTGCAGTTCCTGCTCAGCGGCATTCCCGTGACCAGCGTGCGCGAAGACATACGCACGGTGCAGGTCACGGCGCGCTCTGCGGGAGGCAACCGCCTTGATCCGGCAAAGATCGCCGATTTCACCCTGACCACCGCCAGCGGCCAGCGCATACCGCTGTCGCAGGTGGGAGAAACCAGCATCCGCATGGAAGAGCCCGTCATGCGGCGCCGCGACCGCGTGCCCACCATCACGGTCCAGGGAGATATCGCCGAAGAACTTCAGCCCCCCGATGTCTCCGCCGCCATCTCCGCGCAGCTGCTGCCGATCAGGAATGCGCTGCCCGCGGGCTACCGCATCGACCAGGCCGGCGCGATCGAGGAGTCGGGCAAGGCGATGACGGCGATGCTGCCGCTGTTCCCCATCATGATTGCCATCACCCTTTTGATCATCATCCTGCAGGTGCGCTCGATGTCGGCAATGGTCATGGTGTTCCTCACCAGCCCGCTGGGCCTGATAGGCGTGGTGCCGACCCTCATCCTGTTCCAGCAGCCTTTCGGCATCAATGCCCTGGTCGGGCTGATCGCGCTCTCGGGCATTCTGATGCGCAATACGCTGATTCTGATCGGGCAGATCCAGCAGAACGAGCAGGAGGGGCTGGACGCGTTCCAGGCCGTGGTGGAGGCCACGGTGCAACGCGCCCGTCCGGTGATCCTCACCGCCCTGGCGGCGATCCTGGCGTTCATTCCGCTGACCCATTCGGTGTTCTGGGGGACGCTGGCGTATACGCTGATCGGCGGCACGCTGGCCGGCACGGTTCTGACGCTGGTGTTTCTGCCGGCCATGTATGCCATCTGGTTTCGCATCCAGCCGGTCAGGCAGGC
>NZ_JAVWWA010000041.1:0-38446 GCF_036666375.1 Comamonas sp. | reverse complement strand
ACCTTGACGTTGTAGTCGACGACGCGCTTGACGGGAACCATGATTTTCATATGCACTCCTTGATTGCTTTCAGACCGCCAGCGCCCGCCGGTTTCTGGGCTCCTGCAGCCGCCACACCATGAGCAGGGACAGCATCTTCACGAGCAGCGCCAGCCAGAAGATGATGTGGTAGCCGAAATACGTCGCAATGATCCCGCCCAGCAGCGGCCCTATCGCCATCATCAGATGCGAGGCCGTGTCGGAGACCGCGATCAGCATCGGCAGCTCGTGCGATTTGCCGAACTCCAGCACGAAGTTGTTGGACGCCACCTGATAGCCGCCAAACCCCGCGCCCAGTCCGCAAAAGGCAACGATGAACACCGCCAGCGAAGCGCCCCAGATCAGCAGCAGCGTGGCCAGTCCCCACAAGCCCATGCTCAGCAGAAACACCAGCCGGTAGCCACGGGCGTCGGCAATCTTTCCCCACAGCAGGTTGCTGATGGTCTGCGACAGCAAAAAGGCCAGCGAGAAATAGCCCAGCGTCGCGCCCGACAGGCTCACATACTGGCCGGCATACAGCACATAGAAAGGCACGGCCACCGTTCCCAGCGCCCCCAGTGCGCGCGCATAGAAGAACCGGCGATAGTCCTGGTCGGCTTTGAGCAGGCCGGGAATGTCCGAAATGCGCTGTAGGAAACCCGAGGACTTCTTGCGCACCGTGAGCGACTTGGGTTCGCGCACGAAGGTCAGCGCGCTGATGCCTATGCTGGTCAATATGAAGGCCAGCATGAAGGTCGAGCCATAGCCGTTGCCAAAGGCATTGGTGCCCACCAGATACTCCCCGCCCAGGTAGGCGACGCCCGAGGCAATCAATCCGCCCAGAAAGTTGCGCATGCCGATCAGCTTGCCGCGCTGGTTGGTGGGTATCACCTTGGACATGAGAAAGTTGAAGGCCACGCCCTGCATGCCGCCAAAGAATCCGAACAAGGCCAGGAAGATGCAGGCAAAGACCAGTGCCGCATTGCCGCTGAGCATGAAGGCGCTGAGTGCCAGGCAGAATATCTGCAGCCGCATCAGCCAGCCCACGGAATACACGACCTTCATCACCTGCTCGCGGTGCTCGATCAGCGTCGCGCTCCAGATCGACGACAGCGCCATGCCTATGAACTGCGCGCCCAGCGCCAGACCCACGGCCACCTTGGATTCGGACAGCAGGAAGATATAGGCCGGCACGAAGGTCGGCGCATGCATGAGCCTGAAGCCCGTCAGCCCCAGCATGCCGTGCGCCAGATTGGCGAGGAAATTGCGCGGCAGATCGCGCTGCACCTGCGCCTGGTAGGCCTGCTCCCGCTGCGCCACGCAGTCGGAGGGCGTGGAAAGTGCGGCCGGGCTGCTCATGGCACTGCCACCTGGCTGGGCATGACCGCATACGACATGCAGGCCTTCACCGGATGGGCCGCGTCGCAGGCCAGCAGCAGCCGCACGGCCTGCAGCCACGGCGGCTGCTCGCGTGTGCAGATGGCGATCGGATTGGCCAGCGCGCTGAATTCCCGGGCCAGCGTCGCATAGTGCGCAGCGTACTCGGGCGGCCGCGCATCAGTGGCCAGCTCTGCCAGCGCAAACGGATCGGGAGTCAGCGTCGACGCCGCATGCACCAGGGGAATGTAGGGGGTGGATGTAGCGCAGGTGCCGGCCAGCCCCGGTCCGTCGAGCAGCACCGCGCCACGCACCTTCTTGGGCCGCGCTCCGGCGATCAGCAAGGCGATGTACGCGCCCAGGCCGCGGCCGCAGACCGTGGCCGGCCCGATGCGGGCCAGCGCGATGTCCACATCGCCCATCAACACCTCGCAGCTGTAGCCCCCTCCTGCGGGGATCGAGGAGGCTCCATGGCCAGTGAAGTCCAGCGCATGTACCGCGCCCGGCCAGGCACCGTAAAGGCTGGGTGGGTGGGCGCGCGCGGACTCTCCCAGCCCGTGCAGCAGCAGCAGCGCATGGCTGCCGGAATTCTGGGCGGGCTGCAGGCAATGCAGCGCCAGGCGGACTCGGCCGTGCTGTAGATATTCAGTCATGAGCGTAGGAAGTCGATGATGAGATCGGCGGTCTGCCGCGGACGTTCGATGTGAATGAAGTGGCCGGTGTCCGGCATTTCAATGGCCCGGGCCGACGCAGGCAGATAGTCAATCAGGTCCGCGAGCTTGCAGTCCCAGCCCATGGGCTCGTCTATGGTGCTGAAGAGCGCCAGCAAGGGAACCGGAAAGCCTGGCAGGCGATCTGTCATCCAGCGCGAGCGCATCACCCCAAAGCCGCCGGGACGGATCGCGGGATCGAGCTTCCAGCGCCAGCCATCTTCCTGTTCGTAGGCCCCCTTGCTCACCAGATAGCAAAGCCATTCATGGCTTTGCCGCGGATTCAGACGCGCGCGCCGCGCCGCCAATGCCTGCAGGTCTCCCGGCTTGCGCTCGGCCTCGGGCGAAAGGTGGCGGTTGTCCAGCCATTTCGAAATCACCTCGGGCGTCATGTAGCGGCGCTCGTGCATTGCCGTGTCGGGATGGGGGCTGCGAAAAGGCATGCCGTCTATGCAGGCAAAGCGGGTGAAGCGGTGCGGCAGGGCTTCGATCGCATGGATCAGCAACGATCCGCCCTTGCTATGGCCTATCACCGGCATGGGCTGCCTGGAAACGGCATCGGCCACGCACAGCAGATCGCGTTCATCCGCCATCCAGCCATACAGCGCTGCCGGTGACGAGTCGCCATGGCCGCGGTGGTCATAGGACACCACGCGGTAGCCGGCGTCGGCAATCAGCGGTGCAAACACATCGAACGTGCGCGCGAAGTCCAGCGCCCCATGGACCAGCAGCAGCGGCGGAGCATCGGCGCAACCCCATTCATAGGTGGCGATCTTCACGCCAAACACATCGACGGCCCCCTGCCGGTCCGGGGGCCTGGCCCCGGGATAGGAATGAAAGACCCTGTCGTCCGGCAAGACCTCGGCCTGCGCCTCGTCCCGCAAAGAGGTTTCCTGAATGCCCGACATGCACGCTCCTGTTCGTTAGCGTCCACCACCCTCAGTCTTATATCCAAGGCATGGCCATTAGGTTCAACAACACTTTTCCAGCAAGAAATAAAACCAATAAAAACAAGTACTTAAAAGACAAATACGTAAAGATGAATTCAGATTTCAATCATTCGTATATTTTTTAGATTTATTGGTATGGACGAATGCTAGCACAAAGAAAAAATTGATGCTGACGCAATGCAGGCCAGAAAAGCACCACCCGCGCCCATCCGAAAAACCCCGGCATACGCGTAAACCCCAGGGAAATTTCACCAAAAATTCAAAAAACAGACTTTTCGGTATGCACGAAAACCCTTGATGGCAAACCCTAGACAAGGCCTCAAAACCGGAAAACCTCTCTCTGAAAAAACCCAAATCACCCAGGAAAACCCTAGCACGCTACATACCGCCAACAGCATTTGACCATTTTAGAGTTTTCAGTATGATCGACCACAACCCCTGGAATGGCATGGCAGACCAAGGCTTCCAAGGGGTTCTTGCAGGGTCAGCAGACAGGTGCAAGGCCTGTCGTCCCGCAATCTGCGATGACCCAAGTGCACTCAGCAGCGATGAACGCGGGTCCTCAAGACCTTGAAAAAGGCCGATTCGAAATTCGAGTACAGGAGAGATACGGTGCGAAACGCAAAACCCGGTCCTTTTGGAAATTGGTCCCGCACGCAGCCGCAGGTGCTGCGCAGACAGACCGCAGACGCCCCTGGCGCTGGGAGAATCTGATGCAAGCCTATATATTGCGTCGCATCCTGGCGCTGCTGCCCACGATGCTGATTGCCAGCATCATCGTTTTCGTGATCGTGCGCATGGTGCCCGGCGATGTCGTCGATCTGATGTTGAGCCAGAACGATGCCGGCTCCAACAAGCTCACGCGCGACCAGTTGATGGAGACGCTGGGTCTGGACAAGCCCATGTGGCAGCAGTACAGCAGTTGGATCAGCCGCCTGCTGCTGCACGGCGATCTGGGCGATTCGCTATGGCAGGGGGATTCGGTGATCGGCATGATCGCCGACCGCCTGCCGGTCACGTTCGAGCTGGGCCTGCTGGCGATGCTGATTGCGCTCACGGTGGCCATTCCCGTGGGCGTCTACTCGGCCGTCAAGCAGGACACCGCTGGCGACTACGCCACGCGCTCTTTCTCGCTGCTGATGCTGGCCGTGCCAAGCTTCTGGATAGGCACCATGGTCACGGTCTTTCCCTCGATCTGGTGGGGCTGGTCACCCGAAATCCATTTCACGCCCTTCCTCGAGGACCCCTGGGCCAACCTGCAGCAGATGCTGATTCCCGCGACCATCCTGGGCCTGTCGCTGTCGGCGATCACCATGCGCATGACGCGCACCATGATGCTTGAAGTGCTGCGCCAGGACTACATCCGCACGGCGCGCGCCAAGGGGCTGAGCGAAATGCTGATCCTGACCCGGCATGCGGTGCGCAATGCGCTGATCCCGGTGATCACGCTGATCGGCAGCCAGGCACCCATCCTGATCGGCGGCGCGGTGATTCTCGAGCAGATCTTCGTGCTCCCCGGTATGGGCCTGCTGCTGCTCGACGCGGTCAACCAGCGCGACTACCCCGTCGTCACGGGCGTGTTCTTCATCGTCGGCATCAGCGTGATGCTCATCAACCTGCTGGTCGACCTGAGCTACGGCCTGATCGATCCCAAGGTCCGTCAGCGTTAAGGGAGGCACCCATGAAAACCCAGACCATTGCGCTCAACGTTCCCACAAAGACTGCCCAGCCGCGCCGCCCCGGCCCCCTGCGCAGCTTCATGCGCAAGCTGTTCCGAGAAAAACGCCTGGGCGCCGCCGGCGCCGTCGTGGCGATCTTCTTCCTGCTGGTCGGCATCTTTGCCGATGTGCTGGCCCCCTATGGAATGAACGAGGTCGACATGGGCGCGCGCATGCACGCGCCTTCCTGGGAACACCCGTTCGGCACCGACAACCTGGGGCGCGACCTGCTGTCGCGCTGCATCTACGGCGCGCAGATATCGGTGATCATCGGCCTGTCGGTGGCCGTGATCTCCACCACCATCTCGGCGCTGATAGGCATCATTTCCGGCTACTTCGGCGGCAGGATCGACATGCTGATACAGCGCTTTGTCGATGCCTGGATGAGCTTTCCCGGCCTGGTGGTGCTGATTGTCGTGGCCTCGGTGTTCGGCTCGGGCATCACCCAGATCATTCTCACGCTGGGGCTGCTGATAGGCATAGGCGGCTCGCGCATCGTGCGCAGCGCCGTGGTTTCGGTGCGCGAAGACATGTACATCCATGCCGCCAAGTCGATTGGCGCCTCCTCGGCGCGCATTCTCTGGCGCCATGTGCTGCCCAACGTCATTCCGCCGCTGATCGTGCTGTTCTCCTCCAGCGTGGGCGCCGCGATTCTTGCCGAATCGGGTCTGTCCTTCCTGGGCCTGGGCGTGCCGCCGCCCCATCCCACCTGGGGCGGAATGCTCTCGGGCAACGGCCGCACCTACATGCTGCAAGGCCCGTGGCTCGCGCTCGCCCCGGGCATCTGCCTGACGTTGGTCGTCTACGCGATCAATGTCTTTGGCGACGCCTTGCGCGACATGCTCGATCCCCGCATGCGCGGCACGCGCTAAAGCCCCGCCCCGCCCCCCATCAAGGAGACAAGAATGTACAAAGCATCGACGACGACCCTGAACCGCATCGCACTGGCCCTGACCCTGGCCGGCGCCGCCGGCATGGCCCTGGCCCAGGGCGAAGCACCCAAATATGGCGGCACGCTCAACTTTGCCAGCAGCAGCGCGGGCGTGGCGACGCTGTCCTGGGACCTCGCCGACTGGCAGGCCACGCTGCAGACCCGCGACACCGGCCAGTTCTACGAGCAGCTGTTCGCCGTCGACCTGTCCAAGGCCAAGAGCCGCGGCGGCAAGTATCCGTTCACCATCAGCGGCTGGCAGCCCACAGACGCGGTGCGCGGCGAACTCGCCGAAAGCTGGAGCTGGCCCACGCCGCTGACGCTGGAAGTCAAGCTGCGCCAGGGCGTGAAGTTTCCGGCCAAGAAAGGCGTGATGGAAGAGCGCGAGCTCGTGGCCGACGACATCGTCTACAACTTCAACCGCATGAACACCAGCCCCAAGCGCACCCAGGGCTACTACGACCATGTCGACAAGGTCGAGGCCACGGGCAAGCACACGGTGCTGTTCACCTTCAACAAGTACATCGCCGACTGGGACTACCGCTTTGGCAACGGCTTCTTCTCGGGCATCGTGCCCAAGGAAGTCGTGGCCGCGGGCGCGGGCAACTGGAAGAACGTCAACGGCACGGGCCCGTTCATGCTGACCAACGTGGCCCAGGGCAACTCGCTGACGTTCAGCAAGAACCCGGTGTACTGGGACAAGCTGACCGTGGCCGGCAAGAGCTACCAGTTGCCGTTCATAGACCGCGTGGTACACCGCGTGATCAAGGATGACTCCACCCAGCAGTCGGCGCTGCGCACCGGCAAGATCGACATCCTGTCGTCGATCTCCTGGGAAGCCGCCAAGGAACTCAAGAAGAGCACGCCCCAGCTGCAATGGAACCGCTGGCTCACGACCAGCGCGCCGCGCGTCGCGCTGCGCGTGGATACCAAGCCGTTCACCGATGTGCGCGTGCGCCGCGCGCTCAACATGGCGGTGAACAAGCAGGAGATCGTCGACAAGTTCTACGGCGGCGAGGCCGCGCTGTTCACCTTCCCCATGCATCCCGAATATGTGGGCTACCACCGGCCGCTCAATGAGCAGCCGGCCTCGGTGCAGGAGCTGTTCAAGTACGACCCGGCCAAGGCCAGGAAGCTGCTGGCCGAGGCCGGCTATCCCAACGGCTTCGCTTTCAAGATGCAGATCTGCAGCTGCAACGTCGAATCCATGGAGTTGATGCCGCTGGTTGCCGCCTACCTCGAAGGCGTGGGCGTGAAGATGGAGATCACGCCCATGGAATACGGCGCCCATCTGTCGGCAATGACCAGCCACACCAACGCGGCCGGCTACCTGACGACGATTCCCGATGTCAACCCGACCACCTCGCTGCGCATCAACTTCGGCAAGGACCAGGTCTACAACGCGCCGATGATGAACGACGCCAAGTTCGATGCGCGCGTCGCCGAGGCGATAGGCGAGCGCGACGAGCCCAAGCGCCAGCAGATGCTGCGCGAACTCACCACCCAGGTGCTCGACCAGGCGCCGGCCATCTGGATGCCCGCGCCCTACCGCTACACCGCCTGGTGGCCCTGGGTGAAGAACTACGGCGGCGAGATGTTTGTCGGCGCGGGCCGCTTCGCGCCCATCCACGCCCAGCTCTGGATCGATCAGGACCTGAAGAAAAAAATGGGCTTCTGAACGCCGGCCGCGCACCTTCCAACTTTCGACCCAGAGGCACAACATGGCAACTCCGGTACTGCAAGTGAAGAACCTGACCACGCGCTTTCGCACCGAACATGGCGAGGTCACGGCCGTGGACAACGTGTCGTTCGAAGTGCACGCGGGCGAAACGCTGGCCATCGTCGGCGAGTCGGGTTCGGGCAAGAGCGTGACTTCGATGTCGATACTGGGCCTGATCCCCAGCCCGCCCGGCAGGATAGAGCAAGGCGAGATCCTGTTTGAAGGCCAGGATCTGCTCCAGCTCGACGCCGAGCAGATGCGGCGCATACGCGGCGACCGCATCGCGATGATCTTCCAGGACTCGATGGCTTCGCTGAACCCGTCGATCACCATAGGCAAGCAGATCGCCGAGCCCGTGCAGCTGCACCGCCATGTTCCCTGGAGCCAGGCCTACGAGCGCGCCAGCGACCTGCTGACCCGGGTGCAGATTCCCGATGCCCAAAGCCGGCTGTCGGCCTATCCGCACCTGTTTTCCGGCGGCATGCGCCAGCGCTCCATGATTGCCATGGCCCTGGCCTGCGAGCCGCGGCTGATCATTGCCGACGAGCCGACCACGGCGCTCGATGTGACCGTGCAGGCGCAGATCCTGGACCTGCTCAAGGACCTTACGCAAAAGGACCAGACCGCGATGATCCTGATCACCCACGACCTGGGCGTGGTCGCGCGCTACGCTGACCGCGTGGCCGTGATGTACGGCGGGCGCATTGTCGAGCAGGGCTCGGCGCGCGACATCTTCGAGCAGCCACAGCACCCCTACACCCAGGGCCTGCTGGCATCGATTCCGCGCATCGACAGCGACCCCGACCAGCCCCTGCCGGCAATCGAGGGCATGCCGCCCGATCTGTCCGCCCTGCCCCCGGGCTGCGCGTTCTCGCCGCGCTGCCCGCGCTCCAGCCGCGACTGCGATGCCGCCCGGCCCGCGCTCACGCGCGTCAAGGAAGGCCACAGCAAGGCCTGTTTCAACACCTGAGCGGGAGTACGCAATGCAGCCAGAGATTCTCAAAGTCGAAGACCTCAAGATCCACTTCCCGGTGATGAAAGGCGTGATCTTCAAGAAGCAGGTGGCCACCGTCAAGGCCGTGGACGGCGTCTCGTTCTCGGTGCGCCGCGGCGAGACGCTGGGCGTGGTCGGCGAGAGCGGCTGCGGCAAGTCCACCACGGGCCTGGCGCTGATGCACATGCTGCAGGCCACCAGCGGGCGCATCCTGTTCGAAGGCGAGGAAGTCACGCCGTCGCAGATCAAGCAGTTCCGCAAGCGCGTGCAGATGGTCTACCAGGACCCCTATGGTTCTCTCAACCCGCGCATGAAAGTCAAGGACATCATCGGCGAACCGCTCGAAGTGCACGGCCTGGCCAAGGACCCGGAGAAATACCAGCGCCGCATCGCCGAGCTGCTGCGCATGGTCGGCCTGCTGCCCGACATGGCCGAGCGCTACGCGCATGAATTCTCGGGCGGCCAGCGCCAGCGCATAGGCATTGCGCGCGCGCTGGCGCTGGAGCCCAGCGTCATCGTCTGCGACGAGCCGGTCTCGGCGCTCGATGTGTCGATACAGGCGCAGGTGATCAACATCTTCAAGGAACTGCAAAAGCGCCTGGGCCTGACCTACGTGTTCATTGCCCATGACCTGGCCGTGGTGCGCCACATCAGCGACCGCATTGCCGTCATGTACCTGGGCCGCGTGGTCGAAGTCGCCTCGCGCGAGGAGCTCTACAGCCATCCCAAGCATCCGTATACGCAGGCGCTGCTGTCGGCCGTTCCCGAAGCCAACGTCGACGCCGAAAGCCGCAGGCAGCGCATCGTGCTCAAGGGCGAGATTCCCAGCCCGCTGCGCGTACCCGAAGGCTGCCGCTTCCACACCCGCTGCCCGGCCGCGATGGCGCGCTGCAGGACCGAGGACCCGGCCATGCAGGAAAGCGCCAGCGGCCATGCGGTTGCCTGCCACCTCTATCCGTGAAGACTTGTCCCTGAAGGAACTACCGATGGATGCCCAGACCTTTCCCGAATTCAGCACCAACTACCCGCTGCTGCTGACGACCTTCATGAAGCGGCCGGTGCGCTACTACCCCGACCAGATCGGCGTGGTCTACCGCAACCACATCAGCGGCGAGTACCAGCGCTTCACCTGGCGCCAGTGGCATGGCCGCGTATGCCAGCTGGCCAATGCGCTAAAGCAGCTGAAGATCGCCAGCGGTCAGCCCGGCAAGCTCGGCGACCGCGTGGGCACGATGTCGTACAACACCCATCGCCATCTGGAGATCTACTACGGCGCTCCCTGCTCCGGCGCGGTGCTGCACCCGATCAACATCCGGCTGTCCGAAGATCACATTGCCTACACCATCAACCATGCCCAGGACAGCGTGATCTTCGTTGACGACGTGGTGCTGCCGCTGCTAGAAAACATCTACGAGCGCATCAAGGACACGGTCAAGACCTTCGTCTACATGTCGGACAAACCGGGCCTGCCCGACACCCCGATTCCCAACCTGATCGAATACGAGCAGATGATTGCCGGCCAGCCCACGAGCTTCGACTGGCCCTACCTGCACGAGGACACGATTGCCACGCTGTGCTACACCACCGGCACCACGGGCCAGCCCAAGGGCGCGACTTTTTCGCACCGCCAGCTGTACCTGATGACGCTGCACGGCATGGCGCGCCAGAGCATCGCCAACACGCCCGACTTCGTGCAGGCCGAGCGCCTGGGCGAGAACGCCGTTCCCATGCTCAACACGCCGCTGTTCCATATCCATGGCTGGGGCTCGCCGTTCAGCACGGTGTTCAGCGCGCAGAAGATCGTTCTGCCCGGCACCTTCACCGTGCGCGGCTTCTGCGAACTCGTGGACCGCGAGAAGGTCACTTCGGTGGGCATAGTGCCGACCATCGCCGCCATGCTGCTGGAGTTCAAGGACTTCGACCAGTACGACCTCAGCAGCCTGGTCAATGTGGGCGTGGGCGGCGGCGCGCTGCCGCTGGGCCTCAAGACCAAGCTGGAAAAGGCCTTGCCCAACTTCCGCGCGAGTTCGGGCTACGGCATGACCGAGACCGCGCCGGTGGCGATAGGCGCCTTCGTCAAGAAGCACATGGTGGGCTGGTCCAAGGAGGCCATCGATGAAGTCATGGTCAAGACCGGCCTGCCCTCGCTGGGCCTGGAAGTCGAGGTCATGGACGAGCAAGGCCGGCCCGTGCCCTGGGACAACCAGACCGTGGGCGAGATCGTGATCCGCGGCCCCTGGGTCACGCGCGAGTACTACCAGTCGCCCGACAAGACCGCCGAGGTCTGGTACGACGGCTGGTTCCACACCGGCGACATCGCCAAGATCGATGCCGAAGGCTTCGTGGTGATTGCCGACCGCCTCAAGGACGTGATTCGCAGCGGCGCGGAAATGGTGCCCACGGTGCTGCTCGAGAATTTGATTGCCATGGCCGATTTCGTGCTTGAAGCCATGGTGGTGGGCGTGCCCGACCCGGTCTGGGGCGAGAAGCCCATGGCCGTGGTCAGCCTGCGCCCGGGCATGGCGGCCAGCGAGGACGATGTGATTGATTTCCTCGAGGAGCACGGCGTGCAGACCGGCAAGATCACCCGCTGGATGCTGCCCAAGCTGGTGGCCATCACGCCCGACATCCCCAAGACCAGCGTCGGCAAGTTCAACAAGAAAGCCGTGCGCGAGAACCTCGGGCATTTCCTGGCGATTGCCAAGGACACCGCGCGACAGCCGGCCTGAGCTGCGCCCCGCGAGGGGCGCCCCTTTCTCCCCCCGTTTTCAAGCACCGCGCGCCGGTGCCGGGGAAGCGTTTGCCCGATTTCAGGATTTCCACGTTTTCTTTCAAGGAGTTTCCATGCGCGAAGCAGTCATTGTCTCCACCGCCAGAACCCCGATAGGCAAGGCCTTTCGCGGTGCCTACAACAACACCCAGGCCCAGGAACTGGGCGCGCATGCCATCACGCATGCGGTGCGGCGCGCGGGCATAGACCCGAACGAAGTCGAGGATGTGGTGCTGGGCTGCGCCTCGCAGCAAGGCAGCAGCGGCGGCAACACCGCGCGCCAGAGCCTGCTGCGCGCCGGCCTGCCCGTCAGCGTGCCGGGAATGACGATAGACCGCATGTGCTCCTCGGGCCTGATGGCGATTGCCACGGCCGCCAAGCAGGTGATTGTCGACGGCATGCAGATTGCCGTGGGCGGCGGGCTTGAATCGATCTCGCTGGTGCAGTCGGGCAAGCCCAACACCCACCGCGCGCGCGATCCCTGGCTGGTCGAGCATATTCCCGCGCTCTATATGGCCATGATAGAGACCGCGGAGATCGTTGCCGAGCGCTATGGCATCTCGCGCGAGGCCCAGGACGCCTATGCCGTGCAGTCGCAGGCGCGCACCGCCCAGGCGCAGCAGGAAAAGCGCTTCGCGCGAGAAATCGTGCCGACCACCACGCTTTACAACGTGACCGACAAGCTCAGCGGCGAAGTCTCGCAGCAGACCATCACGCTGTCCCAGGACGAAGGCAACCGCCCCGGCACAAGCTACGAAGATCTGGCCCGGCTCAAGCCGGTGTTCAAGGACGGTCAGCGCATCCAGGAAGGACGCTTCATCACCGCGGGCAATGCCTCGCAGCTGTCCGACGGCGCCTCGGCCATGGTGCTGATGGAGGCGGCCGAAGCCCAGCGCCGCGGCCTGCAGGCGCTGGGCGCCTACCGCGGCATGGCAGTGGCGGGCTGCAATCCCGACGAAATGGGCATAGGCCCGGTGTTTGCCATTCCCAAGCTGCTCAAGCAGCACGGGCTGCGCATGGACGACATAGGCATCTGGGAACTGAATGAGGCGTTTGCCTCGCAGGTGCTCTATTGCCGCGACACGCTGGGCATTCCCGACGAACGCCTCAACGTCTCGGGCGGCTCGATCTCCATAGGCCATCCGTTCGGCATGTCGGGCGCGCGCATGGCCGGCCACGTGCTGATCGAGGGCCAGCGGCGCGGCGCGAAATACGGCGTCGTGACCATGTGCGTGGGCGGCGGCATGGGCGCGGCCGGCCTGTTTGAAATCTACTGAGGAAGCATTGCCATGACCGCCATCAACTCCGTGACGCAACTCCACCGCAGCGACCGCGTTGCCGTCATCTCCATCAACTTTCCCCCGGTCAACGCGCTGTCGGCCGCGGTGCGCGACGGCATCCATGGCGCGATGCAGGCCGCGCTGCAGGACTCCGCGGTCGACGCCGTGGTGCTGATCTGCGAAGGCTCCACCTTCATTGCGGGCGCCGACATCACCGAGTTCGGCAAGCCACCGGCCGGCGTGAGCCTGGGCGAAGTCCAGCGCATTCTCGAGGAATCATCCAAGCCGGTGATTGCCGCGATCCACGGCACGGCGCTGGGCGGCGGCCTGGAAGTCGCGCTGGTCTGCCACTGGCGCATTGCCGTGCCTTCGGCGCGCCTGGGCCTGCCCGAAGTCAACATCGGCCTGCTGCCAGGCGCCGGCGGCACCCAGCGCCTGCCGCGCATTGTCGGCGTGGAGAAGGCGCTGGAAATGATGACCTCGGGCAGCCATGTGGGCGCCGCCGAGGCGCTGGACATCGGCCTGATCGACGAGATGGCGCCCGAGGGCGAGCTGCAGGCCGAAGCAATTGCGCTGGCCCAGCGCGTGGTGGCCGAAAAGCGCCCGCTGCGCAAGGTGCGTGCGCAAAACGACAAGCTGCTGGCCGCGCGCGGCCAGCCTGCCCTGTTCGACAGGTTCCGCCAGGCTAATGCACGCAAGTTCCGCGGACTCGAGGCGCCCGAAAAGATCATCCAGTGCGTGGAAGCCGCCGTGAACCTGCCCATCGAGGAAGGCCTGAAGCTCGAACGCCAGCTGTTTGTCGAGCTGATGCAAGGCCCGCAGTCGGCTGCGCTGCGCCACTACTTCTTTGCCTCGCGCCAGGCCTGGCAGGTGCCGGGACTGTCCAGGGACACGCCGCTGCTGCCGGTCGAGACCGTCGGCATCCTGGGCGCGGGCACCATGGGCGCGGGCATTGCAATGAACTTCCTCAACGCCGGCATTCCGGTGCACATCGTGGAAACGCGCCAGGAAGCGCTGGACCGGGGCTTCAAGACCATACGCAGCAACTACGAGAACACGGCCAAGAAGGGCCGGCTGCAGGCCGCGGACATAGAGCAGCGCATGGCGCTGCTCAGCGGCTCGCTGGAGATGCAGCAGCTGGCCGAAGTCGATCTGGTGATCGAAGCCGTGTTCGAAAACATGGACGTGAAGAAGGACATCTTCCGGCGCCTGGACCAGACCTGCAAGGCCGGCGCCATCCTGGCGTCCAACACTTCGGCGCTGGACCTCAACGAGATTGCCTCGGCCACCACGCGCCCCGAGTCGGTGATAGGCCTGCACTTCTTCTCGCCGGCCAACGTGATGAAGCTGCTGGAAGTGGTGCGCGGCCAGCACACCAGCGACGCCGTCATTGCCACTTCCATGCAGCTGGCGAAAAAGATTGGCAAGGTCGCGGTGCTGGTGGGCGTGTGCCCGGGCTTTGTCGGCAACCGCATCCTGGCCCAGCGCCAGCGCGAGGCCAATGCCTTGATCATGGAAGGCGCCATGCCCTGGGCCGTGGACCGCGTGCTCTACCAGTTCGGCTTTCCCATGGGACCGTTTGCCATGAGCGACCTTGCCGGCCTGGACCTGGGCTGGAGCAAGGAGAAATCAAGCTCCTCGACGCTGCGCGAAGTGCTGTGCGAAATGGACCGCCGCGGGCAGAAGTCGGGCGCCGGTTTCTACGACTACGACGAAAAGCGCACCGCCGTGCCTTCGCGCCTGGTCGAGCAGACGATTGCCGACTTCGCCAGGAAAAAGGGGTTTGCCGCGCGCGAAGTCAGCGACGCGGAAATCCTCGAGCGCTGCATCTATCCCATGATCAACGAGGGCGCGAAGATTCTCGAGGAAGGCATGGCGCTGCGCGCCTCCGATATCGACGTGGTCTGGGTCAACGGTTATGGCTGGCCCATCTACCGCGGTGGCCCGATGTTCTACGCCGACCAGATCGGCCTCGACAAGGTGCTGGCGCGCATGCAGCACTTCGAGCAGCAGCTGGGCGCGCAATTCAAGCCCGCGAAGCTGCTTGAGGAGCTCGTCGCGAGCGGGCGCAAGTTCAGCGACCTCAAGCCGTCGAAGTAATCCTTTTGCATTGACCCATCAGACAGGGCATGGCCTGGCGGCCATGCCTTGGGAAAAACTCGCCCTTTTTTTCACCAGGAGCACATCATGGACCTCGAATACAAGGAAGAAGACCTGCATTTTCGTGACGAAGTCCGGCAGTTCTTCAAGGACCACCTGCCAACGGAATTAAGCGAAAAAGTCCGGCGCCGCCGGCATTTGCAGCGCGAGGACGCCGTGCGCTGGCACAAGATACTGGCCGAGAAAGGCTGGATAGCGCCGGGCTGGCCCGTCAAGTACGGCGGCACGGGCTGGAGCGCGATGCAGCGCCACATCTGGGCCGAGGAATACGCCAAGGCCTATGCGCCGCCCACGCTGTCCTTCGGCTTGAACCTTCTGGCACCCGTGCTGCTGGGTTTCGCCAGCGAGGAACAGAAACAGCATTTCCTGCCGCGCATCTACCACGCCGAGGACTGGTGGTGCCAGGGCTATTCGGAGCCGGGCGCGGGCTCCGACCTCGCGTCGCTCAATACCCGGGCGGTGCGCGAAGGCGATTTCTACATCGTCAACGGCCAGAAGACCTGGACCACGCTGGGCCAGCACGCCGACTGGATCTTCTGCCTGGTGCGCACCAGCACCGAAGGCACGAAGCAGACCGGCATTTCATTTCTGCTGATCGACATGAAGACTCCGGGCATCACCGTGCGCCCGATCATCACCATGGACGAAACGCATGAGGTGAACGAAGTCTTCTTCGACAACGTCAAGGTGCCCGTGGCCAACCTGGTGGGCGAGGAAAACAAGGGCTGGACCTATGCCAAATACCTGCTGGGCCATGAGCGCACGGGCATTGCCGCGATAGGCAACTCCAAGCGCGAACTCAAGGTGCTCAAGCGCCTGGCATTGTCCAAGCAGCTCAACGGCGCGCCGCTGCTGCAGGACCCGCAATTCGCCGCGCGCGTGGCGGATATTGAAATCGAATTGATGGCGCTGGAAATGACGGCCCTGTCGCTGGTCGCCGACGGCGCGAGCAGCAAGATCGGCCCCGAAGCTTCGATGCTCAAAGTGAAAGGCACGGAAATTTCCCAGGCCATCAGCGAAATGCTGCTCGAAGCCAGCGGTCCGTCGGGCCTGGCCTTCGATCCCGACTATCTGCACAACCGCAAACCCGCGCCCGATTCGGGCGAGGACGCGCTGGCCGCGCTCGCCGCGCATTACTTCAACCTGCGCAAGATCACCATCTTCGGTGGCTCCAATGAAGTGCAGCGCAACGTGATTTCCAAAATGATTCTGGGCCTGTAAGGAGAACACCATGGACTTTCGTCTTTCCGAAGAACAGCAGCAATTTTCCGAATCCCTGCAGCGCTGGATTGAGCGCGATTACTCCTTCGCGGACCGCAAGGAAATCATCTATTCGGACACTGGTGTGTCGACGCGCAGCTTCAATGCGCTGGGCGATCTCGGCGCGATCGCGCTGGCGATTCCTGAAAACGCCGGCGGCCTCGGAGGAAGCTCCGAAGACCTGATGATCGTGATGAAGGAGCTGGGCCGCGGCCTGGTTGTCGAGCCCTATTTCGCCACCATCCTGGCCTGCGACTTCCTGCGCCGCGGCGGCCGCACCGACGTGCTCGAGCAGGTCGCCGCGGGCAGCGTGAAGCTGGCCTGCGCGCTCAACGAGAAGGACGCGGGCCATGAACTCTTCAACATCACCACCGCGGCGAAAAAGGACGGTGACGGCTATGTGATCAACGGCGCCAAATGCGCGGTGATCCATGGCGCACAGGCCAGCGGCTGGGTGGTGTCCACGCGCACCAGCGGCGCGGCGCGCGACGAAGACGGCATCACGCTGTTCTACGTGCCCGCCAGCCTGGAAGGCAGCAAAGTCACCGATTACCGCACCTTCGACGGGCTGCGCGCCGCCAACATCGAATGGGCCAATCTGCGCTTGCCGGCCAGCGCGATGATCGGCGAGGAAGGCCGGGGCTGGGAAACTCTCGAAGCCGCGAGCGACTTCGGCGTGGCCATGCTCTGCGCCGAAGCCGTGGGCGCGATGGAAGCCGCCAATGCGCAGACGCTTGAATATCTCAAGACGCGCAAGCAGTTCGGCGTGCCCATAGGCACTTTCCAGGTGCTGCAGCACCGCATGGCGGACATGTTCATCCATGCCGAGCAGGCCAAGTCGATCACCGTCCTCGCTGCGGTCAAGGTCAACTCCGCGCCCGCCGAGGAGCGCCGAAAACTGGTCTCCGCGGCCAAGGTCCGCGTGGGCAAAGCATTGCAGTTCGTGGGCCAACAGGCCATACAAATGCACGGAGGCATGGGCATGACCAACGAAATGCCCATTTCACATTATTTCAAGCGGCTGACCGCCATTGAAATGACGTTGGGGAACACGGACTTCCACCGGAGTCGATTCACCAGACAGCCAGACTTCATGGCGGTCTGACTCCCGCGCCTCGTCACTAGATCCAGTCCATTCTGGCTGCATGCGCCGTCATGCCGCCCGGACTGGATTTTTTTATTCGGTCTATTCCGTTCAGGGAGTCTGAAATGAAAAAGTTCTTAGTGAGTTCAATGGTCTTGGCGGTCACAGGTTCCGCCTATGCGCAATCGGGCATGACCTTATCCGGCTCGGTCTATGCGGGGCTGGGATTCAATTCCGGCAACGCAGCGGTGCGCAACACGCTGGGCGGGCCCTCGTCCTTCATGTTCAGCGGCAAGGAGGATCTGGGCGGCGGGCTGTCGGCGCTGTTCAAGCTGGAAAATGCCTTCAACGCCGACACCGGCAGCACGGCCAGCAGCACGTTCTTCGACAAGCAGGCGTTTCTGGGCCTGCAGGGCGGCTGGGGCACGGTGCGCATGGGCCGGATCTACACGCCGTCGTTCGCCACTCTGGCGCTGGTCGGCGATCCCACCGGCACCTTTGGGGTGTTCACCGCCACCAACCTGATGGACAGCCATGGCGTGCGCATGAACAACGGGATCATCTACAACAGCCCGGGCTTCAACCCCTGGACCTATGCGCGCCACGGAGTCTTCGGCGCGCTCGCGCATTTCTTCGGCGAATCCTCCACCGGCGGGTCGTCGCGCAACAGCGCGACGGGATTCAACCTCGGCTACGGCACGGCAGCGCTGGTGCTGGAGCTCTCGCACCACCGGAGCAATCTGCATACCGATGCCACGCTGGACGTCGATTCCAAAAGCACTATCCTCGCGGCCAATTACAAGTGGGCCGCGGCAAAACTGTTCTTTGCCTATTCGGACAACTCGGCGCGCAACATCATCAGCCAGGCACGCACCAAGGACAACACCGACTTGCTGCTGGGATTCTCCTACCCCTTTGCCCGCGGCTTGCTGTCGGGTTCCTATATCCGCAAGGACAACAAGCTGCTGCCGCAAAACGATGCCTATCAGCTGGGCGCCATGTATGAACACTTTCTGTCCAAAAGATCGAAAGTGACGCTGGGCTTTGCCAGGATCCACAACCGCAATCCTGCGCGCCCGCACCGGGTCGTGAACGGTTATGCCGGCACCACTGCCGCCAACGCCGGCACCACGGCAATCACGCTGGGCATGACGCACAGATTCTGATTGCGCCACGCGCCGGACAATGGGCAGACTCCCCTGCCCATTGCGCGTTCAGGCACTCAGCAGACCGTAATACATGGGCTTGACATACAGCACGTCGACATTGATGTTTTCCGACCCTGGCACCCATTTGTCCAGCGTCAGCGAACCGTTGATCATGCCCACCACCATCATCGCGGCGACCGATTGGTGGGTGGCGCGTATGGAGCCGTCCATCATGCCGGCGGCAAGAAAATCCTGCATGTTCTGATAGAGCTCGCGCAGCGGCCTGATCTTTTCATGGAACAGGCTGTAATCGGAAATCTGGCTCCAGGCCGAGGCCCGCAACAGCGGACCCTGCTCGGAAAAATGGTACTTGAGCAAGGCGCGCGAAAGCGCCCCCAGCTTTTCCAGGCCGCTGCCTTCGTGCCGATGCACGGCCGCCTGGTAGCCGTCCAGCACCGCGCGGGTGCGCTCAATGCACTCGGCAAACAGATCTTCCTTGCTGGGAATATGGTGGTAGAACGAGCCTTTGGTGACGCTCAGGCTGGCAGAAATGCGGTCAATGGAAGCACCGCTGTAACCCGCTTCATTGATCAAATGAATGGCCGCCACCAGAAAGCCCTGGTTGGGCGACTCGGGGATATGGAATTGCGCGAGCTTGGTGTCGATGACATTGCGCTCCCAGGGCATGTGCGGCGAGGCGATGCCGTTGAGCATGATGTCGACGACATAGAAGCGGATGCGGTCATGGCTTTCGACGCTGTAGCTGCCCATCCAGATGCGGCACCACTGGATCTGCGTCAGAAACAGATGCGTGCGCAAGGTCAGCATCATGCGATTTTCGGAAGTGATGGCGCCGTCGGCCAGAAGCCCGCGCACCCGCCGGAACATGTTCTTGTAGCGGTCGAAGACGATCTTCGTATAGGAGCTGTCGAGCTCGGCCGCATCGCGGAACGTCATGATCGCCGGGTAGCTGCCATTGGCGCACTCCGACAGTTTCTTGAAGAACTCGTCGATGAAGCGCCGGACTCTTTTCTCCGGCGTCGTCTCGCTTTCGGCCAGCGCCGTGATCATGTCGAATGTCTGAACGGTGTGCATCAGGCACTCGAAAACCAGATCTTCCTTCTTCTTGAAATAGTAGGTGATGCTGTTCGTGCTCAGGCCCACCTGCCTTGCCACCTCGGACAGCATGGCGCCCTTGATGCCATGCTCGTCGAACAGCTTGGAGGCGACATTGATGATCGCCTCGCGTTTCTTCATGTAGCGTCCGGTATTGCGCTCTGTCGTAGTGCTGGACTCCATGCTCATAGTATTTTCGCTTCGCCACATGAAAAACAAGTCGGATGACGCGAACCCCTTGTCAAAGCGCGCCTTGATCGCTCCCGGCAGTTGCGCGCTTGCGCGTCAGGCCGTGCGGCCTGAACTGAGTGCAGAAAAAGCCTGACTCATGAAGCCCTGGCGTGCGGCAAACCTTCTGCATGGCCGCGCGCGCCAACGCCAAGATTCGTATTTTAGTTTTTCTGGTATCCCGCTTCGTTACTTTCTCCAGACACTGTAGAGGCAAATTTCGTCGATTTGGCCGAATCGCATATTTTTTCGTCCTGTCGAAATGCCGCTTGTCAAATGGCACGGGGTGGGACTGGAGCGGTGATGCGCTTGCCAGGGCATAGCCTTCACGAGGCCGGCGCGCGCGCCACGGGCAATCGCTGTGCAGCGGCCTCTTGATCGCGCCGACAAGCTGCTGGCGCAGCTTCGGCAGCGCCAGTGTGGGCCTGCGGCCACGGCACCCCCTTCTTTCAGCCACATTGCGCCCATGCGCAACAACCCCCTTGCGCCGGAAAAAATCATCGACTATCCTCGGCATTCGGAATATTGCTAATATATTTACAGTCTATTTAAAGATTGATTCCGCTTTCGGCAGTTGCGTCGTTTGCCGCGCTTGCCGAAGGTGCCCACAGCGAGTTTTTTCACAAAGGTGGTTTTCTATGAGCACGAACATCTTCACCGGCACCATTCCCGCACTCATGACACCGTGCACGCCGGACCGCACGCCTGACTACGATGCACTCGTTGCCAAGGGCAAGGAACTCATTGCGGCAGGCATGAGCGCCGTCGTCTACTGCGGCTCCATGGGCGACTGGCCGCTGCTCACCGCCGAGCAGCGCCAGGAAGGCGTGGCCCGGCTGGTGGCCGCGGGCATTCCCGTGATCGTCGGCACCGGCGCGGTCAATTCCAAGGAAGCCGTGGCCCACGCCGCGCACGCGGCCAAGGTCGGCGCCCATGGCCTGATGGTGATTCCCCGCGTCATGTCGCGCGGTGCTTCCGCAACCGCGCAGAAAGCCCATTTCTCCGCCATCCTGGAAGCCGCACCCAACCTGCCCGCTGTCATCTACAACAGCCCCTATTACGGCTTCGCCACGCGAGCCGACCTGTTCTTCGAACTGCGCGCCAAGTACGCCAACCTGATCGGCTTCAAGGAGTTCGGCGGCGCGACCGATCTGCGCTACGCCGCGGAACACATCACCTCCAAGGACGATGCCGTGACGCTGATGGTGGGCGTCGACACCCAGGTGTTCCACGGCTTCGTGAACTGCGGCGCCACGGGCTCCATCACAGGCATAGGCAACGCCCTGCCCAAGGAAGTGCTGCACCTGGTCGAGCTGTGCAAGAAGGCCGCCCAAGGCGATGTCGCCGCGCGCCGCCAGGCGCAGGAACTGGAGTCGGCGCTGGCCGTGCTGTCTTCGTTTGACGAAGGCACCGATCTGGTCCTGTACTACAAGTATTTGCTGGTGCTCAACGGCCAGAAGGAATACACGCTGCACTTCAACGAAACCGATGCGCTGACCGACTCGCAGCGCCGCTACACCGAAGCGCAGTACCAACTGTTCCGTGACTGGTATGCCGCCTGGTCCAAGGACCTGGGCCGCTGATCCTCTGGCTGCAAGCTCCCTCACGGGAGCTTTTTTTTGGCGCGCGCGCCGCCGGGCCAGGACGCGCGCAGGCGCCAGGGCAGCGGTCTGGATGGCGCCATTTGGTGCGGATGCCTTGTGCGAAGCGCACCAGCGCTGTGCAGTCAGCGCCTGAAGACGGTGCATCGTGAGGGGCATGGACGGATGCTGCGGTCCATCCAGCCGCTTGCCCGCCCGAAGGCCTGCAGCAGACAGCAGCAGGTATGGTTTGTGCTAGTACAACATAAAAATGTGTCAAATATATTTCCAGCATCTTTGCACCGCCTGATGAAAGCCCAACCATGCAAGCCAGCTCTGAACCCGGCCTGTACGCAGCCCTCAGGAACGCGCGCCATGCCGATCGGCGCAGCACTGCGCGGCGATCCCAGGGAAACACCTATAGGCCAGCCTGCCCAAGGCTCTTAATATATTTGACATATGTTTGAGTTGTGGGCAGTTTGTTTCACTTCCTTTTCCAAAAAACCAGAAGAAGCCTCATGGACGATATAGCCAACTCTTCCACTGCCCTCAACCCTCCACCGCGGCCCGTGCGCTGGGTGCTGGACGCCTCCGATGCGCTTCTGCGCTTGGAGCGCTGGCTGCTGACTTTCCTGATGAGTCTGCTAACCCTGCTGATCCTGGTCAATGTCGCCACGCGCTACAGCGGCATGCCGATCTACTGGATAGACGAAGCTGCGGTCTATACGGTCGTCTGGCTGACGTTTGTCGGTGCCTCGGCGATGACGCGCCTGCGGCTGGACTTCGCGGTCACGATGCTCACAGAGAAGCTGGGAGCGCGCAACGCACAGATCGCCAAGGTGATCGCCACGGGCGGCGTGCTGTTCTTCGCGCTGGCACTGTTCGCCATGTGCTGGATCTGGATGGATCCCGTGGGCATCGTCAGCAAGGGCTTCGACGCCAAGGAATACGCGGCCGAGTCCTTCAACTTCCTCTACACGGAGCGCACGCAGACGCTCGAATGGCCGGTGTGGGTGCTGCAACTGATCATGCCGATCTTCGCTGTCTGCATGAGCCTGCACGCCTTGGCCAACCTGCTGGAAGACCTGCACCTCGCGCCCCAGCGCCAACACCCTGCCTTCCAGGCAGCCAACCCCGAAGCGGTGAACTGACATGCTGACCTCCCTCTTCTTCATCGTCATCATGCTGGTGGGCGTGCCCATCGGCCTGTGTCTTTGCCTCTCGGGCATCTTCTACATCTACAACACCGGCAACCCGGTGCTGCTGCAGTCGTTCGCCACGCAGATGTTCGCCGGCGTCGACAGCTACGGCCTGATTGCGATCCCGCTGTTCATCCTGATCGGTGAAATCATGAACAGCGGCGGCATCACGCGCCGGCTGGTCGATCTGTCGATGGCGTTCGTGGGCTCGATCAAGGGCGGCCTGGCCTACGTGAACATCCTGGCCAACATGCTGGTCTCGTCCATCATCGGCTCGGCCACGGCGCAGGTCGCGATCATGTCGCAGGTCATGGTTCCCGAGATGGAAAAGCAGGGCTACGACAAGACGTTTGCCGCGGGCCTCACCGTGTACGGCGGCATGCTGGGCCCCATCATTCCGCCATCGGTGATGTTCGTGGTCTACAGCGTGCTGGCCCAGGTGGCCGTGGGCGACATGCTGATTGCGGGCATTCTGCCGGGCATCCTGCTGACGGTGCTGTTCTTCGGCGTGATCGCCTGCATGGGCCTGGTCTACAACTACCCGCGCAGTGCCAGGCGCACGCTGCGCCAGCGCGCCATGACGGTGCTCACTTCCAGCCCCACGCTGCTGATTCCGCTGGTGATCGTCGGCTCCATCCTGACCGGCCTGGCCAATCCCACCGAGGCCGCGGCCGTGGGCGCGGTGAGCGCGGTGCTCGTTGGCCGCTACGTGACGCGCGAATTCAAGTACTCGGATCTGGGCGCCATCATGCTGCGCTCGGCCATCTACTCGGCCATCGTGCTGTTCCTGGTGGCCGCGGCCTCGGTGTTCTCGTGGCTGCTGATCTACGGCAAGATTCCGCAGGAGGTCGCCGCCTGGATACAGACCGTGGCCAAGGACCCGATCACCTTCTTGCTGCTGGTCAACGTGATCCTGCTGGTCATAGGCACCGTGATCGACGGCATTCCGGGCCTGATCATGACCGCGCCCATCCTGCTGCCCATCGCCACCGAGATCTACCACATCGACCCGCGCCACTTCGGCGTGGTGATCGTCATCAACCTGGTGCTGGGGCTGATGACGCCGCCCGTGGGCCTGAGCTTCTTTGTTGCCGCGGCCGTCACCGGGGCCAAGCCGGGGCGCATGTTCATCGTCACGCTGCCGTTCTTCATCATCAGCGTGATCGCGCTGATCATGCTTTCGCTGTTCCCCAGCCTGTCGCTGGGCCTGCTGAACTGACCGTTTCCCCGCTCTGCCTCGATTCCTCCCCTCTCTACGGAGTTTTTCATGACACTCAACCGTCGCCACTTTCTTCAGACCTCGGCCGTGGCCGCTGCGCCCCTGGCCTTCGTGACGCCTTCGCGTGCGGCAGCAGCCAAGGAATTGCGCCTGGGCATCATCACGCCCGCAGGCCATTCATGGAACCGCGCGGCATTGCAGTTCGGCGAGGCGCTGTCCAAGGCCACCAACGGCCGCCTCACGGTGACCGTCTTCCATTCGGGCCAGCTGGGCAATGAGTCGGTGATGATGCAGCAGATGCAGTCCGGCGCGCTGGACATGGGCTGGATACAGGCGGCCGAACTGGGCACGCGCGTCTCCAGCGTGGCCTCGATCAACGCGCCCTATCTCGTACGCTCCACGCCCGCGGTCGCCAAACTGGTCAAGACCCCCGCGGCCCTGAAGCTGCTCGAAGTGCTGCCGCGCGAGACCGGCTGCGTGGGCCTGGGCTGGGGCATCACGGGCATGCGCGTGGTGTTCTCGAACAAGGACATCAAGACGCCCAATGACCTCAAGGGTCTCAAGATCCGCATCAACCCGACGCCCGTCTACCGCGACTTCTACCAGTACTTCGGCGCCGCGCCCACGCCGATTCCCACGCCTGCGGTGTTCGATGCGATGACCAACGGCCAGGTCGACGGCCTCGAAGCCGACGTGGAGTTCTCGTGGAACCAGCGCTTCGACAAGGTGTCGAAAGTCATGATGCCGATGAACGCGCTGTTCATGCCTTTCGCCCCGCTGTTTTCCGGCCGCGTCTGGGCCACGCTGGACACCAAGGACCGTGACCTGATTCGCCAGCTGACCACGCAGGCGCTCGACGCCCAGATCAATGACATCGTCACCACCGAAGCCGGCCTGCTGGAGAAGTTCAAGAAGGAATCGATCGCCATCCGCGATCTGAGCAACTTCGACACCAAGCCCGCGATCGACGCCTTCGACAAGATCTGGCTGCCCAAGGCGCCGCAGATCGCCGAGCTGCGCGCCGTCGGCGCAAAGCTCTGAGCCGCGGCTGAAAAAAAGGGGTGATGGCCTGGCCATCACCCCTTTGTCGTTGCGACAGAGCGCACGCGAGCGCCCGGTGTTCAGCTTTCGATAATGCGCTTGGCAAAATCCTCGAGGTAGTCCATCAGGCGGTTGGCGCCGGTGATCGCCGCCGCCTCATCGCCCGTGGCAATGCCTTGTGCGAGTTCCAGATGCGCCTGGGCGCCCGCGATGATGTCGCCTTCGTGCTGGTACGCATACCAGAACCGGCGGCATTGGACGATCAGCGGCGTCACGCACTTCACGGCCGAACGGTTGCGGCTGGCCGAGTGGATCACTAGATCGAGCTCATGGTCGCCGCGCATGTATTCGTCCAGATTGCCGCGCTCGGCAGCGGCCACCATTTTCTCGGCGCAATGCACGATTTCCTTGCGCTGCGCCGCCGACGCGCGGCGCGCGGCGCAGGCCGCGATCAGATTCTCCAGCACCCGGCGCGTCTGTATCACGTCGAGATGCTCCGCCAGATCGATGTTCGAGACCAGCAGGCCGCGGCGCGGTTGCTGGACGATCAGGCCGATCGAGATCATGCGCAGCAAGGCTTCGCGCACCGGCGTGCGCCCCATGCCAGTGCGTTCGGCCAGTTCGGCCTCCACGATAGGGCTGCCGGGCTCGAGCTGCATGGTCGACAGCATCGCTTCGATGGCATCGTAGGCAAGGTCCGCAGCCCGGCGTTTGGCCGGAACCGCCGCCTTGACCTTGGCAGTGGAAGACTTCGCGCGCGAAGCTGTGGATTTGAAAGGAGTCGGCATCAGATGAAGGATTCTTTCGGCTTTTTATGCCGCAAAAGCTGAAATGGTTGAATGCAATTATATTGACAAAATACTTTTGCTACATCACCGTATTTGCGCGCTCGCCGCCCTGAAGCTACTGCCAATGGCAAGTCGCAAGCCGTGTCACAGCAGCAGTTGCCGCACGTCGTAATACAGGGCCGCAGGCACCTGCACGCAACCATTGCCCAGGCTGCGCTCCCGGGCAGCGAAGCGACGCTGCGAAGGCAGGCGCGCGCCCTGATCGGTGATGCCTTCGAACAGCTTCTCGGCGCGCACGCGGTCTTCGAGAAAGTCACCCTGGCTGAAGAATCGGGGGTCGAACGCCAGCACCAGTTCGCCGTGACACGGCGCGGCGCCGGCGCCGTCGTCCTTGGCGCGCGACTCTCTGCTGGTCATGTCGCCGATCAGCGGGCCGGCGAGCAATTCGATCATCGTCGACAAGGCCGAGCCCTTGTACCCGCCGAACGTCAGCATTGCGCCCTGGTCCAGCACGGTCGCGGCGTCGGTGCTCGAAGCCCCATCGGCATCTATGCCCCAGCCCGCAGGCAGAGCGCGCCCGCTGCGGCGGTACAGCTCGATCTCGCCACGCGCCACGGCGCTGGTCGCAAAGTCGAATACATAGGGATGCGCGCCAACGCGCGGCCAGCCGAAGGCAATCGGATTCGTGCCGAACACCGGCCGGCGCCCGCCCGCAGGCGCGACCCACGAATGGCTGGGCGTCATGGCCAGCGCGGCCACACCATGCTCCACCAGGGCTTCGACTTCGGGCCACAGGGCCGAAAAGTGATAGCAGTTGTTGATGACCAGCGCCGCGACGCCGGTTTTCGCGACCTTTTCCAGCAAGACCTTGCTGCCCACTTCGAACGCCAGCTGAGAGAAGCCGAACTGCGCATCGACGGCAACCACGCCCGGCCCGCGGTCGCTCACGACAGGCGTGGCATCGCGCACCACGGCGCCGTGCTGCAAGGTTCGGGTGCACGACAGCAGGCGGTAGATGCCGTGCGAGTGGCACTCGTCTCGCTCCCCGGCCGTGATGACGCGCGCAATCGCCTGGGCCTGGGCTGACGAGAGGCCATGGTGGGTCAGGACGCGCAACGAAAGATCATGCACTTCTTCCAGCGTCAGCGTGATGCAGGCCGGGGGCGCGGCGGAAGATGCGACGCTTTGCGGCGCGCGCAGGGGGAATGTGTCGGGCGTAGAGTTCACGAGGCGCTCCTCAGGATAGAACAGGGTCGTGATGGCAGCGAGGAGGTCTTGCCACTGGCTTGGATGCAGCGCTTCGTCGAACGGAAGACTGCGTGAAATAAATATATTATTAAGATACTTGAACCCTGTCGATGGGGCCTAACCCTTGCCTCGCAATTCAGATGGCCTGCTGCTTGCAATTTTAAAGATACTTAAAATATATTTACGCCATCTTCATGTCTGGTATCTTCTGCATGCAGCGGTTTTCCCCGGCTACGGGCACGCGGCAAGGCCGGGCGTCTGCGCCCTGCTGGCGCCAGGGGCCATGAAGAAGCAAAACCGGCCATTCACCACCATAGACCTCACCAGGACATGTTCATGCAAATCACCGGCGAAATGCTTATCGGCGCGAGTTTCGTTCGCGGCACCGAAGGCCAGCAGCAGGCGTTCAATCCCGCCACCGACAAGCCCATTGACGCCCCCACCTTCGGCATGGGTGGCGCCGACGAAGTCGACCGCGCGGCCCAATTGGCCGCCGACGCCTTCGACCCCTATCGCAGCCTGCCGCTGGCCAAGCGCGCCGAGTTCCTCGAAGCGATTGCCGACAACATCGTGGCGCTGGGCGACACCCTGATCGAACGCGCCCACGCCGAATCCGGCCTGCCCATCGCGCGACTGCAGGGCGAGCGCGGACGCACCGTCGGTCAGCTGCGGCTGTTTGCCAAGGTGGTGCGCGACGGCCGCTTCCTGAGCCCAACCATCGACCAGGCCCAGCCCGAACGCACGCCCATGCCGCGCTCCGACCTGCGCCTGGCCAAGATGCCCCTGGGCCCCGTGGCGGTGTTCGGCGCCAGCAATTTCCCGCTGGCGTTCTCGGTGGCCGGCGGCGATACCGCCTCGGCCCTGGCCGCGGGCGCGCCGGTGGTGGTCAAGGCGCACAGCGCGCACCTGGGCACGTCCGAGCTCGTCGGCCGCGCAATCCAGAAGGCCGTCAAGGACCTGGGCCTGCCCGAAGGCGTGTTCTCGCTGCTGATAGGCGCGGGCCGCAAGCTGGGCGAGGCGCTGGTCTCCCATCCGGCAATCAAGGCCGTGGGCTTCACCGGCTCGCGCCAAGGTGGCCTGGCGCTGGTGCGCGCCGCCAACGCGCGTCCCGAGCCGATTCCCGTCTACGCCGAGATGAGCAGCATCAACCCGGTGTTCCTGATGCCCGCGGCCCTGGCCGCGCGCGCCGAAGCCATAGGCAGCGGCTTTGCCGATTCCCTGACCATGGGCGCGGGGCAGTTCTGCACCAATCCCGGCATGGTGGTGGCGATAGGCGACGACAACGTGCAGCGCTTCATCAGCGCCGCCAGCAAGGCATTGGCCGCCAAGGCGGCCCAGACCATGCTGACTCCCGGCATCCATGAGGCCTTTGTTGCGGGCACGGGCAAGGTGGACGGCGTCGAAGGCGTGGAGAAAGTCGCCCAGGGACTGGCCGCGGGCGGCCAGCCCAATGCCGCCCAGGCCGCGCTCTATGTGACCGACGCCCAGCGCCTGCTGTCGTCCCCGGTGCTCGAAGAAGAGATGTTCGGCCCGGCCTCCATCGTCATCCGCGCCAAGGATTTCGAGGAAGTGCTGCAACTGGCCGAGCACCTCGAAGGCCAGCTCACGGTGACGCTGCAGATCGATCCGGCCGACTACGCCGACGCGCGCCGCCTGATTCCCGTGCTCGAACGCAAGGCCGGGCGCATCCTGGCCAACGGCTTCCCCACGGGCGTGGAAGTCTGCCATGCCATGGTGCACGGCGGCCCCTTCCCCTCCACATCGAACGCCATGTACACATCCGTGGGCGCGACCGCGATAGACCGCTTCCTGCGTCCGGTGTGCTACCAGGATCTGCCCGATGAACTGCTGCCCGCAGCCGTTCAGCAAGCCAACCCGCTGGGGCTGTCACGCGTCGTCAACGGCGATCTCGAGAAAGCCTGAGCGCGGCTCGGGCGCCGCGGCCCTGCATGTAGGGCCGCGGCAATAAAAAAACCTCGCAAGCCAATGGCTTGCGAGGTTTTCAATCTGGTGGGTGATGCAGGGTTTGAACCTGCGACCCCTGCCGTGTGAAGGCAGTGCTCTACCGCTGAGCTAATCACCCGAATTTTGAGGTGCCTGGCAGCATGCCCGGCCAAGCCAAAATTCTAACAGTGCGGCGTGCGCCCGAAGGGAAAATGCCGCATATTTTTGCGCCTGCGAACGCCGATCAGGCAAAAGCTTCGTCCAGCGCAGGCGCCGACAGATAGCGCTCGCCCTCAGCCTGCAGGCGGTCGAAATGCCACTGCACGGCTGCAATCTCCTCGGCATCCTGAACCGGATCCAGTCCCGCATAGGGCTGACCGTGATAGTCGCCGCGCCACGCCAGCACATCCTGCAGCGCGCCGCGCTGGGCGTAGATTTCGCGGATCGCCAGGCATTCGGCGTCGTCGCCTGCATCGGGATGGTGCAGCGCATAGTGCACGGCCAGCGCGGCGCCGAACGCCAGCGCCGACGCCTCCACGCCCTGGGCACGGGCCATTGCCAGACTGCCCAACACGCGTTCGTCGCGCTGCAGTTTTCGCAGCGGATCGCGGGCTACGCGCGCGCAAGGATCCTTGAACGCGAGTTCGCAGCGGCGGCGGAAAGTGTCGATGAACTCGGGCAGGCGCGAAGCCATCGCCGGGAATGCCGCTTGCAGTGCAGGCGCAAGCTCGGCGTCGAGCAAACGGTTCATCAGCGCCTGCACGCGCGCATCGCCCATCGAATGGCCTATGGTCGGATAGCCCAGCAGCGCCGCATACCAGCCGATGACCGCATGCGTGCCGTTCCACAGCCGGTTCTTGAGCGTCTGGATTTCACCGATGTCGTCGACGGTGTCGATCTGGCGCAGATGCTCGAGCAGGTTGCCGCCACGCTGTGCATACAGCGGCATGTCCGTCTCGGCGTGGAACAGGATCAGGTGCAGCGGCGCCAGCGCGCTTGCGGGCTCGCCCGCGTCGCGCAGCGTATTCACGATCGGCGTGATGGCCTCCATCTGTGCATCACCCAGGTCGTCGCCCCACCCTGCATGGTCCGCGGCCGACTCGCGCACCGCAGCGACATTCTTCTCGTAGAGATCACGCTTGATGCGCAGCTGACGCACCAGCGCTTCTTCGGTCAGTTTGGAAACGATACGCGTGACCACGGTTTCACAGAAATGCGTGCGCGCAAGTATCTGCTCGCACTCGCCGGCCGGCAGTGTCGACGCCAGCGCGGCGGCCACCTGATCGCGCACGAACTGCGCACCGCCCACCTTGTTGAGCACCACCAGCACCGTCAACGGCCGGCCATGCGCCGCGCGCCGCTCGGCCAGGCCCTGGGCAATCACTTCGGCCTGGGTCGCGATCGCCTGCTCGGGCAGGCACAGGGCCACGATCTCGCAATCGCGGTACATGCCCGCAACGCAAGGCACGTCAGCCGCGTCGATCACGCGCATGTTCTCTATGGTCTGGTCGAACGCCAGGCTGCCATAGCGCACGCTGAACCTGCCGAATGCATTGACCGCCTCGCGCAGCAGCGCATTGCCCGTGGAAGCAATGATTTCGCCGGGCCGGGTATAGCCATCCCAATGCGAGAACACCTGCGCCAGATAGCCTCCGCCCATTGCGCCAAAGCCATGGATTGCGGCCTTGAGCTGGTTCACGGCCTGGGGAAAAGGATCGGTCACCGCAGGCATGGCCATCTTCGGCGTCCAATCCGAGAGATCGGCCAGGAAGCCGCGCAGATCGGCGTAGCGGGCGAAGGCGCGCGCCGCGACTTCGGGGCTGGGCGGCTTGATGTCTTCGACCAGAATCGCCACCCCGCCGGCATCGGCCGCAGAGCGCAGACCGTTTTCCGAATCCTCGAACATCAGGCTGCGTTCGGGCAGGCTGTTGAGCGCTTCGGCAGCACGCAGGAAGATCTCGGGGTGGGGCTTGCCGCGCGTGACCTCGTCGCCGCAGACACAGAGGTCGAAGTACTTGAAGATATTGGCATTGATCAGGTACTCCTCGGCGATCGCGCGGCGGCTCGAGGTCGCCACCGCCATCTTCAGCCCCGACTTGCGCAGGCGCTCGAGCACCGGCAACAGGCCCGGCTTGATGGGCACGCCATGGGCACGCACATGCGCGAGCTCCAGTTCGTCTGCGCGCCGGCGAATGGCCGCATAGGGAAATGCATCTCCGTAGTGCTGTTTGGCAAGCTCTTCAGCCTTGGTGGCGCTCAGGCCCAGCGAGCCCATGAGCACGGCTTCGGTGAAAGGCTTGTCGAACAGTTCTTGGGATGCCTGGGACAGGGTTCTGAATCGCAATCTTTCGGTATCGAACATGGTCCCGTCCATGTCGAAAATTGCGGTGTCGATTTGCTTGTCCTTGAATTGAAGCATCCAGATCCTTTCTGTTTTCTTGCTGCAGTGCAGCAAACATTCTGACCCCAAACGTTCTCAAACGAAAATGGCGTGTCAAAAGATCCGAAAGGCCCGGACAATGCTTAGGTTACTTGACGAACGCAAAAAACCCTCTTGAACCGGAATTCAAGAGGGTTTCAAATTGGTGGGCGATACATGGATCGAACATGTGACCCCTGCCGTGTGAAGGCAGTGCTCTACCGCTGAGCTAATCGCCCGAGCATCCGGCACAGGCCAGACCTCGAAATATGGTGGGTAATACATGGTTCGAACATGTGACCCCTGCCGTGTGAAGGCAGTGCTCTACCACTGAGCTAATCACCCATACTGACTGATCATCTACCAGTCAAGACTTGAATTCTAGCATCAAGATTTCGACCATTTGACAAAGCTTATCTATTTTTTGCGTTGGCCATGCCTCGGCGGTGTTCAACGCCGGGCGCCGCATCATACGTGCAAGACCATATCGACGAATTTTCTTGCCGGCAGCGAGATGTTTTCCCGGCTGCGCATCGCTATCACCAGCCTGCGCTTGAGGTGCAGACCCGCTATCGGTCGCATGACCAGCCCGGCGCCGTAGGTGAGCTTGCCGGCAATCTTAGACGGCACCACCGCCAGACCCAGGCCTGCGGCGACCATGCGGCATACGCACTCGAAACTGCGCACCTGAATGATGACCTTCCACGGCACGTTGAGCAGTTGCGCCTGGGTATTGATCATCCGGCTCAGCGAACTCGTGCGCGCCAGGGCCACGAAGTTGCATTGCAGGGCGGCCTCGAACGCGATTGCCGCCGAGGAGACCAGCGGGTGACCAGCCGGCAGCAGGAAAACCAGCTCATCCTCATCACAGACCACGCGCTCGAGCGCGCCCATCACGGTGTTCTCGCCGACGATGGCCAGCTCGACCATACCCGTCTCGACCGCGCGCACCGCATCCTCGCTAAGCACGTCTTCCACATCCAGGGAAATGCCGGGATACAGCTGGTGGTAGCGTGCCAGCAGGTCGGGTAGAAAGCCCGACGAAGCCGTAGTGTTGACGGACAGGCTCAACTGCCCTGTGGCCCCGCTCTCGAAATCCTTCATCGAGTAAACCAGTCGCTCCAGCCGCGCCAACACCTGCAGCGCGTGCAGATACAGGCTTTGCCCCGCTGGTGTGGGCACCACGCCCCGTTTGCTGCGCACCAGCAGCTGGACTTCCAGGTGGTACTCCAGCGCCGCCATGCGCTTGCTGGCCGCCGCCAGCGAAATGCCACTGCTATGCGCGGCACCCGTGAGGCTTGCGAAGTCCACGGCAGACACAAACAGCTGCAGTGACACTGGGTCTATCTTGTGGAGGTGGAGAGGGCTCATGCTTAATCAAATTCGAACGATGGTTGAATAAATACATTGAATGAAAAGCAAATATTAAGGAAGAATGACCCTATTGCAAACCAACAAATAGAGAGACAAGCAATGAACCAAGCTATCCGATGGGGCCAGCTAGCCCTGGGCGCGACCCTGGCCGTGGCGGGCATCGCCAACGCGACTGCGAGCGACTTTCCCGCCAAAAGCATCACGGTGGTGGTGCCCAACCCACCCGGAGGAGTCGTTGACGCGGCCGCGCGCCTGGTGTCCGACTCGATGACGAAGACGCTGGGCCAAGCAGTGGTCATCGACAACCGGGGCGGCGCCAGCGGCAACATTGCCTACCAGATGGTGGCGCGCGCACCCAAGGATGGGTACACGCTGCTTGCTTCGTACTCGGCCTACCACGTGGGCAACCCCAGCCTGTTCAAGAAACCGGGATGGGCGCAAAGCGATCTCGTTCCCGTGGCCATGCTGGTCAAGGCAGCGAACGTGATTGCCGTACACCCCTCGATGCCCGTCAAGGACCTGCCCGAACTCATCAGTTACGCGCAGAAGAACCCCCACATGATCAATTACGCCTCTCAAGGGCCGGGTTCGCTGTCGCACGTGGGCACAGCGTTGTTCGCACAGATGACGAAGACCGAACTGGTGCATGTTCCCTACAAGGGGTCAGGCCCCGCGATGCAGGACGTGCTCAGCGGTCAGGTGCAGATGTTCATGAGCACGCCACCGTCCGTGGGTCCGCATGCGAAAACCGGCAAGCTGCGCGCGCTGGCGGTCACGAGCAAGAAACGCCACCCGATGCTGCCCGATGTGCCGACCACGGCCGAAGCCGGTCTGCCCGATTTCCAGCCCGAAGCCTGGGTCGCGCTTTTCGCGCCCGCGGGCACGCCCAGCGAGGTGATCAAGAAGATGGCCGCCGCCGTGAACACCGCGCTCGAATCGCCGCCAGTCAAGCAGCGTGCAGAGCTTCAAGGCATAGACCCTGTGGTGATGTCTCCGCGCGAAATCGATGCGCTGGTGCTGGCGGACACGGCGCACTGGAGCAAGATCATCAAGGCAAACAAGATCAGCGTGGATTGATATGCAGACCCATTACCGAATCGGCCAGATCGTCCCGAGCTCCAACACGACAATGGAGACGGAAATACCGTACATGCTCTGGCAGCGCCAGCGCGTGGAAGCCGAGCGCTTCACGTTTCACTCGAGCCGCATGCGCATGCAAAAAGTCACCAAGGAGGAGTTGGCCGCAATGGATGCGGACTCCGACCGTTGTGCCCTCGAACTCGCGGATGCGCGTGTGGATGTGCTGGGCTACGCCTGCCTGGTGGCAATCATGAGCATGGGACGCGGCTACCACCGGGTCGCGCAGGCCCGACTGCACCAGCGCACGCGCGATGCCGGCGGACCCGCGCCCGTGGTCACCAGTGCAGGCGCCCTGGTCGACGGACTCAAGGCCATGGGCGCCAAAAAGGTTTCCCTGCTGGCGCCCTACATGAAGCCCTTGACCGCCCTGGTCATCGACTACATAGAGAACGAAGGCATTGAGGTGGTGGACAGCATCTCGCTGGAGATTGCCGACAACCTCGAAGTAGGCCGGCAGAACCCTGATGCGCCCATAGAGATCACCAGAAAGCTCAACACCCGGGGCGCCGATGCCGTGGTCGCTTCCGCCTGTGTGCAGATGCCCTCGCTGAGCTCTATCCAGCCCATCGAGGACAGGCTGGGCCTGCCGGTGATCTCCTCCTCGGTCGCGACCACCTACATGATGCTCAAGCAGTTGAACCTCAAAACCTATGCGCCGGGTTTTGGCTCGCTGCTCAGCGGACGCTACTGAGCTGGCGCGATAACAACAAAAAACCCTCTTGAGCCAGAAACTCAAGAGGGTTTTCAAATTGGTGGGCGATACATGGATCGAACATGTGACCCCTGCCGTGTGAAGGCAGTGCTCTACCGCTGAGCTAATCGCCCGAATCGCTGTTGCGACCAGACCTAAATTATGGCACAGCTTTTGCGGCGTTCAGGCCGCACTGCGCCAAATAGTTTTGGCACCGCTGGACTTGTCGATCTGCACCAGCACCGCTTCGTGCTCCGCGCATTCCTGTTCGCTGGCCTGGATCACGGGCAAGGTGAGGCTGCGCAGATCGAGTGCAACAATGGGCAGGCCGGACGCGTCTTCCTGCGCTTCGTCGCTGATCAGCAGCGCGTCCTGGCCGCGCGTCAGATTGATGTAGACATCGGCCAGCAGTTCCGCGTCCAGCAGTGCGCCGTGCAGCGTGCGCCCGGAGTTGTCCACGCCCAGGCGATCGCACAGCGAATCGAGCGAGTTGCGCTTGCCCGGATAGCGCTCCTTGGCCATGGCCAGGGTGTCGATCACGCCTTCGACCCAGCTCTTGAGCGGCGGCTTGCCTGCGCGCTGCAGTTCCTTGTTCAGGAAGCCTACGTCGAACGGCGCGTTGTGGATGATGATCTCGGCGCCCTGCAGATAGGCGAGGATCTGGTCGACCTGCTGTTCGAAGCGCGGCTTGTCCTTGAGGAACTCGGTCGTGATGCCGTGCACCCGCAATGCGTCTTCGTGGCTGTCGCGGCCCGCGTTGAAGTACATGTGCAGGTTGTTGCCGGTGAGCTTGCGGTTGAGCAGCTCCACGCAACCGAGTTCGATGATACGGTCGCCGTTCTCTGCGGACAGGCCCGTGGTTTCGGTATCAAGGACGATCTGGCGCGACATCTCAGTGGTTTTCCTTGGCGTGGTTGATCGAGTACTTGGGGATTTCGACGGTCACATCTTCCTGGGCCAGGATGGCCTGGCAACTCAGGCGCGACAGCGGCTCCAGGCCCCAGGCGCGGTCCAACATGTCTTCTTCCTCTTCCTCGGCTTCGTTGAGCGAGTTGAAGCCCTCGCGCACGATCACGTGGCATGTGGTGCAGGCGCAGACCATGTCGCAGGCATGCTCGATCTTGATGTTGTTGTCCAGCAGCGCTTCGCAGATCGACGTGCCGGCCGGCACCTGCAGTTCAGCGCCCTGGGGACAGTATTCGGCGTGGGGCAATATTTTGATGACAGGCATGGGTTCTCTTCTATGGCAATCAGGAAATGCTGTGGACGTTCTTGCCCGCCAGGGCCTGGACGATGCCGCGGTTCATGCGCTGGGCCGCGAAAGCTTCGGTGCCCTTGGCCAGGGCCTGGGTCGCGGCTTCAACCACGGCCGGGTCGCTGGAGCCCTGCTGCTCGCGCAGCGCAGCCATCAGGGCATCGACGGTGGCGCGCTCGGCGGCACTCAGCAGGTCGCCGTCTGCATCCAGCGCGCTCTGCGTGGCGATCAGCATGCGGTCGGCGTCCACGCGCGCCTCGACCAGCGCACGCGCCTGCATGTCCTGCGCCGCCGTGGCGAAGCCGTCCTGCAGCATGCGTGCGATCTGTTCATCCGACAGGCCATACGATGGCTTGACATCGATATGCGCTTCCACGCCGCTGATCTGCTCCTTCGCTCCCACCGACAGCAGGCCATCGGCGTCGACCGTGAAGGTCACGCGTATGCGCGCCGCGCCCGCGGCCATGGGAGGAATGCCGCGCAGCTCGAAGCGCGCCAGGCTGCGGCAGTCGGCCACCAGATCGCGCTCGCCCTGCACCACATGGATGGCCAGCGCCGTCTGCCCGTCCACATAGGTGGTGAAATCCTGGGCGCGCGCCGTGGGAATCGTCTCGTTGCGCGCGACGATGCGCTCGACCAGACCGCCCATGGTCTCCACGCCCAGCGACAGCGGGATCACGTCGAGCAGCAGCAGGTCGCCGGCCGAACTATTGCCTGCGAGCTGGTTGGCCTGGATGGCCGCACCCAGCGCCACGACTTCGTCGGGGTTGAGATTGGTCAGCGGCGTCTGGCCGAAGAAGTCGCCCACAGCCGTTTGCACCTGGGGCATGCGCGTGGAGCCGCCCACCATGACCACGCCTTGCACTTCGTCCTTGGCGAGTTCGGCGTCGCGCAGCGCGCGGCGCACCGCGGCCAGCGAGCGCGCCGTGAGTGCCTCGGTAGCGGCGTAGAAATCGGCGCGCGCGACTGCGTGCTCCACGGTGCCCGTGGACAACTCGGCGCGGAAGGTGGCGCTCTCGGCGTCCGTCAGCGCTTCCTTGCAGCGGCGCGCGGCCAGCCGCACCGCGGCCTTGTCTTCGGCGCTGGGCGCCTGCGCGCCGGTCTGCCCGAGCACCCATTGCGCCAGCGCGGCGTCATAGTCGTCACCGCCCAGGGCTGAATCACCGCCCGTGGAGATGACTTCAAACACGCCTTGCGTCAGGCGCAGGATGGAGATGTCGAAGGTGCCGCCGCCCAGGTCGTAGACCGCGTAGACGCCTTCGCTGGCGTTGTCCAGACCGTAGGCAATGGCCGCTGCCGTCGGCTCGTTGATCAGGCGCAGCAGGTTGATGCCGGCCAGTTGGGCCGCGTCCTTGGTAGCCTGGCGCTGGGCGTCGTCGAAGTACGCGGGCACGGTGATCACCGCGCCATAGAGTTCGTCGTCGAAGCTGTCTTCCGCGCGAAAACGCAGTGTGGCAAGGATTTCTGCGCTGATTTCCACGGGCGTCTTGATGCCGGCGCGCGTCTGCAGCGAGACCATTCCGCCCTGCCCTTCCTGCTGGACGAAAACGTAAGGCAGGTGGTTCGCATCGGCCACGTCATTGAGGCCACGGCCCATGAAGCGCTTGACCGAGACAATGGTGTTTTGCGGATCGGTGCTCTGGGCCGCGATGGCGGCGTCACCGATCAGGCGCTTGCCCTGCTCGGCATAGCTCACGATGGACGGCAGCAGCACGCGGCCCTGGTCGTCGGGCAGGCATTCGGCAACGCCGTTGCGCACCGCGGCCACCAGGGAATGGGTCGTGCCCAGATCGATGCCGACGGCAATGCGCCGCTGGTGCGGATCGGGGGACTGACCGGGTTCGGAAATCTGCAAAAGCGCCATGGGAACTCTCGAAAAATGGGGTGCAGGCGCCTGCCTGAGCAGATCGCGCCTTCCAGAAAAACAGGGGGTGCTTCAGAGCCGCCCGCAGAGATGTCTATTGTTGCAGTTGCTCTCGCCGCGCCTCGATGTCGCGCGCAAAACGTGCAACAAACATAAGGGCTCTCACCTGCTGGGCCGCGCCCGCGGGATCCTGGGCTTCGTCGAGCAGCCGTGCGCATTCGGCCAGCAGGCTGCGCCGCGCTTGGGACACTTCGTCGTCGAGCCGATCGACATCGGCTTCGGTCTGCGCGTCCTCGAGCGCTTCGCGCCATTCCATCTGCTGCATCAGGAACGCCGTGGGCATGGCCGTGTTGTCCTCGGCGCGCAAGGGCGCACCGCGCAACTCGCACAGGTAGGCCGCGCGCTTGAGCGGGTCCTTGAGGCGCTGATAGGCCTCGTTGATGCGCACCGACCATTGCATGGCCACGCGCTGGGCCGCCGCGCCCTGGGCGGCGAAACGGTCGGGGTGGGCTTCGCGCTGCAACTCTTTCCAGCGGCTGTCAATGTACGTACGGTCCTGCGCGAACTGCGCGGGCACGGCAAATAGCTCGAAGTCGTCGGATTGGAGGTTCATATCAAGAAAAAACCGCCAGCACGCAAAGTGGTGGCGGTTGTTGTGTGCGGGAAAAAATCGCCGGCAAAACGCAGAGTTCTAGCGTCTTCAGACGCGGAAGCTCTCTCCACAACCGCAACGATCGCGCTCGTTCGGGTTGTTGAACTTGAAGCCTTCGTTGAGGCCTTCGCGCACGAAGTCCAGCTCGGTGCCATCGATATAGGCCAGGCTCTTGGGATCGATGATGATCTTCACGCCGTGGTTCTCGAACACCATGTCTTCGGGCGCCTGATCGTCGACATACTCGAGCTTGTAGGCCAGGCCCGAGCAGCCCGTGGTCTTCACACCCAGACGCACGCCCAGCCCCTTGCCCCGACGGGACAAGTAGCGGCTCACATGCCGGGCCGCCGCATCAGTGAGCGTGATGGCCATCTTAGGCGGCCACCACCGCTGCGTGCTTGGCACGGTAGTCGTTGACTGCTGCCTTGATGGCGTCTTCAGCCAGGATGGAGCAGTGCACCTTGACGGGCGGCAGCGCCAGTTCTTCGGCGATCTCGCTGTTCTTCAGCGCCGCGGCCTGGTCCAGCGTCTTGCCCTTGACCCATTCGGTGACCAGCGACGACGAAGC
>NZ_JAVWWA010000040.1:0-39823 GCF_036666375.1 Comamonas sp. | reverse complement strand
CGCCCGTGAGGATCTCGGCGCCGCGCTGGCGCGCATCGGCCACGACCTGCTGCATTGCCGTGACGCGGCGCGGGTTGGCCAACGGGCCCAGGCTCGTGCCTTCGGCCAGGCCGTCGCCCAGCTTGAGGCCTTGCGCGTATTGCACGAAGGCCTGGTTGAACTCACCCACCAGGCTGCTGTGCACCAGAAAGCGCGTGGGCGAGATGCAGACCTGTCCGGCATTGCGGAACTTGGCCGCGCCCGCGGCCTTGACGGCCAGCGCCACGTCGGCGTCTTCGGCAATGATCACGGGGGCATGGCCGCCCAGCTCCATGGTCGCGCGCTTCATGTGCTGGCCGGCCAGCGCGGCCAGCTGCTTGCCCACGGCGGTGGAGCCGGTGAACGTGACCTTGCGGATCACGGGGTGGGCAATCACATAGCTGGAGATTTCAGCCGGGTCGCCGAACACCAGGCCGACGACACCCGCAGGAATGCCGGCGTCGACAAAGCAGCGCAGCAGCGCGGCCGGCGATGCCGGGGTTTCCTCGGGCGCCTTGCACAGGAACGAGCAGCCCGTGGCCAGCGCCGCGCCTATCTTGCGCACGATCTGGTTGACCGGGAAGTTCCAGGGCGTGAAGGCCGCGACCGGGCCCACGGGCTCCTTGATCACCATCTGCTGGGCGGCAACGTTGCGGCCCGGAACGATGCGGCCGTAGACGCGCCGGCCTTCGTCGGCAAACCATTCGATGATGTCGGCGCCGGCATTGATTTCAACGCGGGCCTCGGCCAGCGGCTTGCCGTTTTCCTGGGTCAGCACGCTGGCGATCTCTTCCACGCGTTCGCGCAGCAGCGCAGCGGCGCGGCGCATGACGGCCGCGCGTTCGTAGACCGAGGTATCGCGCCAGACTTCAAAGCCCTTCTGGGCCGCGGCCAGCGCGCGGTCCAGGTCGGAAATGCCCGCGTGGGCCACGGTGCCTATGACCTGGCCCGTGGCCGGGTTGCGCACGTCTATGCTTTTGCCGCTGTCGGCATCGACCCAGTTGTTGGCGATCAGCAGCTGGACATTGGGGTAGGAAACGCTCATAAAGGATCTTCTTTCCATCATTTCTGAAGACCGGGGACCGGTCACGGGGCTAAACGCTGCGGGCGCAGGGCGCGCACTGCGGGCGGCACCGCACATGGTGACATGAAATCGGCAGCCGCCAGGGCTTGCGCCATGACACCCTGTCGCCGAGGCAGTCATGCGCGCGCGCCGCGCTTCAGAATATGTCGGGTTCGGGCACGGCCTTGCCGAAGCTGGTTTCGAGAAAATCGAAGTCGCAGCCCTCGTTGGCCTGCAGGATATGCTGGCCGAACAGCCAGCCATAGCCGCGCTCGTGGCGCGCCGGCGGCGCAGTCCAGGCGGCCCGGCGCTGCGCGAGTTCCTCGTCGCTGACTTCGAGGTGGATGCTGCGCGCGGGCACATCGACGCTGATGCGGTCGCCGCTGCGCACCAGCGCCAGCGGCCCGCCGACCGCCGATTCGGGCGAGCAGTGCAGCAGGCAGCCGCCGTAGCTGGTGCCGCTCATGCGCGCGTCCGACAGGCGCAGCATGTCCTTCACGCCCTGCTTGAGCAGCTTGGTCGGAATCGGCAGCATGCCCCACTCGGGCATGCCCGCGCCGCGCGGGCCGGCGTTGCGCAGCACCAGGATGTCGTCGCCCGTCACGTCGAGATCGGGGTCGTCCACGGCCTTCTTGAGACTGGGGTAGTCGTCAAACACCAGCGCGCGCCCCGTGTGCTGCAGCAGATGCGGCGCGCAGGCACTGGGCTTGATCACCACGCCGCCGGGCGCGAGGTTGCCGCGCAGCACGGCCAGCGCGCCTTCGGCGTAGATCGCCTTGTCCAGCGGGCGTATCACGTCATCGTGGTAGACCTCGGCACCGGCAATGTTCTCGCCCAGCGTGCGGCCGTTGACCGTCAGTGCCTCGGTCTTGAGGTGGCCGCGTATGCGCTCGAGCAGCGCGCGCAGCCCGCCCGCGTAGAAGAAATCCTCCATCAGGTAGGCATCGCCGCTGGGGCGGATGTTGGCCAGCACCGGCACGCGGCGGCTGAAGGCGTCGAAGTCGTCCAGGCTCACCGCATGGCCCGCGCGCCGCGACATGGCAATCAGATGGATGATGGCGTTGGTGCTGCAGCCCATGGCCATGGCGCAGGCAATGCCGTTCTCGAAGTTGGCGCGCGTGAGCATCTTCGCCGGCGTGAGGTCTTCCCAGACCATGTCGACGATGCGCCTGCCGGTCGCCGCGCTCATGCGGATATGGTTGGCGTCGGCCGCGGGAATCGACGACGCGCCCGGCAGCGACAGTCCCACGGCTTCGGCAATGCCGGTCATGGTCGCCGCCGTGCCCATGGTCATGCAGGTGCCGTGGCTGCGCGCGATGCCCGCTTCCATCTCGTTCCAGGCCTGGTCAGACAGCCGGCCCGCGCGGCGCTCGTCCCAGTACTTGAAGGCGTCCGAGCCCGAGCCCAGCACCTTGCCTTTCCAGTTGCCGCGCAGCATGGGTCCGGCGGGCAGGTAGATGAACGGCAGGCCCATGCTCAGCGCGCCCATGGTCAGGCCCGGCGTGGTCTTGTCGCAGCCGCCCATCAGCACCGCGCCGTCCACCGGGTGGCTGCGCAGCAGCTCCTCGGTCTCCATGGCGAGGAAGTTGCGGTACATCATGGTCGTGGGCTTGACCATGCTTTCGGACAGGGAGATCGCGGGCAGCTCCAGCGGAAAGCCGCCGGCCTGCAGGATGCCGCGCTTGACGTCGTCGACGCGTTGCTTGAAGTGCGCATGGCACTGGTTGGCGTCGCTCCAGGTGTTGATGATGGCGATGATGGGCTTGCCCATCCAGTCCTCATAGCCATAGCCCATCTGCAGCACGCGCGAGCGGTGGCCGAAGGAGCGGAAGTCATCGGGGGCAAACCAGCGTGCGCTGCGCAGGGACTCGGGGGATCGTTTCATGAAAGTCTGTCTTGCGGTTGGCGGCCCGCGCATGGCGCGGGCCGCTTGTGAAAAAGGCAGGCGGTGCGTGAGGCTAGAGCACCTTGCCGGGATTCATCAGGCCTTGCGGGTCCAGCGCCTGCTTGATGCGGCGCATCACGGCCAGTTCGGCCGCGGTCTTGTACAGCGCCATTTCATCGCGCTTGAGTTGGCCTATGCCGTGCTCGGCGCTGATGCTGCCGCGCAGCGCGACCACGGCGTCGTGCAGCAGCTGGTTGACGGCCTCGGTCTGGCGCTGCCAGGCGTCGGGCGCCACGCCCGGCGGCGCGCTGACGTTGAAATGCAGGTTGCCGTCGCCCAGATGGCCGTAGACGATGGGCCGCGCGCCCGCAAATGCCTGCGGCAGCTGCGCCAGCATCTGTTCGACAAAGCCCGCAATGCGCGAGATCGGCAGCGAGACATCGTGCTTGATGTTGCTGCCGTCCAGCTGCTGCGCATGGGTGATGTTCTCGCGCAGCGTCCACAGCGTCTGTGCCTGGGCCAGGTTGCCGGCCAGCGCAACGTCTTCGAGGCAGCCGTCTTCGAGGCAGGCCATGAGCGCGGTCTGCAGCGCCTCGCGCAGCACTTCGTCGCTGCCGCCGTCGGCGGCTTCCATCAGCACATACCAGGGCCAGTCGCCGGAAAGCGGCGCCGGGGTTTCGGGAAAGTACTGGCGCACCAGCGCCACCGCCGGCCCGGAGATCAGCTCGAAGGCCGTGAAGCGCTCGCCCAGATGGCCGCGCAGCGCGCCCAGCAGGCGCACGGCCTGGGCGATGGACGACACGCCGGCGAAAGCCACGGCTTGCGCGCCGGGCGCGGCAAACAGCTTGACCGTGGCCGCGGTGATGATGCCCAGCGTGCCTTCTGCGCCTATGAACAGCTGCTTGAGGTCGTAGCCGGTGTTGTCCTTGCGCAGGCCGCGCAGCAGATCCAGGCATTCGCCATCGGGCAACACCACTTCGAGGCCCAGCACCAGCTCGCGCATATTGCCGTAGCGCAGCACCTGCACGCCGCCCGCATTGGTGGCGATGTTGCCGCCGATCTGGCACGAGCCTTCGGCGCCCAGCGACAGCGGAAACAGCCGGCCCGCGGCCGCGGCCTGTTCCTGCAGCGTCTGCAGTATGCAGCCGGCCTCGACGGTGGCGGTATTGTTCTCGGCGTCGATCTCGCGCACGCGGTTCAGCCGGCCCAGCTGCAGCACCGCCTGCAGGCCGTCGGCCGTGGGCACCGATGCGCCGCACAGGCCGGTATTGCCGCCCTGGGGCACCAGCGCCACGCCGCTGCGCGCGGCCAGGCGCACCAGCGCCTGCACTTCAGCCGTGCTGCCCGGGCGCAGCACGGCCAGCGCCCGGCCCTGGAACTTGCCGCGCCAGTCGCGGGTATGGGCCGAGACATCGTCGCCGCCCGCTTCGCTGAGCACATGGGCCGGACCGATCAGCGCGCGCGCCTGCTCCAGCCAGGACACAGAATCGAAAGTCATGCGTTTGTCTCCGCTCAATAGCTGCTGACCGGCGCTTCGGCGGCCGCACCGCCAAAGCGCCGCGCCGTCGCGTCCAGACCGTCGCGCAGCACCAGCGTGTCGAGCACCACGGCGACGAACTGCGCGCCCAGCGCCAGGCATTCGCGCGCGCGCGCTTCGTCGACCATCAGAATGCCCGGCGCCTTGCCGCAGGCGCGTATCCGACGGATCGCGTCGTCGATCGCGCGGCTGACTTCCGGATGGCGCGTCTGGCCCGGGTAGCCGAGGCTGGCCGACAGGTCGGCCGGACCTATGAAAATGCCGTCGACGCCGTCCACGGCAGCGATCGCTTCTATCTGATCCAGCGCCTCGCCGGTCTCCACCTGCACCAGCAGGCACAGCTCGTCGGCCGCGCGCGCCACATAGTCGGTGGTGCGGCCGAAGTTGGCGGCGCGCGTGGAGCCGCCCATGCCGCGTATGCCGTGCGGCGGGTAGCGCATCGCGTCCACGGCGGCCTGGGCTTCCTGCGCGTTCTGCACGAAAGGCAGCAGCAGCGTCTGCGCGCCTATGTCCAGATAGCGCTTGATCAGCACCGGGTCATTCCACGCGGGCCGCACCACGGCCTGCGTGGGCAGCGCATCGGGCGCGGGCTGGGCCGCGGCCACGGCCTGCAGCTGCTGCAGCATCTGCGGAACATCGGCAGGGGTATGCTCGGTGTCGAGCAGCATCCAGTCGTAGCCTGCGCCCGCAATGAGTTCGCTGATATAGGGCGAGGGAATCGTCGACCAGACGCCGATCTGGGCCTGGCCTGCGCGCAGCGCATGTTTGAAATGGTTGGTCTGCAGCATGTTCACTCGATGCGTATGTTTCCGGTCTTCACCACGTCGGTCCAGCGCGCGACTTCGGCGGCAATGAAGCCTGCGGCCTGCTCCGGGGTTCCGGGCGTGGCCTCGTTGCTCATGGTGGTCATGCGCGCGATCACGTCCGGCTGGGCCAGAATCTCCTGGCAGGCCTTGTTGAGCTTTTGCACGATGTCGGCGGGCATGCCCGCGGGGCCGGCGAGGCTGGTCCAGGAATAATTGACGACGCGCGGCTGACCCGCCTCGGCCATGGTGGGCACCGCGGGCAGGCTCGCCAGCCGCTGGCTGCCGGCCACGGCCAGCGCGCGCAGCTTGCCGCCCTGCACGAAGGGCAGCGCCGAAGTCGCGGGAACGAACAGCAGATCGGCCTGGCTGCCTATCAGGTCGGTCATTGCCGGCATGTCGCCCTTGTAGGGAATGCCGTTCAGGGAAGTCTTTGTCGTCTGCTTGAACAGCTCCGTGGTCATGTGGCTGGACGAGCCGATTCCGGTCAGCGCGACATTCAGGCTGCCGGGCCGGGACTTGGCCAGGGCCACGAGTTCGGCGATCGTTCCCGCCTTGAGCTCGGGCGAGGCCAGCAGCAGCATGGGCACGCGGCTGAGCATGGCGATGTGCGTGAAGTCCTTGCGCGTGTCGTACTTGACGTTGGGGTTGACGAGCTGGTTGATCGCATGCGTTCCCGGACCGCCGATGACCAGCGTATAGCCGTCGGGCTTGGCGCGCGCCACGGCTTCGGAGGCCAGCGAGCCGTTGACTCCAGCGCGGTTTTCCACCACCACGGGCTGGCCCAGGCGCTGCCCAAGGCGCTCGCCGAACAGCCGGCCGAGCACATCGGTCTGGCCGCCCGGGGGAAACGGAATCACCAGCGTGATGGGCTTGCTGGGATAGGCCGGCTGGGCCTGGGCCACCAGCGGCGCAACAGCAAGAGCCAGCAGTCCCGTCAGGGCGGCGCGGCGGTCAGGAAGGGATCTGTCCATCGATGTCTCCGAAAATGATTGCGCAATCATTCCCGCTTTCGCCCAATGGTTCATCGGTACGTTCACCGATTCGCAACCAACCAGAAATGCTGGCCATCATGGTTATCATGACAAGGCAATCATTTCAACCATAGCAACATGCCCCAACGCCCTACCCGCCCCTCCTCCGCACCCACGCTCAAGGACCTCGCGCGCCTGGCCGGCGTGTCGCCGATCACGGCCTCGCGCGCGCTGCAGCGGCCTGAACTCGTGGCCGAGGCGACGCGCGCACGCGTGGCCCAGGCCGTGGAACAGTCGGGCTATGTGTCCAACTCGCTGGCCGGCGGGCTGACCTCGCGCCAGACACGCCTGGTCGCAGCCATCGTGCCCTCAATGGGGCATTCGCTGTTTTCCGACATGCTCGACGCCCTGGTCACGGGCCTGGCCAGCGAGCGCTATGAAACCACGCTGGGCATTTCTCGCTACGACCCCGAGCACGAGGAAACCTGGCTGGCGGCGATGCTCAGCCGCCGGCCCGAAGGCGTGGTGCTGACCGGCACCGAGCACACGGCGCGCACCCGGCGCCTGCTGCTCAACGCCGACATTCCGGTGGTGGAACTGTGGGACTACACGCCCCATCCGCTGGACGTGATCATCGGCTTCTCGCAGGAAGACGCGGGCCGGGCCGCGTTTCGCCATCTGGCCGCCTGCGGCTACCAGCGGCCCGCAGTCCTGCGCTCCGACGACAGCCGCGCCCAGCGGCGCGCGCTGGGCTTTGCGCGCGCCGCGGCGGAAAGCGGCGCGCCGGCGCCGGCGGAAATCGTGTTCCCCGAAGACAGCCCCCAGGCCGGCCGCGGGCGCGAGGCCTTGCGCGCGCTGCTGGCCCAGGCGCCCGACGCCGATGCGGTGTTCTGCAGTTCGGACGCGCTGGCCCAGGGCGTGCTCGCCCAGGCCCATGCGCTGGGGCTGCAGGTGCCGCGGCAGCTGGGCGTGCTGGGCTTTGGCGACCAGGCGCTGGCCGCCGATGCGATTCCCGCGCTGTCCACGGTGAAAGTGGACGGCGCCTATATCGGCCGCCTGGGCGCGGCGGCGCTGATTGCGCGCATGCGCGGCGACAGCGTGCCGCCCGCACAGGACGTGGGCTTCGAAGTGATTGCGCGCGCCAGCACGCGCGCGCCAGCGGCGGCGCGCGCGCGCCACAACTGAAAGCCTGCCCTTCACGCAAAGTGAAGAGGGGGTGCGCTGGGCAGACTATGCGCGCGCCCGGTCCCTGCCTACAGTCCTCCCACGCCTTCAGCCGCGCTGCAGCCCGGCCCCAGGCCTGCGATGACAAAACCCAGGAGACCCCGATGACTTCCCCCGACTTCCAGCCGCTGAACATTCCCTCCATGCGCGAGCGCTGCTCGGCCGCCGAATGGCAGGCACGTGTAGACCTCGCGGCCTGCTACCGGCTGGTCGAGCACTACGGCATGGCCGACATGATGGCCAATCACATTTCGGCGCGCGTACCCGGCGAAGACGGAGCCTTCCTGATCAACGCCTATGGAATGATGTACGAGGAGATCACGGCCTCCAGTCTGATCAAGGTCGACCACGACGGCAACGTGCTGTCCACGCCCGACTTCGGCGCGTTGAACTATGGCGTCAACAAGGCCGGCTATGTGATCCACAGCGCGGTGCACGGCGCGCGCCCCGAAGTCGACTGCGTGATCCATACCCACAGCTGGGCCTCGATGGCAGTTTCGTCGCTGGAATGCGGCCTGCTGCCGCTGACGCAGACCGCGATGCGCTTTCTGAAGATCGGTTACCACGACTACCAGGGCGTGGTGCTCAACCTCGACGAGCAGGCGTCCATCATCCGCGACCTGGGCCAGGGCGAGGCCCTGATCCTGCGCAACCACGGCGCGATGACCGTGGGCCGCTCGGTGGGCGAAGCCTTCAACTGGATGCACAGACTCGAACTGGCCTGCCGCGCCCAGCTCGCGGCCATGGCCTGCAACACGCCGTTCGTCGCCGTCGCGCCCGCCGTGCTCGAGGAAACCTGGAACAACTACCAGCCCGGAACGCGCCGCCCCTACGGACTCATGGAATGGCCGGCGCTGCTGCGCAAGCTCGATCGACTGGACCCGAGCTACCGGCTCTGAGACCGGTCCTTAGCAGGTGCCGCGGGTGCCGCGGGCGCCGCGCCCGCTGCCCCCCTCCGCACCAGGAGTCTGCCTATGCACCCCTGCTGAGCCGCTGCATTGCCGGCGGCTGCGCTGCGCCTCGACGCGCAGGCCAGAAAAATTCACAACAAGGAGACAAACCCATGAAACCCGCACCCGATCACACCGCCGGCGTTCGCCTCCCTCCCCTGCGCGCCCCGCGCCGCGCGCTGTGCACCGGCCTGGCACTGGCCTGGCTCATGCCGCTCGCCAGCCAGGCACAGACCGCGGCCTACCCCGCCAAGCCCGTGAAGATCATCGTCGCCTTCACCGCGGGCGGCACCACCGATCTGCTGGCGCGCAGCGTCTCGCAGAAGCTCGGAGAAAAGCTGGGGCAGTCGTTCATCATCGAGAACCGCCCGGGCGGCGGCGGCAATATCGGCACCGAGTCTGTGGTGCGCGCCGCGCCCGACGGCTATACGCTGATCGTCAACTCGGTAGGCCCCATCTCGGTCAATCAGTCGCTTTACAAGAAGATGAGTTACGACCCGCTCAAGGACCTCGTTCCCATCGTGCAGATTGCCGACGTGCCCAATGTGCTGGTGGTCCACCCGTCGGTGCCGGCCAACACCTTCGATGAATTCCTCGCCTATGCCAAAACGCGTCCGGCCGACTTCAACTACGGCTCCACGGGCGTGGGCACTTCGTCGCATCTGTCGAGCTTCATGCTGATGCAGAACCTGGGCGTCGAGGCCTTGCACATTCCGTACAAGGGCGCGAACGCGCTCAACGACCTGCTCGCGGGCCGGCTGCAGTTCATGTTTGCCACCATTCCTTCGGTGGTCTCGCATATCCATGCGGGCAAGCTCAAGGCGCTCGCCGTGTCCAGCAGCCAGGCTTCGCGCGCCCTGCCCAAGGTGCCCACGGTGTCCAGCCGCGTTCCGGGCTTCGAGGCCGGCTCGTGGTTCGGCTTCTTCGCGCCCAAGGGCGTGTCGCCCGAGGTGGTGCAGCTGATCAACAAGGAGGTCAACGCCATCCTGCCCCAGCTCAATGACCAGATGGTGCGCGAAGGCGCGGACCCGGTGGGCGGCACGCCCGAGCAGTTCGCGCGCATGACCCAGCGCGAGTTCGTCAAGTGGCAGAAGATCGTCAGGGACTCGGGCGCCTCGGTGGACTGATGGAAGACTTCGCATGACTCCCCTTTGCATTCTTGTCTCGGCGGCGGCACGCGCCCAGCATGGCGCGGCCATTGCCCAGGCGCTCGACGGCCGCGCCCATGTGCTGGTCACGCCCGACGACGGCGCGGCGCAGGCCGCGGAAATCGCCTTTGTCTCGCGCGATGTCACCGGACTGTCGACCAAGCACGAGGTCTTCGCCGAAACCCAGCGCTTCTACGACGCGATGGCCGCGGCACCGGGTCTGCGCTGGGTGCAGGTGCATTCGGCCGGCATGGACCGCGCGATCTACATGCAACTGCAGCAAAAGGGCGTCATGCTCAGCACCTCGGCGGGCAGCAATGCCGAAGTGGTGGCGCAGACCGCGGTCGCGGGACTGCTGGCGCTGGGCCGCCGGTTTCCCGAACTGATCGCGGCCCAGCGCCGCGGCGAATGGTCGCCGCTGATCCATCGGCCGCTGCCGCCCGACATCCACGGCCAGACCGCGACCATTGTCGGCTGGGGCGAGATCGGCCAGGCCATCGCCCGCATTCTCCAGGCCGTGGGCCTGCAGATCCAGGTGGTGCGCAGCAGCGCCGCGCCCACGGCCCAGGGCTTTGCCTGCTGCGCCTACGAAGACATCGCCCGGCTGCTGCCGCGCAGCGACTGGCTGGTGCTGGCCTGCCCGCTGACGCCGCGCACCCAGCATCTGATCGACGCCGCGGCGCTGCGCGCCCTGCCTGCGGGCGCGGGCCTGATCAATGTGGCGCGCGGCGATGTGGTCGACGAAGCCGCGCTGATCGCCGCGCTGCAGGGCGGCCATCTGGCGGGCGCCTATCTCGATGTGTTCGCCCATGAGCCGCTGGCCCAGGATTCGCCGCTGTGGACCCTGCCCCAGGTGCTGGCCACGCCCCACAGCGCGGGCTTCTCGGCGGGCAATGCCCAGCGCGTGGTGAAGATCTTTCTGGACAATCTGCGGCGCTATGCGCGGGGCCAGTTGCAGGCTCCGCCGGGCCCGGCTGCTCAGGGCTGATACAGCTGCGCGCCTTTCCAGCGCCCGTCGCGCACCGTCGTGCGCACCACTTCGGCAATCACCACGCGCGCCGCCAGGCCTGCGGGCGACAGGTCCTCGTCGGACAGGCTGGCCAGCAGGTTCTGCCTGGCCATGCCTTCGTCGGCGATCTCCATGTGCAACAGTCCCGCGCCCGCATGGCGCGTGGTTGCGGCCCCGGGTTGAATCGACGCCAACTGGCCGTCCATGACGGTATCCATCAACATTGCCAGGCCGTCGACTTCGAGCGCGATGTCGGGAATCACATTGGCGCGCATGAAGCCCGCGTCCACGAGCGCGCGCAGGCCGTGCGGCGCGCTGGGCAGCACCAGCGGCACATCGGCGAGCTCGGAAAGAAAAATGCGCTCTGCGGGCGCCAGGCCCTTGACCGTGGGCGCGGCGACGAGAAACAGCTTTTCCTCGAGCAGCGGCGAGGTATGCCAGTGGCGGTGGGCATCGGCCTTGAAGATGATGCCCAGGTCGATTCGCCGCGCGTTGAGCATGGCCGCGAGATTGCCCGACAGCGCTTCGACCAGGTGCAGGCGGATGTCGGGGTAGCGCTCGCGCATCACTTTCTGGAACGGCAGACCCAGCACCGAGGCCGTGGTCGGCGCAAAGCCCACGCTGACCTGGCCCGAAAGCCGCGCGTGCCTGGCCGCCTGTGCGGCATTGTCGATGTTGCGCAGCGCCAGCTGGGCGTGGTGCATGAAGGCCGTGCCGGCTTCGGTGGGAATGACGCCCGCGGGCGAGCGCTGCAGCAGCCGTGTCGACAGCTCGCTTTCGAGCCGGCTGATCTGCTGGCTCAGCGCCGAGGTCACCACATCGAGCTCGATCGCCGCGCGCCCCATGCTGCCGAGCTCGCAGATCTTGATGAAGTAGCGCAGTTGCCTGATTTCCATGGCCTGTGTCCTTGTGTGAAGCCGGCGTCAGGCGCGCGGCGGCGGCTTGAGCAGGCCGCTTTCGATATGGCCGGCGACCAGCTGGCTGATTTCGGCGCGCACCCAGCGGTGCAGCGGCGACGCATCCTGGCGCCTGGGCCAGGCCATGCGGAAGGTGATCTCGCGCAGCGGCTGGGGCAGGCGGCAGGTGACCAGTGGAAAGTGGCGCCGGTGCAGCGCCGCGGCAAACGCCGGCATGGTTGTCGCATAGTCGCTTTCCATCAGCACATGCGGGCTGTGGCCGAAGCCCGAAATATAGGCCGAGAACTGCATGCGCCGCTGCGTTCCCTTGAGCGCGCGATCGAAGTTGGTGCGCCGGCCATGCATCTGCGTATAGGCAAACCAGCGAATGCTTTCCAGGTCGTCCAGCGACAGCTGCCTGCGCCCGGCCAGCGGGTGCTGCGGGCCCATCACGGCCACGCGTTCGTCGCGAAACAGCGGTTTTTCGCTGAAGCGCGCGGGCACTTCGGCAAACAGGCCGATGGCGATGTCCTGGCGCTCGGCGTCCAGATCCGCGGGATCGAACTCGCCGTGCACGGGATGGAGCTTGGGCACGACGCGCGGCGCGCACTGCGCCAGGCGCTGCAGCAGCGGGCCGGCAAGCAGCAGCTCGAAATGCGCGGCAATGCCGATGTCGACCACGCCTTCGGCCTGGGCGGCATCGAAGGTCTCGGCCACGGCAAGCGCCTGGCCCAGGCTCAGCAAGGCGGGGCGCACGGCCGCATGCAGCGCCAGCGCGCGCTCGGTGGGCACGAAGCGCCCGCGCACCGCGACCAGCAGCGCATCGCCCAGCACATGGCGCAGCTTGGCCAGATCGCGGCTCACGCCGGGCTGGGTCTTGTGCAAGGCGTGCGCGGTCTGCGTGGCGCTGCGCGTGGCCATCAGCGTGTCGAAGGTCAGCAGCAGGTTCAGGTCCAGGCGGCGCAGCGCCGATAATTCTTCATCCATACCCGAAATGATATGGGCAACTTGGCAAATCATGATTGGACGCGCGCAGGCCCGCGCTTCTACAGTCAGGCCTTGCTTGAATAACGGAGACAACAAATGGCCCTTCCCCGCATCCTGCGCCAGCTGTCCTGCGCCGCATTGACCGCGCTGGCGACGCTCACCGCCCTGCCCGCCGCCGCCCAGACCTACCCCGCCAAGCCGATACGGCTGGTCGTGCCCTTTCCACCGGGCGGCACGCCCGATATTCTCAGCCGCATCATCGGCGAGCATGTGGGCAAGTCGCTGGGCCAGCCCGTGCTGGTCGAGAACCGCGCCGGCGCGGGCGGCAACATCGGCGCGCAGTCGGCCGCCAAGTCGCCGGCCGACGGCTATACGCTGCTGGTCTGCGCTTTCAGCTGCGCGGTCTCGCCGTCGCTGTACACGCCCGCGCCGTTCGATCTGGCGCGCGACTTCGAGCCGGTGGCGATGCTGGGCACCGTGCCCAGCGTGCTGGTGGTGCACCCCGGCGTTCCGGCCAGAAGCCTCAAGGAGCTGATTGCCTACGCCAAGGCCCATCCCGACAAGCTCAACGCGGCCTCGTCGGGCGTGGGCGGCTCGGCGCATCTGGCGCTGGTGCTGCTGCGCAACCGCGCCCATATCGACATCGCCCATGTGCCGTACAAGGGCGCGGGCCAGGTCGCGGCCGACCTGCTGGGCGGCCAGGTCGACATGTATTTCGACAACCTGCCCGCGTCGCTGCAAAGCATTCGCGCCGGCAAGCTGCGCGCGCTGGCCGTGGCCAGCAAGGCACGCGCCGCGGCCGTGCCCGATGTGCCCACCTTTGCCGAAGCCGGCCTGCCCGATTTCCTGATCACGCCCTGGTTTGGCGTGCTGGCGCCGGCCGGAACGCCCGCGGGCGCGGTCAAGACGCTCAACCAGGCGATCAACCAGGCGCTGCAGGACCCGGCGCTGGGCAAGCGCCTCGAGGAACTGGGCCTGGTTGCCGCGCCCGGCACGCCCGCGGCGCTCAAGCGCTTTCTCGCGGCCGAGACCACCTCCTGGGCTGAAGTGATACGCAAGAACGCGATCAAGCCCGAATGACGCACGACTTCGACACCCGCCCCGGCCGCGCGGGCCCGCTGAACCTGCGCGACATGGGCGCTTTCCATGTGGGCGGCCAGGCCGTGCAATTGCAAGGGCTGGCCAGCACGCGCGAAGTGCTGGCCGCGGGCGGCGAGCCCGTGCTGCTGGACCCCAACGGCAGCTACTGGGTGGGCCAGATGTACGCCCAGTACTTCCTGCCCCAGGCACCGGCGAGCACCACGCCGCTGCAGCTGTGGCATGGCGGCGGGCTGACCGGCGCCTGCTGGGAGACCACGCCCGACGGCCGCCCCGGCTGGCTGCACTACTTCGTGCGCCGCGGCTGGGATACCTACCTGTGCGACGCGGCCGAGCGCGGGCGCGCGGGCTATGCGCCGCGCCAGCTCTGGGGCGCGCCGCTGTCGCAGACCGCCGAAGCGGTGTTTGCGCGCTTTCGCCTGGGGGAATCGCTCGAAGGCGTGGCGCTGGCCGACGCCGCGCGCCAGGCCTTTGCCGAAAGCCAGTTTCCGGCAGAGGCCTTCGAGGCGCTGGTGCGCCAGCTGGTGCCGCGCTGGGCGCATACCGACGCCGTGATTCTCGACGCCTACCAGGCGCTGCTCGAGCGCGTTGCGCCCAGCGCCCTGGTCTGCCATTCGCAGGGCGGCATGTTCGGCCTGACCATGGCCCAGCGCCGGCCCGACCGGGTGCGCGCCGTGGTGGCGCTCGAGCCCGCGGCCGTGCCTGCGCCTTCCGATGAGGACGCAGCCTATGCCGTGCCCACGCTGATCATCCTGGGCGACCGCATCGACGGCGACGCGCGCTGGCCCGCGATGCGCGCGCGCATCGAAGCGTTTGCCGCGCGCCATGCGTCGGTCGAAATCCTGTCGCTGCCCGATCTGGGCATGCGCGGCAATTCGCATATGCTGATGATGGACCGCAATCAGCTGGACATCGCCGACCTGGTGCATGACTGGCTGGCGCGCAGGCTCAAGAGTTAAACGCGCCTGACAGCGCATTTGGCCCCGCATGCGGCGCGGACGTTGCATGATGGCATCCTGGCCAGCCATGGCCCGCTCCAAAGGAAAGCCAATGAAACTTCTGCTTGCCGGCGCGACCGGCCTGGTCGGCAGCCATCTGCTGCGCCTGGCGCTGGCCGACGCGCGCATCACCCAGGTGATCGCGCCCGTGCGCCGCGCGCTGTCCACGACGCACCCCAAGCTGCTGGCGCCCGTGGTCGACTATGACGCGCTGCCCGAAGATGCCCCCTGGTGGCAGGCCGACGCCGTGGTCTGCGCGCTGGGCACGACGATGAAAGCCGCGGGCTCGCAGGCCGCGTTTCGCAAGGTGGACCACGACTACCCGCTGGCCGTGGCGCGCTGCGCGCGCGCCCATGGCACGCCCACCTATGTGCTGAATTCCGCCAGCGGCGCAAATGCGCAGTCGCGCTTTTTCTACAACCGCGTCAAGGGCGAACTCGAGCTGGCGCTGGCCGGCGTGGGTTTCACTTCGCTGACTTCAGCGCGCCCCGGGCTGATTGGCGGTGAACGGCGCGAATCGCGCCCGGCCGAACGCGCCGCCCTGCTTGCGCTGACCGCCCTGGGGCCGCTGCTGCCGCGGCGCTGGCGCATCTGCCCGGCGCAGACCATTGCGCGCGCCATGCTCGATGCCGCCCTGCAGGCGCGCGCCGGCGTGCATGTTCTTCCCGCCGAAACCCTCATCGCATGAAAAGACATCTTCTTCACATCAGCCTGCTGCTGGGCAGCGCCTTGGCACTCGGCGGCTGCGCTTTGACCCGGGTTTCCGAGAAACACCATGCCAAGGAGGCGCAGGAGCTGCATGCCGAGGGCTTCACGCTGGAAGAGGCCAGGGCCGCGGCCATGCAAAAGGGCTACAGCTGCGAGCAGCAGCCCGACAGGAACCGCTCGGTGCAAAAGGATGGCGTGGTGCGCAAGACCGACATCCTGCAATGCAACAAGTCTTCGGCCGAACTGATCTGCCCGCAGCGCCGCTATGTGGTCTTCAACCTCGATCCCGCCACCGGCAAGGTGTATGCGGTGGGCGCGCGCATCACCCAGCAATCGTGCTTTTGAAAGACGCCCCCAGCGGTCCGCCTATTGCCGCGGTGCGGGCATGGACGCCGCAGCGCCTCAGCTGACCTTGGTGAACAAGGCCTTGCGGCTGATGGTCTTGCCGGCCAGCATGAAGACGCCGTCACCGGTGTAGTGCAAGGTCTGCGGATGCCGCGGCGAGCGCGCCACATGGGCCTTGACCACCTCGAAAATGAAGAAGTCGTAGCGCTCGACCAGCGCATCGTCATACAGCCGGCACTCGAAGCTCGCGTGGCATTCGCCTATCATCGGTGCGCCCACCACATGCGCGCGTTCGGCCGTGAGGCCAAATTCCAGGAACTTGTCGATCTCGGCGCCCGAGCTGTTGCCGATTTTCGCGACCACGTCCGTGAGCCTGGTGGTCGGCAGATTGATCACGCATTCACGGCTTTGCCTGATCAGTTCATGGCTGTGGTTGGCGCTGGCAATCACGCAGCCGACCAGCGAAGGCGAGAACTCCATCACCGTGTGCCAGCCCATGGTCATGATGTCGGTCTGTTCGCCGTGCCTGCACGAGACCAGCACCACGGGACCGGGCTCGAGAAAGCGCCGCACCTGATCCACAGCGAAATCGTGCTTCTTCACCATCAACGCCAACGCTGTTTATCCCGGCCAAGCAATCGCATCGCGACGCCTGGTTCAGGTATGTTGCGGCGCCTGTTCGGGCGGCACTTCGAGCGGCGGCGTACCCAGGGGCGGGTCGGTCGGCACGGGGATCTCGGGCGGCAAGGACGGTGGGTCCGGCTGCGCGGGCTGCTCGGGCAGCGGCTCAATCGCCGGCTGGTTGGGAATGGTCTGTGCGTGCAGGCTCATGGTGTGAAATCCTTTGGCCTTGAGTGTGGCCATGCGGGCGCCGCGGGCGCGTAAGAAGGGACGCCGCTTACGTCTTGTCAAACCCGGGAGCCGCGCGGCCATAGCCGGCCGTGGTGGCGCCAACCGGGTTTGCGCGCCCAAGGACGGAGCAGCAGGCTTGCGGCGCTCTCTCGCGCCTCCCGGGTGGGCAAGGCGATAATCGCCGACCTTCATCAACGGACATCCATTGCATATGCGTATAGGAGAACTCGCGCGCCGCGCCGGCTGCAGCCCCAAGGCGGTACGGCTGTACGAAAGCCGCGGCCTGCTGGGCGCAGTCGAGCGCAGCGGCAGCTACCGGCAGTACGGCGAGCGCGATCTGGCCGTGGTGCTGCTGATACGCCAGGCCCAGGCCCTGGGCTTTCAGCTCGCGCAGCTGGGCGCCTTGCAGGCGGTGCATGCGCCGGGCGGCTGGGAGCCGGTGGCCGCGCTGGTCGGCGAACGCCGCGCCGCGGTCTCGCGCGAGCTGCAGCGCCTGCAGGCGCTGGATGCCCAGCTGGAGGATCTGCAGCAGGAGCTGCGGCTGTGCGCGGCCGATAGCGTCGCGCTGGCCGCGGATTGCCTGCAGACCGCTTGACTCTGCCCCGCGGGGCAGATCGAAGATGGCGCCCTGGTCTTCGGACCCCAACGCTTTCTGCAAGGATTTTCCCGTGGCGCCACGCATTCTCGTCATTCTCGGACAACCGTCCGCCCACAGCCTGAGCGCCGCCATGGCCCAGGCCTACCGCGACGGCGCCAGCGCCGCCGGCGCCGAAGTGCGCTTTCTCGCGCTGGGCGATCTGGACTTCGATCCCATACTGCACCAGGGCTACCGCGCGATCCAGCCGCTGGAGCCGGCGCTGCAGGCCGCGCAGGCCGACATCGCCTGGGCCGGGCATCTGGTCTGGGTCTATCCCATCTGGTGGGGCGGCCTGCCCGCGCTGCTCAAGGGCTTTCTGGACCGCGTCTTCCTGCCGGGCTTTGCGTTCAAGTACCGCCCCCACTCGGCGCTGTGGGACAGGCTGCTGGCCGGGCGCAGCGCCGAACTGCTGGTGACCATGGACTCACCGCCCTGGTACTACCGCTGGGTGCAGCGCCAGCCGGGCCACCGGCAGATGAAGAAGACCATTCTTGAATTCAGTGGCATACGGCCGGTGCGGGTGCACAGCTTCGGGCCCGTGGTGCGCTCCAGCGAGGCCACGCGCGCCGGCTGGATCGCGCAGGCGCGGGCCCTGGGTCTGCGCGCCGGCGGGCGATAGCACGGCTGTGCCTTCTGCCGCGGCCATGCGCAGGCATACTCGCGGCTGCATTCCTACGTCGTTCCGGTTCCCATGACCATTGCACTTGCCACCATCATCCTCTATGCCAAAGACATGCAGCGCAGCGCGCATTTCTACCGCACGCATTTCGGCTACCTGACGACGGGAGAAGTCAGCGAAGGCCTGATCGAGCTCAAGCCCGCGCAGGGCGGCGCGGAAATACTGATTCACCAGGCCGCCAAGAGCCTCAAGCTGGGCAGCGCGGCCATCAAGCTGAGCTTTTCGGTGCCGGATGTAGCGCAGTTCGTCGCCAGCGCCGCCTCGGCAGGACTGGCTTTCGGCGCCATCCACCAGGCAAACGGCTACGCGTTTGCCAACACCAAGGACCCGGACGGCAATTCGGTCAGCGTCTCCAGCCGGCAATTTCGCGCCTGACCGTCGGGCTCAGGGCGCGCGTGATGCGATGGCCTGGCGCTGGCGCTCTTCCTGCGCGCGCAGCTCGGGCGTGAGCGCTGCGCCGAAGTCCTCGGGCGCGAAGATCTGCCGGATCTCGATTTCCGAATCGCTGCGCATAGGGTTGGGACATTTCCTGACCCATTCCACGGCCTCCTGCAGCGAAGCGCAATTCCAGATCCAGAAGCCGGCCACCAGCTCGCTGGTTGCGGCAAACGGCCCGGCGATCACCCGCCGGTCCTGGCCCGAGAACGCGACACGCGCGCCACGCGCGCTCGGGTGCAGGCCTTCGCCCGCCTCCATCACGCCCGCCTTGATGAGCTGCTCGTTGAAGGCACCCATTGCCGCGAACTCCTCGGGCGTGGGCATGACGCCGGCTTCGCTGTCTTTCGTTGCTTTGACCATCACCATGAAACGCATGTTGATCTCCTTGACGGGAACATGAACGGCAAGATTCCACTCTAGCGGCCTCAAGGGCGCAACGCCAGCCCCCTATGCCCCTCCGAGTGCGGTCTCCAGCACCGCCAGCATCTGCGCGCTGTCGGCGTCCACGGCCCGGACCATCACGATCTGGCGCGCATAGGCCGCACCTGCCATCGGAGCGTTGAGACAGGCCCCCGCAAAGCGTTCTATTCCCATCCATTGCGGCACCAGGCTCACGCCCATACCATCGGCGACCAGCATGGCGATCGCTTCGAGCGCATCGAGATCGCACAGCACGGTCGGCGCGATCGCGTGGTCGGCAAGCCAGGCCGCGGCATGGCGACCGCCCCAGGCATTGGGGTCGTAGCGGATATAAGGCAGCTCGCGCAGCAAGGTCTCGGGGCCGGCGTGCGTGCCTGGCGGCGCGAGCAGCACCAGCGGTTCCTGGCGCAGATGCACGGCGCGCAGCATCCTGGGCAGTGCAAAAGGCGGCTCGACAATCAGCGCCGCATCGATCTCGCCAGTCTGCAGCAGGCGAAACAGCTCGCGTGACGTGCCGGGGACGATCTGCGCCTTGGCGCCGGGCGCGGCCTGGCTGAACGCGCGCAGCGCGCGCGGCAGCAGGCCCGTGAGCACGGTCGAGACCGCGCCTATGCGCAAAGTGCCGCGCAGGCCGTCCACGCTGGCATCGGCTTGCAGCAGCGCGGCTTCGCGCACCAGCCGGCGCGCGCGCGGCAGCAGCAGCGTGCAGGCCTGGGTGGGCTGGGCGCTGTGGCCGCTGCGTGACAGCAGCGCGAAACCCAGCTCGCGCTCAAGCACCTGCACGCGCTGGCCTATGGCCGCGGCCGTCAGATGCTCGCTGCGCGCGGCTTCGGCAATCGAGCCGCTGTCGACCACGGCGATCAGGCTCTTGAGATAACGAATCTCCAAAAGAAATCCTTTTGCTCTGCAAAACATTATTGGCTATGTCTTTTGAAGTATGCCCGCTAAGCTCGCTTGCCTGACGATCCCCGCCTTGGCGGCCCCACATACAGAGTGAGTTTTCCCATGCGTACCTGCTTTCATCTTGCCTACCACGTCCGTGACCTCGACCAGGCGCGCGCCTTCTACGGCGGCATGCTCGGCTGCGAGGAAGGCCGCAGCACCGACACCTGGGTCGACTTCGACTTCTTCGGCCACCAGATCTCGCTGCATCTGGGCGAGCCGTTTGCCGTGACCAATACCGGCCGCGTCGGCGACCACATGGTGCCCATGCCGCATCTGGGCCTGGTGATGGCCATGGACGACTGGCAGGCACTGGCCGCGCGCCTGACGGCGCAGAACATGGCGTTCGTGCTCAAGCCGCATATCCGCTTCGAAGGCGAGCCCGGCGAGCAGGCCACCATGTTCTTTCTCGACCCCTGCGGCAATCCCATCGAGGTCAAGGGCTTTCGCGACCTCGACAAGGTCTACGCGCAGTGAGTTCCGCGATTCCCTTCATCTGCGCGCCTGACTACGCGTTTGCCGCGCCCTGGCTGGCGGCGCTGCAGGCCGCGATGCCGCAGGAGCACATCGTGGCGCTCGATGCGCTCGATGCCGCGCAGCGCGCGGAGTGCGAACTGGCGATCGTCGCCAATCCCGACCCGCGTGAACTCGCGATGCTGCCGCAATTGAAATGGGTGCACAGCCTCTGGGCCGGCGTGGAGCGGCTGGTCGAGGACCTGCAGCACAGCCCGGTGGAGATCGTGCGCCTGGTGGACCCACAGCTCGCCGAGACCATGGCCGAAGCCGTGCTGGCCTGGACGCTTTATCTGCACCGCGACATGCCGCGCTATGCGCGCCAGCAGGCCGCCAGCCAATGGCTGGAGCACGACTATGTGCGCCCGCAGGACAAGACGGTGGCGCTGCTGGGCCTGGGCGAACTGGGCATGGCCAGCGCCGCGCGGCTGCTGGCCGCAGGCTTTCAGGTCTCGGGCTGGAGCCGCAGCCGCAAGGCCGTGCCGGGCGTGCAGTGCTTTGCGGGCGATGCGCAGCTGCCCGCGCTGCTGGCCAGCGCCGATATCCTGGTGTGCCTGCTGCCGCTGACGCCCGAAACCCGGGACATGCTGGACGCGCGCGCACTCGCGCAGCTCAAACCCGGGGCCGCGCTGATCAACTTCGCGCGCGGCGCCATCATCGACGACAACGCCTTGCGCGCGGCGCTGGACTCGGGAAAGCTCGCGCACGCCGTGCTCGATGTGTTCCGTGCGGAGCCCCTGCCCGCGGCGCAATGGCAGTGGCAGCACCCCCAGGTGAGCGTGCTGCCGCATATTTCGGCGCCGACCAACCGCCGTACAGCGGCGGCGATTGTCGCGGCAAATGTGCGTCGCTACCGCGAAACCGGCGCCCTGCCCGCGCGGGTCGACAAGCAGCGGCGCTACTGAAAACCGGCCGCCCGGGCATTGGCCCCGGCGCCCGCTGGGATACCGCGATCGACGGCGCGATGGGGCCTGGCGCCGCCCCTACAATCGCGCCCACTATGCTGCTCAACTTCTGGTCGCGGAACGCCTTTTTCCGCCATTTTTCGCGCCAGGAAGCGGCGCTGCTGGGCGTGACCGTGCTGTGGGGCGGCACCTTCTTCGTGATGCACGCGGCCATGGCGCACAGCGGGCCGCTGTTCTTTGTCGGCCTGCGCTTTGTGGTCGCGGGCCTGGTCACGATGCTGGTCTTTCGCCGCCTGATGGCCGGCATCACCCAGGCCGAGATTCTTGCCGGCAGCGCGATCGGCGCCTCGATCTGCGTTGCCTACGCGCTGCTGGGCCAGGGCTTGCAGAGCATAGAGGCCAGCAAGTCGGCGTTTCTCACGGCGCTGTATGTGCCCGCCGTGCCGCTGCTGCAGTGGCTGCTCACGGGCCGCGCGCCCCATCCCATGGCCTGGCTGGGAATCGGCCTGGCCTTCATCGGGCTGCTGCTGGTCAGCAATCCCGGCGTGGCGGCCGGGTTCGCGCTGGGCGTGGGCGAGGCCGCGACCATTGCGGGCGCGGTGGTGATTGCGCTGGAAATCCTGCTGATAGGCAAATACGCCGGCCAGGTCAACGTGCAGCGCGTGACGGCCATTCAGCTGCTGGTCGCAGGGCTGTGCGCGTTGGCGGCCATGCCGCTGGCCGGCGAGGCCGTTCCTGGCTTTTCCTGGCTGCTGATAGGCAGCGCCGTCGGACTGGGCCTGGTCAGCGCACTGATCCATCTGACCATGAACTGGGCCCAGCAATCGGTGTCGCCGACCCGGGCCACGCTGATCTACGCCACCGACCCGATCTGGGCCGGCATCATAGGCCGCATTGCGGGTGACCGCCTGCCGGCAACGGCGCTGCTGGGCGCGGCCTTCATTGTTGCCGGGATTCTTGCCAGCGAACTGCGGCCGCGGCGGCTGGCGCGCACGCCCGCCACGCCCTGATACGGGGGCCGGGACAGGCGCAGCCCTTCACTTCACCGCCACCGTCCCGCGCAGTCCCGAGTTCGCGACGATGCGCGCCAGACCGCCGTCCTGCTGCAGACGGTTCGCGAACGCCTCCAGGGACGGCAGCGCGGCTTCGCGGCCCTTGGGGACGGCCACGGCCATGTGCTCCAGGCCCCAGCGCCCCTGCAGCACGCTTGCCGACGGCACTTTCTCGGCCAGCTCGAACAAAATCCCCTTGTTGGTGGCAAAGGCATCGATCTGACCCTGGCGCAATGCGTCCGCGGCAGCGGCCAGCGCATCGAACTGCACCAGCCGTGCCTGCTTCAACTGCCCGCTCAATGCCGCCAGCGAAGAACTGCCGCGTGACACGCCAATCACCGCGCCGGGCACATCGACCGCATCGATGCTTTGGATCTTGCCGTCGCGCGCCGCGAGATAGCCCAGTTCCAGCGCAATCACGGGCGCGGTGAATGCCACCACCTGGGCCCGGGCCGCAGAGGCGTTGGTGACGGTGAAGTCGACCTCGCCCGCCTTGATCGCATCGATCACCTGGGCGATGCGCTCGAACTTCACGACGCGCACCGGAACGTTCAGCTGCGCGGCCAGCAGCGTTCCCATCTCATAGGAGACGCCCGACAGCCCACCCTGGGGCTTTTCTATCAGGGACGTGGGGCTGCCGGGATAGACGCCGACGCGCAACGTTCCCGTGGGCGCAAGTATCGGCTGGGCCTGCGCGACCGAGGCGCTGGTCTGCGGCGGCTGGGGCGCGACGGCGCAGCCGGTCAGCAGCGCGGCGGTGAGGGCAATGGCAATCCAGGGGCGCAATATCATTTCTGTCTCCTTGTTGTTCTGTCGGACGGCGCAAAAAAACGGCAAGGCCAGACCTTGCCGCTGGCTTCAGTCAGCGCAGATCAATCGGCCAGAATGCCGGCGTCCTTGATGACCTGGCCCCATTTGACGATTTCCGACTTGCTGAAGTCGGCGAATTTCTGCGCCGAGCCGCTGTCGACAATCGCGCCGCGCGCGGCCAGCTTGTCCTGCACGTCCTTGCGCGCCAGCACTTTTTGCAGTTCGCCGTTGAGGCGCTGCACCAGCTCGGGCGGCAGGTTGCGCGGGCCGACCAGGCCCCACCAGACCGTGGCGTCGAGCTTGGGCCAGCCCAGCGACTGCGTCGTGGGCAGGGACGGCAGCGTGTCCGTGGGCTTGCTGCCGTAGACCGCCAGGGCCCGCAGCGAGCCCGACTGGATGTGGGAAATCACTTCCAGCGGATTGATGGACATGAACGAGACCCGCCCGCCTATCAGGTCGGTGATCGCCGGGCTGCCGCCCTTGTAGGGAATATGGATGGCCTTGAGGCCGGTTTGCTGGATCAGCAGTTCGCTGGCCAGATGGCCCGAGCTGCCGTTGCCGGCCGAGCCGTACGACAGCTCGCTCTTTTCGCGCTTGCTGCCGTCAATCAACTCCTTGAGCGACTTGAACGGCGAGTTTGCCGGCACCACGATGACCAGCGGCGCATAGCCAATCTTGCCTATGGCCGTGAAGTCCTCGGCGGGATTGAAGCTGAGCTTCTTGAACAGCGCGGCATTGCTGGCCAGCGTGGGCGAGGCCGTGAGCAGCGTATAGCCGTCGGCCGGCGCCTTGGCCACGGCGGCCATGCCGATGTTGGTCGAGGCGCCGGGCTTGTTGTCGACAATCACGGTCTGGCCCAGCGCGCCGCCCAGCTCCTGGGCGACGATGCGCGTCACGATGTCGACGCCGCCGCCGGGAGCGTAGGGCACGACCACGGTGATCGGCTTGCTCGGATAGTTCTGCGCCAGCGCGGCAAAAGGCAGGGCGAGCAGCGGCGTGAGGGCGATGAATTGGCCGATGCGGCGGCGGGTAGGTGTCACGGGATTTCCTCAAGGGTTGCGGGCCGCAAATCGTAGGCCCCGCAGCATGCCGCAGGGCGCTGTTTTTTGCATAGCTGCTAGTGCCGCCGCACCGCCCCAACCCCAGGTTTACCCGGTTGACAGGAAAACGCCTCAGCCGTTTTTCAACTGGCTTGCCTGCCGTGCGAGCGTGGTGATGCGCGCCCAGTCGCCCTGGGCCAGCGCATCGGCCGGCACCAGCCAGGAGCCGCCCACGCAGGCCACGTTGGCCAGCGCCAGGAACTCCGCGGCATTGCCCGGCTGTATGCCGCCCGTGGGGCAGAAAAGCACATCGCCAAACGGGCCGGCCCAGGCCTTGAGCATGGCGCTGCCGCCCGACTGCAGCGCGGGGAAGAACTTGAGCGCATCGAAGCCATCGGCCTGTGCGGCCATGATCTCGCTGGCCGTGGCCACGCCGGGCAGCAGCGGCAAGCCGTTGGCCCGGCAGGCTTCGCCCACGGCCTGGGTATAGCCGGGACTGACGGCAAAGCGCGCGCCTGCGTTCGCTGCCGCGGCAGCGTCCTCGGCACTGCGCACCGTGCCCGCGCCGACCACGGCTTCAGGCACGGCGCGCGCAATGGCCTCGATGCAGGCCAGCGCCTGCGGCGTGCGCAGCGTGACTTCGAGCATGCGGATGCCGCCCGCGACCAGCGCGCGCGCCATGGGCACGGCATGCGCCACGTCATGCAGCACGATCACCGGAATCACGGGCGCGTCGCGCATCACCGCGCGCGCGCTCAATATTGTGTTGTCTACAGCCACGAGCAGGCTCCCTCTTCCGCGCTGAGCGCATTGCGCCGGAAACCGGCAAACAGTTCACGGCCGAAGCCGAAGGTATTGTCCAGCGCCTGGGCCGCGGGAATCTGTGCCGGCGTGCGCGCATTCCACTCGGCGGCATCGACCAGCACGTCAAGCGTTCCGGCCACCGCATCAAGGCGCACGATGTCGCCGTCAAGCACGCGCGCCAGCGGGCCGCCCGCGCAGGCTTCGGGCGAGACATGGATGGCCGCGGGCACCTTGCCCGAGGCGCCGCTCATGCGGCCGTCGGTCACCAGCGCCACCTGAAAGCCCTTGCCCTGCAGCACGGCCAGCGGCGGCGTGAGCTTGTGCAGTTCGGGCATGCCGTTGGCCTGCGGGCCCTGCCAGCGCACCACGCAGACCACGTCGCGGTCGAGTTCGCCGGCCTGAAAAGCCGCCTGCAGTTCGGCCTGCGAGCCGAACACCCGCGCCGGCGCCTCGATCACATGGCGCTCCTCGGGCACGGCCGAGACCTTGATCACGCTGCGCCCCAGATTGCCGTGCAGCAGCTTCAGGCCGCCGGTGGCGCTGAACGGCGCGGCCACCGGCCGCAGCACGCTGTCGTCGAGGCTGGCGCCGATCTCGGCCCAGTGCAGCCGGTGGTCCGCGTCGCCCTGGGGCAGGCGCGTGAACTCGCGGATGCCGCCGGGGCGCACGGTCAGCACGTCGTCATGCATCAGGCCCGCGTCCAGCAGCTCGCGAATCACATAGCCCGGGCCGCCCGCGGCCTGGAAATGGTTGACGTCGGCGCTGCCGTTCGGATAGACGCGCGCCAGCAACGGCACCACGGCCGACAGCTCGGAGAAATCGTTCCAATCGATGGTGATGCCGGCCGCGCGCGCCACCGCCACCCAGTGGATCAGGTGGTTGGTGGAGCCGCCCGTGGCCAGCAGCGCGACCATGGCGTTGACGATGCAGCGCTCGTCGACGACTTCGCCTATCGGCGCGCAGCCCGGCTGCAACAATGTGCGCGCGGCTTCGCGTGTGAGCTCCTGGCGCAGCGCCTGGCCGGGGTTCACAAAGGCCGTGCCCGGCACATGCAGGCCCATGGCTTCAAGCAGCATCTGGTTGCTGTTGGCCGTGCCGTAGAAGGTGCAGGTGCCTTCGCCGTGGTAGGCCGCCGATTCCGCGGCCAGCAGCTCCTCGCGCCCGACCAGGCCTTGCGCCGCCTGCTCGCGCACCTTGGCCTTGGCGTTGTTCGACAGGCCCGAAGTCATGGGCCCCGCGGGAACGAAGACCGTGGGCAGATGGCCGAACTGCAGCGCGCCTATCAGCAGGCCGGGAACGATCTTGTCGCACACGCCCAGCAGCAGCGCCGAATCAAACACATCGTGGCTCAGCGACACCGCCGTCGCCATGGCAATCACATCGCGGCTGAACAGGCTCAGCTCCATGCCCGGCGTGCCTTGGGTCACGCCGTCGCACATCGCGGGCACGCCGCCCGCGACCTGGGCCGTGGCGCCGTTGCGGCGCGCTTCGTCCTTGAGCAGTTCGGGGTAGTGCTGCAGCGGCGCATGGGCCGACAGCACGTCGTTGTAGGCGGTGACTATGCCTATGTTAGGCGCGCGCTCGGCAACGATGCGCAGCTTGTCGTTGCCGGGCAGGCCGGCAAACGCATGCGCGACATTGGCGCAGCCCAGGCGCTGCGCGCCCGGCGGGCGCCGGGCCAGGGCCTGCAGGCGTTGCAGATAGGCGCCGCGCTCGGGCGCGCTGCGCTCGCGTATGCGGCGCGTGACCGCTTCGACGGTGGCGTTCAGTGTCATGCGGAAAGTTCTCTCAAAGGAACATGCGGTTCCAGGTGGGGCTGATCAGTATCTCGTTCATGCACACATGCGCAGGCATGTTCGCGACGAAGGCAATGGTGCGGCCCAGGTCTTGGGGCTGGAGCATGCGCGCCATGTCCTCGTCGGACGGCGGCACAGGGCGCTGCTTCAGGATGGGAGTCGCCACTTCGGCGGGCAGCAGGCAGCAGGCGCGCAGGCCGTGGCGGAATTCCTCGATGTTGAATTCGTGCGTCAATGCGGCCACGGCCGACTTGCTGGCGGTGTACGCCGCGCCGGGCATGGCCGCGGTGAAGCGCCCGGCCCAGGACGCCACGTTGATGATGGCGCCGCCCCCGGCGGCACGCATCATGGGCAGCACGGCGCGCATGGTGTGCACCGTGCCTTTCAGATTGATGTCCAGCACGCGCTCCCAGTCGGCCGCGCTGCAGTCGGCCCAGCTGCGGCGCTGCACGTTGATGCCCGCGGCATTGACCAGCAGATCGATGCGGCCATGGCGCGCGGCAATCTGCTGCGCCGCGGCCTCGGCCGCGGAGGCGTCGACGACATCGAGCGCCAGCGCCGCGCAGCTGCCGCCGCGCGCGGCGATCTGCGCGCAGGCCTGGGCCAGCACGTCTTCGCGCCGGCCCGACAGCAGCACATGCCAGCCGCCCTCGGCCAGCGCCTGGGCGCCGGCCAGGCCTATGCCCGTGCCCGCGCCCGTGACCCAGGCGACGCGGCGTGCGGCGGCATCCGGTGCGGCGGCCAGGCTCATTTCGCGGCGCGCATCTTGGCGAGCTCGTCCTGCGTCTGCTTCCACAGGTCCATGCCCACGGTGGTGGCGACCGAAGCGTTGACCTGGGTCAGCTTGTCGCGCATGCGGCCGGCTTCGGCGGCCGACAGCTCGTTGACCTGCATGCCCTTGGTCTTGAGATCGGCCAGGGCCTTGGCGGCTTCGTCGCGCGTGTCCTTGCGCTCGAAGTCACGCGCCTTCTTGGCCGCGTCCATGATGACCTTCTGCTCGTCCTTGCTCAGGCCATCCCACCACTTCTTGCTGACCGACACCATCCAGGGGCTGTAGACATGGTTGGTCACGGTGAGGTACTTCTGCACTTCGTAGAACTTGCTCGACACCACGGTGTTGTACGGGTTCTCCTGGCCGTCCACGGCCTTGGTTTCCAGCGCCGTGAACAGTTCCGAGAACGGCAGTGGCACGGCGTTCGCGCCCAGGGCCTTGAAGCTGTCGAGGAAGACATTGTTCTGCATCACGCGCAGCTTGATGCCGTTCATGTCTTCGAGCTTGGTCACCGGGTGCTTGTTGTTGGTCAGGTTGCGGAAACCGTTTTCCCAATAGACCAGACCGACGATGCCCTTGGACTCGAGCGTGGCGCGCACCTTGTCGCCCACCGGGCCGTCGAGCAGCGCGTCGGCTTCCTTGGCATTGTTGATCAGGAAAGGCGTGTCCCACAGCGCCATCTGCGGCGCGACGCCGACCAGCGTGGCCGTGGAGCCGACCATCATTTCCTGGGCGCCGCCGATCAGCGCCTGCTGCATCTGCATGTCGGAGCCCAGCGCCGCATTGCCTATGCCGCGCACCTTCATCTTGCCGCCCGTGGCTTTCTCCACCTCCTTGGCAAACAGGCGCACGGCCCGGCCCTGGTTCGAGTCATCGACCAGGCCGTAGCCGAAGCGCACGATGCGCGGCTTGAAGTCCTGGGCCTGCACGGCACCGGCCGCCATCAGTACGGCCAATGCGCCGAGGGCAAATTTGATTCGCATGTCTGTCTCCTGGTTGATATGGGGGGCACCATGCCCCCGGGTTTGGAAAAACTTGGTTTCAATGCATCCAGCGCAGCGGCGCCAGCACGATCTGCGGGAAGATCACCAGCAGCACGGCCAGCAGCACATAGGCCAGCAGGAACGGCGTCGTGCCCTTGATCACGGTTTCCATGCGCAGCCTGCCGACCCCGGCAACCACGTTCTGCACCGTTCCCACGGGCGGAGTGATCAGGCCGATACAGCCCACGTAGATGAACATGAAGCCGAAGTACACCGGATCGATTCCGGCCTTCATGGCCAGCGGCGCGCAGACCGGGCCGAAGATCAGGATGGTGGGCGTCAGGTCCATGGCCGTGCCCACGACCAGCAGGAACAGCATCATCAGCGCCATGAACAGCATGGGGTTGCCCAGCAGGCCCGAGAAGCTTTCGGCCAGCAGGTTGGGCAGGTCGGCCAGCGTGATCATGTAGGCGGTGACCGTGGCCGCGCCGCACAGGAACATCACCACGGCCGTGGTCTTGGCCGCGGCCAGGAACACGTCATACAGCTTGTTCCAGCTCATCTCGCGGTAGACCACCATCGACACGAACAGCGCGTAGACCGCGGCCACGACGGCGGCTTCGGTCGGCGTGAAGATGCCGCCCTTGAGACCGCCCAGGATGATGACCGGCATCATCATGGCCCAGAAGCTCTTGGCCAGCGTCTTCAAGCGCGTGCCCCAGGGCATGCGAGGGCCGCTGGCGAGCTGGAACTTGCGCGCGATGGTCCACCAGGCCGCGATCAGGAACACGCCCATGATCAGACCGGGAACAATGCCCGAGAGAAACAGCTTGCTGATCGAGGTATTGGTCGTCACGCCGTAGATCACGAACGGCATCGACGGCGGAATGATGGGCGCGATGATGCCGCCCGAGGCCAGCAGCCCCGAGCTGTAGCTGTCCGGATACTTCTGGTCGCGCATCATGGGCAGCAGGATGGTGGCCAGCGCCGCGGTGTCGGCAATGGCCGAGCCGCTCATCGACGCCAGCAGCACGGCCGCGCCAATCGTCACGAAGCCCAGGCCGCCGCGGATATGGCCCACGAAGGCGCTGGCCAGATCGATGATGCGCCGCGACAGCCCGCCGGCGTTCATCAGCTCGCCGGCCAGGATGAAGAACGGCACGGCCAGCAGCGGAAAGTTGTCGAAGCCCGCCTGCAGGTTCTGCGCCAGCAGCTGGGTGTCGAAGAAGTCGAGGTGCCACATCAGCGCCACCCCGGTGAGCACCAGCGAATGCGCGATCGGCATGCCGATCACCATGCCGCCGATCAGCACGAACAGGAAAATGAAAGTCACGACCATGTTGCCAGCTCCTTATTCGACTTCAAGGATGGAGCCGTCACGCGCCGGATCGTGCGGGCCGCGGCGCATGTCGCGCAGCGCCACCACCAGCATGCCTACGGCCAGCACCAGCGTTGCCGCCGCGCCCAGCGCCAGCGGATAGCCCATGACCGTGCTGTAGCTGCTCAGCCCGGCCTGGACCTGGGCCCACGAGCCCCACAGCAGCAGCAGCATGCAGGCCACGACCAGCAACTGCGTGAGCCAGAACAGCGCGCGGCGCACCGGCGGGCTGACGCGCGAAGTCACCATGTCGAAACCCAGGTGGCTGCACTCGTAGGCAGCGACGATGGAGCCGACCGCGACCAGCCAGACGAACAGCAAGCGCGAGATTTCCTCGTACGAGACGATGCTGGTGTTGAACACGTAGCGCAGCACGACGTTGACGAACACCGCCACCACCATTCCGGCCAGCGCCACCACCATGAACAGCTCGGCCGCGCGCTGCAGGCGCGGCTTGGGCTTCACTGGACTTGTTTCTGCATGCATGGGTATTTCCTTGTTTTCGGGATATGTCACGCCGCGGCCGGCGCGTGCCAGGCGTTGGCGCGGCGCACGATCTCGGCCAGGGGCAGCGTCGCGTCAATGCCCACCACGCCGGCTTCGGCGTCGGGGCGCTCCAGCGTCGCGAACTGATTTGCCACGAGATCGGGCGAGAAGAAGTGGCCGGGGCGCTGCTGCACGCGCTGCAGGGCGGTCGCGAAGTCCAGGTCCAGGAACACAAAGCCGAGCGCGCCCTGCGGCTGCGCCAGGCGCAGGCGATCGCGGTACTTGCGCTTCAAGGCCGAACAGGTCAGCACGATGCCGCTGCTGGCGCTCGCCGTGGCCAGGATGCCGCACAGGTCGGCAAGCCAGCTCGCGCGGTCGTCATCGGTCAAGGCGATGCCGGCCTGCATCTTGCGCACGTTTTCGGGCGAATGGTAGGCGTCGCCTTCATGCAGCGTCCAGCCCAGCGTCTGGGCCAGCATCTGGGCCACGCTGGACTTGCCGCAGCCGGAAACACCCATCACCACCAGGGCATGGGCATGGCACGGCACAGGGGCCGCCACCGGGTGGAAACTTTGGATAGCGCTATCCGTGTTGGTCATAAAAAAACGAGGGCATGATTCCTCGTACTGAAAAATTTGCGTTGGATTATCGCGGGAAAATAGCGGTGTTTTCGCGCTCGGATAGCGCTATCATAGATTTTTCGACTTTCTCCAGTCATCAGGACAAACCCTTGACAGAAGCACCGCGTCGTTCGCGCCGCTCCAGCGGTCGCACCACCCTTTCCGATGTCGCCCAGCTCGCGGGCGTGAGCCCGATCACCGTCTCGCGCGCGCTGCGCGGCGAGCGCGGCGTCGATCCGCAGCTGGTGCTCAAAGTCCGGCAGGCCGCAGACAGCCTGGGCTATGTACCCGACCCCGCGGCGCGCGCGCTGGCCTCGCAAAAGAGCACGCAGGTGCTGGTGCTGGTGCCGCTGCTGTCGAACGCGCTGTTTGTCGACCTGCTCGAAGCCGTGCACCGCACGCTGTTTCCCGAAGGCTTTCAGCCGCTGATAGGCGTGACACACTACGACAGCGCCGAGGAGGAACTGCTGCTGCGCACCTATCTGCCGCACCGGCCTGCAGGCCTGCTGGTCACGGGCTTCGACCGCAGCGAGACCTCGCGCCGGCTGATCGCCCAGAGCGGCGTGCCCTGCGTGCACCTGATGGAGACCAGCGATGCGCCCGGCGTGGCCTGCGTGGGTTTTTCGCAGACCGACGCCGGCGCGGCCATCACCCAGCACCTGCTGGACCGCGGCCGGCGGCGCATCGCATTTTGCGGCGCCCAGCTCGATCCGCGCGTGCTGCAGCGCGCCGAAGGCTATCGCCGCTGCCTGCGCGCCGCCGGCATCTACGACCCGCGGCTCGAAATGCTGAGCCCCGAGCGTTCATCGATCGCGCTGGGCGCGCGGCTGTTCGAGGAAATGCTGCAGCGCATGCCCGACATCGACGCCATCTTCTTTTGCAACGACGACATCGCCCAGGGTGGGCTGCTCGCCGCCCATCGCCTGGGCGTGCAGGTGCCCGCGCGCATCGCCATGGCCGGCTTCAACGACCTGGCCGGCAGCGACCAGATGGTGCCTTCGCTGACCACCGTGCGCACGCCGCGCAGCGAAGTCGGCCGCGAAGGCGCAGCCATGCTGCTGGGCATGATGCGCGGCAGCGCGGCCGCGCCCGGCAGCATAGAGCTGGGCTACGAGCTGGTGGTGCGCGAAAGCACCTGACTCCTGCCTGCGGCGCGCGCCGACGCGGGCACGGTTGCGGCGCAACCGACGCGGCGCGCCGTCTTCCGGCATGGGCCGGCGGGCCGGCACTGTTCAATCGAGGTGACGCATCCGGCATGGCATTTGATGCTTGCAGCGCGCCCAGGGCCCAGGCTGAGCGGCGCTCCACCAGCAAGGAGAACCACGATGAGGAACAGCCGTCAGCCCCGTTGGGGCGCAATGATTGTCGCCGCAGGCCTGCTCGCGGCATGCGGCGGCGGATCGGGCAGTGGCGGCGATGAAACCGCTGCCGGCACGGCGATCCAGCGCCCGTCCGCCATTTCGGGCCGCGAGGTCACCATCTTCACAGGCGCCGGCAGCGCGCAAGAAACGCCCATTCCCGACCAATACGAAGATCGCGACATGGGTGGCTTCATATCGGGATGGGGCCGAAGCTATGCCAGCGCGTCCATCAAGTTGCTGATCGGCGCCATCGGCGCGAAAGAACTGCGCGGTCATCTGGAAAGCTTCAAAGCCGCAAGCCAGAACGCCGAGGAACGCAGCGCCGCCGACCAGTTCATCAAGCTGATCGACGAAGCCTACTCGCAGCACGGCTCGGTTTGGACCGCCGACTTCCTCAAGAGCCTGCAAAACCTCGCGCCGTTCAACCAGCGCAATGCGGCCGGCGAATGGGCATTCAAGCTCGACCAGGAACTGTTCTCCGACGAAAAGGAGCCGGAAAAATTTCTGCCCTTGCTCTCGGAACTGTTCCATCTCGACACCCTGCCCGGCTGGTCGTTCGACGTCCAGGAAACCTATGTGCACCAAGGCCAGGAACGCGCGCAGGAGCGTGCAAAAAACCGCTTCCAGCTGTTCCAGCCGGTCGATCTGGGACGTATCAAGCCAGAAGATTTGCCACGCTTGAACCTGCAAAAACTTGTGGATCTGCTGCATGCGCAAGACGAAGCACAGGTCCAGTGGAAGCCCGGCGACGCAGCACTCACCGCGGTCAAGGTCATCAGGCAGGTGCGTATCCCCGATGCGGAGCAATTCAAAAGACTCACCATCAGCGTGCAAGGCGGGCTTCCCAATCTGGTCACGTTCAATCTCGACGATACGGTCACGCTGCAGGCCACCGATCAGAAAACCGGGCAAAAGCTGGCGATCACCATGACGGGCAAGCAAGCCATCACCTGGAACAACTCACGCTATGAGATCCGCATCAAGAATCAAAAAGGACTGTGGGTGGAGCACGACGAGAGCGCGGTGTCCCCTGGCGACGAGAGCGACAGGCAAGACCAGCTCAAGATGATCAATTTCGCGGTGACCAAAATCACGCCGCTGTCCTGAGACCATTCCGGCCAGGCGCGCTAGCCGTGCTCCAGTGACGTCGAGCGCCGCTCGATGATGCGAAAGCCCAGATCGACGATTGGCTGCTCTATGGGCCTGCCGTGACTGCGGTCGATGATCAGCTGGGCCGCGCGCCGGCCAATCGCCGCGCCGTCCACGTGCACGGTGGTCAGCGACGGCTGCATGTCGGCCGCGAAGTCGGCGTTGCCGAAGCCGCAAACCGCCAGGTCTTCGGGAACGCGCAGTCCGCGCGCCTGGGCTTCGGCCAGCACGCCCTGGGCCAGTTGGTCCGAGCTGCAGTAGATCGCCTGCAGGCCCGGGTCCTTGGTCAGCAGTTCCGTGAGCGCCCTGCGCCCCAGGCCCATGCTGCTGGGCGCAGGCACGACAGCCGTGGGAACGTCTCGGCCCATGGCCGCGAGAAAGCCTTCGCGCCGCAGTCCGCCGCGGTGGTCGTCGCCGGTGGCAATGCCCACGCGCTGCCAACCCCGGCCCAGGAAATAGCCCGCAATGGCGCTGCCCACCTTTACATGCGAAAAGCCCACCAGCATGTCGACCGGGCGCTCGCTCAGGTCCCAGGTCTCGACCACGGGAATGCCCACACGCTGCAGGCGCTCGCGCGCGCTGGCCGAATGCACCAGGCCGGTGAAGACGATGCCGTCGGGGCGCCGGCTGATCATGGTGTTGATCAGCGCTTCCTCATGCGCATGGTCGTAGCCCGTCTGACCCAGTATCAGCTGGTAGCCGGCCTGGGACAGCACATCGGTCAGCGACTGCACCGTGGGCAGGAACTGGGCCACCGAAATCGCCGGCACCAGTCCTGCGACCAGCATGCTGCGTCGGGACTTCAGGCCGCCGGCCAGCAGGTTGGGGATATAGCCCACGGCCTCGGCCGCGGCCTGCACCTTGAGAATCGTCGCACTGGAAACCAGCTTGGGATTGGTCAGCGCGCGCGAAGCGGTGATCAGCGAGACCCCCGCGGTGCGGGCGACATCGTGCAGCGTGGCGGCTTTGAAAGGGACGGGAGTGTTCATGGACATGGGCCGACTCGGCATGAGCGGCCTGACTACCCGGCTAGTTTACGGCCTGGGCCAGCGCCGCGATGCGAGACAAGGCGATGGCAGCCCGCACGCGGCCCAAACGACCAGGGAAAACCCGGGTGTGTAGCCATTGACCCGCAAAATGACAACGTTATCATCACCCATCAAGTGCCATCACTGCGATGCGTTGCAAACCAATAAACGTATTTCTTAAAACGCCCACCAAGGCCCACTCTTTTTTTGCGCATGAATGACCACGTTATCTTTTCGCCCGTAAACACCATGACCAACGCCATGCCCTCCTCCGCCAACGCCCCACTGCCCGCCGACAGCATTGCCTGGGTGCGTGTCTCGTCCTGCTATCTGCCGCTGGCCAACCCGATCAGCGACGCCAAGGTGCTGACCGGTCGCCAGAAGCCCATGACCGAGATCGCCATGTTGTTCGTGCAGATTGAAACCAAGGATGGCCACCAGGGCCTGGGCTTGAGCTATTCGAAGCGCGCGGGCGGGCCCGGCCAGTTTGCGCATGCCAAGGAAATCGCGCCGGCGCTCATAGGCGAAGACCCCAGCGATATTTCGCGGCTGTGGACCAAGCTGCAGTGGGCTGGCGCGTCGGTGGGCCGCAGCGGCATGGCGGTGCAGGCGATAGGCGCGTTCGATGTCGCGCTCTATGACCTCAAGGCGCGGCGCGCGGGGCTGTCGCTGTCCAAGCTGCTGGGTTCGCAGCGCGACTCCGTGCGCTGCTACAACACTTCGGGCGGCTTTCTGCACACGCCGCTGGACCAGTTGCTGGTCAATGCCGCGGCCTCGCGCGAGCGCGGCATAGGCGGCATCAAGCTCAAGGTCGGCCAGCCCAACCAGGCGCTCGACGTGCAGCGCGTCGAAGCCGTGCGCCGGCACCTGGGCGACGACATGCCGCTGATGGTCGACGCCAACCAGCAATGGGACCGGCCCGCCGCGCAGCGCATGTGCCGCATCTTCGAGCAGTTCAATCTGGTCTGGATCGAGGAGCCGCTGGACGCCTATGACTTCGAAGGCCATGCGGCGCTGGCCGCGCAGTTCGATACGCCGATTGCCACCGGCGAGATGCTGACCTCGGCGGCCGAGCATGCCGAGCTGATCCGCCACCGCGCGGCCGACTATCTGATGCCCGATGCGCCGCGCGTCGGCGGCATCACGCCTTTTCTGCGCATCGCCGCCCAGGCCGAGAACGCCGGGCTGGCGCTGGGGCCGCATTTCGCGATGGAACTGCATGTGCATCTGGGCGCGGTCTATGCGACCGAACCCTGGGTCGAGCATTTCGACTGGCTCGAGCCGCTGTTCAACGAGCGTCTGGAAATCAAGGACGGGCGCATGCTGGTGCCCACCCGCCCCGGCCTGGGTTTGAGCCTGAGCGAGCAGGCCCTGGCCTGGACGCGCGAAGTCGCCGAAGTGGGCAAGCGCCCCTGAGCAGGCAGCGCTGGCGTCTCTAGCCGGCGCGCTGCGCCAGCGCCGCGCGCAATGCGGCCGACGCCGCATACAGCGGCACATAGCCCTTGAGCAGCACCTGGGCGCTGCGCTGGTACGCGGCCGAGGCAATGCGCAAGGCATCGCCCTGCATGGAAGCCACCACCGTGGTCGACAGGATTCCCGCGGGGTTCTCGATATCGACCTTGACTTCGCCCAGCACCGATGTCGCGCTCTTGGGCGCGAGTTCGTGCGCCACCGAGCCCGCCACCAGCGTGGCCGCGGCCAGGCAGCAGCCGCCCGAGACCGCCAGCGAAGCATGCACGGTCTGCGGCGTGAAATAGCGCACCGCGAGATCGGCGCCGGCGCGCGCCGCGCCGATGATGCAGACCTTGGGAAGGGTCTCGCTTTGCGCGATGTCGCCGGCGCTCATCAGGCTGCCGTTCTTGCGCCGCAGCTGCATCTTCAAGCCCGCTTCGACCCAGATCGCCTTGAGCCGCTGCAGGAAGTCGGCGTCGGCTGCGAGTTCGCCCACCGATTCATGGCCGGTCTTGCCCAGATCGGCGGCGCGCACGATGACCATGGGCACGGCCACGTCGACACAGCTCACGCGCACCCCGGCAATGGTGTCGACCGGGTTGCCCGTGGGCAGCAGCGCGCCGGTCTTGGCGCCCGCGGGCTGGTGCAGGAACAGGTCCACGGCCGGGTGCCGGCCCATCACGCCCGGAATCTCGGCGGTGGCAAACCCGCCATCGGCTTGCAGCACCATGCGCGACGTGGTCAGCACGCCGGTGTTGGTGTTGCGTATCGCGAGTTCGTGGGCGCCGGTTGCGATGTGTTCCACCAGTTCGCTGTCCAGCGCCCACAGCTGCAGCGCCGAGGACATATTGCCGCAGTTGACGCTCCAGTCGATGCGGCCATGGTCGGCCGCGAGCTGGGCCAGCGTGCTGACCAGGCGCGCGCCGGCGTCGGCCTGCTCCATGCGGGCGAAAAACACCTTGTTGCTGGTGGCCGGGCCGCGGCCCAAGCCCGTGGTCTGTTTGTTGCCCGGGCGCTCGCGCTCCAGGGGCACGCCCATCAGGTGGCGCAGCAGTTCCTCGCGCAGTTCATCGTCGGCAGGCGCGGCCGGCTCCCAGATCACCAGGCCGGTCGAGGTGCCGCCGCGCATATGGTGGACCGGAAACTCCCAGACGCCGTGGCGCAGGCGGGGGCCGGGCATTTGCGGCATGGTCATCGATGCCTTCACGCGCTTGCCAGCGCTGCGGGATTGCAGACATTGGTCGGCGTTCCCGCAAAGAAACTGGCAACGTTCTCGAAGGCCGCGCGAAAGTAGATCTCGTAGCCCTTTTGTTCGACATAGCCCAGATGCGGCGTGGCGACGACATTGTCGGCCGACAGAAACCATTCATTGCCGGCCACGGGTTCGGTCTCGAACACATCGAGCGCGGCGTAGCCGGGACGTCCCTGGGCCAGCGCCTGCTGCAATGCGCCCGGCGCCAGCAGTTCGGCGCGGCTGGTATTGACCAGCAGAGCCGAAGGCTTCATCGCCTGCAGGTCTTCGAGGGTCACAATGCCCTGCGTGGCGGCGTTGAGCCGCAGGTGCAGGCTCACGATATCGGCCTGGGCAAAGAAGCTCTGCTTGGAGTCGGCGACGCGGTAGCCGTCGGCCAGCGCCTGGGCCCGGCTGGCTTCGCGGCCCCAGACGACAACGTCCATGCCGAACGCCTTGCCATAGCCTGCGACGCGCTTGCCCAGCTTGCCATAGCTCCAGATGCCCAGCGTATCGCCCTGCAGCGCGCGGCCCGGCGTGTTGTGGCGCGCGTCCAGCGAAGATGCCTGCCAGCGGCCGGCCTTCATGTGCGCGACATACTGCGGAATCTTGCGGTAGGCCGCCATGATCAGCGCCCAGGTCAGCTCGGCCGGCGCCGTGGGGTCGCCCACGCCTTCGGCAATTGCCACGCCGGCAGCCGTCGCGGCGTCCACATCGATATGGCCGCTGACCTTGCCGGTCTGCGAGATCAACTTCAGATTGGGCAGGCGCGCGAGCAGGCTCGCGGTGATTTCCGTGCGTTCGCGTATCAGCACCAGCGCGTCGAAGTCCTGCAGCGCGGCCACGAGCTGGTCTTCGTTCATGGTCTGCGTGAAAACGCTGACGTCGTGGGCGCTCAGCAGCGCATTGCAGCCCAGCTTTTCAACGGCATTCTGGTAGTCATCGAGTACGGCAATCTTCATTTTTGTCCCTCCGGCACATTGATCGTGCAGCGCGCATTATGGACGGCGCCGACTGCCGGCATAATACGAGCCATTCCCATCTGCGTGCTCCTCAGGCCAGCCCTCGCCACGTCTCTACGCCAGACTGTTTCAGGAATGTGTCCACCTTGGATCATGGGCTGCCGTGCTTGAGCGCTACTACCGAGAACTGCTGAATTTTTGTTCCCGCAGGGTCAAGGACCGCGATGCGGCGGCCGAAGTCGTGCAGGAAAGCTATGCCCGCGTGCTCGCCATCCAGCGCTCCGAAGTTGCCATCCACGAGCCACGCGCCCTGCTCTATCAGACCGCGCGCCACGTCATGGTGGACCAGCACCGGCGCGAGCTGCTGCGCAGCCACGATGATCTGGCGGCGCTGGCCGAAGCCGATCACCCGCCCGCCCCCGTCCACCAGCAGCCCGATGCGGCATTCGCCTCGTCCCAGGCGCTTGAAGCCTATGCCGCGACCATCGAAGCCCTGCCACCGCGCTGCCGCGAGGCCTTTGTGCTGCATGTGTTCGACGGCCTGCCGCAGGCGCAGATCGCCGAGCGCATGGGCGCGTCGATCAGCATGGTCGAAAAGCACATTGCGCGCGGACGCATGGCCTGCCGTGCCTGCCAGCTGCAGATCCAGGGCCAGCCGCCGACCCTACCCGCGGGCCGGAAAAAATGACTGTTTTCAAAGACCCGGGTGAGGATTCGAAGGCCTCGTGCGACATCACTTATAAGAGCCCATGAACCGACACGCCACCACGCCTTCCCATGCGGCCAAGCAGGACGCGGCGGACGCGCGCGAGTTCGACGACTTCGCGCGCGGCCAGGATCCGGTGCTGCTGGAAGCCGCGCTGTGGGCCACGCGCCGCAGCGAGGCCATGGACGCCGCCGCCGAAGCACAGTTCCAGGCCTGGCTGGGCGCGGCGCCCGAGCACGCAACGGCCTACGATCAGATGGCGCACAGCACCACGCCCGCACAGGCCCTGCCGCCGGCCCGCATCCAGGCACTCAGGAACAGTCTGCCGCGGCGCTCCGCGCCCGCGCAGCGCGACCGGCCCAAGGAGCGCAGCGGCTGGCTTGCAGGCCTGGCGCCTTTCTTCCCGCAGGCAGCTACTGCCATGGCCGCCGTGGCCCTGGTCGCTGGCGGCTGGCTGGGCTGGAACCACTATGCGGGCCAGCCGACATTTGAAAAGCATTACGCGACCGAACGCGGCCAGCGCCTGGACATCGCCCTGCCCGACGGCAGCACGCTGCAGCTCGATGCGGCCACGCAGGCCGATGTGCGCCTCTACCGCGACCGGCGCGAAGTGCGGCTGGCCGAGGGCCAGGCGATGTTCGCGGTACAGGCCGATACGGCCCAGCCCTTCTCGGTGTTCGCCGGGCCCATGCGGGTGACCGTGGTCGGCACGCGCTTTTCCGTGCGCCACACCCTGGCCGGCATGGATGCGGGACATACCGTGGTCGCGGTCGAGTCCGGCCGCGTGCGCGTGGCGCCGGCCGCGCCCGGCGCGCAGCAGGCGCAGATCGAATTGACTGCGGGCCAGCGCGTCACGGCCGACGCCGCTGCGCAGTTGCAGCCCGTGACCAGGTTTGCGCCCGCCAGCGTCGCCAGCTGGCGCCAGGGCCGCATCAGCTTCAACGACACGCCGCTGCGCGAGGCCTTGGCCGAACTCGAGCGTTACGGCGATACGCGCCTGGTGCTGAGCGATCCCGCCGTGGGCGCACTGCGCCTGGGCGGCAGCGTCGATCTGCGCCAGCTCGCCACCTTCACCCAGGCCTTGCCGTCGCTGCTGCCGGTGCGGCTTGAGCCGCGCAACGGCAAGATCGAAATCGTCGCCAGGCGCTGAACGCAGATTTTTTT